>JACZYU010000159.1 GCA_022570935.1 Planctomycetota bacterium | reverse complement strand
GCCTTTTTCCCTCAACTGAACGGTTTCAACTCCACCATCAATGGCCTGGCTTATTATATCAGGAAGCTTTGCTTCGCAGATTTTCCTATTAGTTATCAAAATAAAGCCTAATCCCTTGTTTGAACTTATCGCCATTTTCATACCCTGAATTCAATCTTTATACCAAGTAATTTCTTGAACTTTCTAAGTAAAGGTTTGGCAACTTCTGTGATATACTCAGTCACCTGTTTAGGCGCCCTCCCAATAAAATTCTTTGGATTTAATATGTCGGATAACTTGTCTTTAATTTCTGCGAAATCTTCATCTCTTATGATTCGCTCCATAAAATCATTATCCGCACCTTTTTCTTTGATAAGCGTAATGGTCTCCATTGAATATTTACGTATTTTTTCATGGAGTTTCTGCCGGTTTCCACCTGCCTTAACCGCTTCCATCAATATACTTTCTGAGGCCAAAAAGGGTAATTCCTCATTGACACGTCTCTCAATCACTTTTGGATAAACAGTCAGGCCTCTGACAACACCAAGAACAATATCCAGCATTGCATCAGTCGCAATAAACATTTCCGGCAGCACAAGCCGCCGGTTTGCAGAATCATCCAGTGTCCTCTCAAACCACTGCGCCCCACTCGTAAGGTCTGTATTCATGCTATCACAAATTATGTACCTGGCCAAAGACGTCACCCTTTCACAACGCATAGGATTTCTTTTATATGGCATGGCAGAAGAACCTATTTGCTTTTTACCAAATGGTTCTTCAATTTCTTTTAAGTTGTGCAACAACCTGAGATCATTTGCAAACTTATGTGCAGATTGAGCAATACCCGATAAAACATCTGAAATCTGACTGTCAAGCTTTCTGGTATAAACCTGGCCCGTAATCGGAAGAACTTTATCGAATCCCATTTTCTTTGATATCTGCCGGTCAAGCTGCTTCACCTTCTTTTCGTCGTTATTAAACAGAACCATAAAGCTGTTCTGTGTGCCTATGGTTCCTTTAGCGCCTCTGAATCTTAAATTTTCTATCCGGTTTTCCAGGTCTTCTATATCAAGAATAAAGTCCTGCATCCACAGGCATGCCCTCTTCCCCACGGTCGTAAGCTGTGCCGGCTGATAATGAGTGTAACCCAGAGTAATCAAGTCTTTATTTTTATGGGAAAACACAACAAGTGCATCAATGACATTAACGAGTTTCTTCAGCAAAATCTTCATGCCATTTCTAAGCAGTATCAAATCTGCATTATCCTGAACGTATGCACTTGTTGCACCTAAATGAATTATAGGACTGGCATCAGGACACTGATCACCATAAGCATGAATATGTGCCATTACATCATGTTTCATTCTGATTTCATGTTTCCTTGCCGCATCAAAGTTTATCTTGTCCCTGAATTTTATCATTTCATCAATTTGCTTTCTGGTTATTGCCTTAATTCCAAGGGTTCGCTGCGTCTCCGCTAATGCAATCCAGAGTTTTCGCCACGTACTATATCTCAATTGATCTGAGAAATTATAGCTCATCTCTTCGCTGGCATATCTCTCTGCCAACGGACTCTGGTATTTATCATATTTGCTGGTTTTCTTCTTCATCCCACACCCAATCCTGACTTTGTAAACAACGCCTCAAATCTGTAACCTCTACTCTCAATCCCTTCTCTTGCACCCTCTTCCCTGTCAACTACATAAAGAATACTCGATACTTTTGCTCCTGCCTCCTCGATAACCCCTGCCGCAAATAATGCCTGTGCACCGGTAGTTGCAATGTCCTCAACAATAACAACCTTGTCTTCAGTAAGCAGGTCTCCTTCTATTGGTCGATCAATACCATACCCTTTCTTACCTTTTCTTACTATAACAAAAGGCAGGCCTGTCTTGAGAGAGAGTGCTGTTGCAAGCGGCACACCACCCAATTCCATCCCGGCTATTCTAGAAACATCACTATTAAGCATCTTCGCCATGCCCTCTGCAATAGCATCCAGCAGTTTTGGACGGGTTTCAAATGCGTATTTGTCGAATATATATGTACTACTCCTGCCGGAGCTTAAGGTAAACTCTCCCTCTTTATACGATATCTCAACTATCTCCCTGCCCAATTGTTTTAAGTCCATATCGTACCGCTTTTAATGCTGACCGGAAATTTACAAAAAAAAATGCCATCTTTTTGTAAAGATGGCATTTATAATATAAAATTTCTTACATTTATTCAACGTATACTTCTTTTTTATTTCTTTTATCCTTCTTCTTCAGGAGCATCGCAAACTATAGCATTTGTTGTCAGTAACAACCCCGCAATGCTTGCTGCATTTTGAAGCGCGATTCTTACAACCTTTGTCGGATCTATCACACCTGCTTTAACCAGATCTGTATACTTCTCTTTGACAACATCAAAACCGGTGTTACCTTCTAATTCTTTTACCTTTTGAACAACCAGATCTCCATTAAGGCCTGCATTTTCTACAATCTGTTTAAGCGGCACTTCCAGGGATTTTCGTAAAATGTTTAATCCAACCTTTTCATCTTCATCAAGCCCTGCTTCTACTTTTTTCAATGCCTTTACTGTTCTTAAAAGCGCTACTCCTCCTCCCGGCAGGATTCCTTCTTCAACAGCAGCTTTAGTAGCATGCATCGCATCCTCTAATCTTGCCTTCTTTTCCTTCATCTCTGCCTCTGTTGCAGCGCCAACATTAATCTTCGCTATTCCACCCGCGAATTTTGCCAACCTCCCCTGCAATTTCTCTATATCATAATCTGAAGTAGAATTTTCAATCTCACTTTTTATTTGCTCGACCCTGCCCTGAATCTCCTTTCTTGAGCCACTACCTTCTATTATCATTGTAGAGTCTTTGTCTATAACAACCTTTTTAGCTCCACCCAGATCAGACAGCTTGAGACTGTCAAGTCCTGTCCCCAAATCCTCAAATATTGCATTAGCGCCCGTTAACGCAGCAATATCTTCGAGCACAGCCTTTCGTTTATCTCCAAATTCAGGTGCCTTTACTACCACACATTTCAATGTTCCCCGCATCTTATTGACCACGAGAGTTGTAAGGGCGTCTCCATCCATATCATCAGCAATTATCAATAACGGCTTTCCTGATTGTGATACCTTTTCCACTATAGGCAATAGATCCTTTATAGAAGATATTTTTTTCTCATGAACAAGAATATACGGATCCTCGTAAACAGCCTGCAACTTCTCCGTATCTGTAATAAAATAAGGAGATAGATATCCCTTCTCAAATTGCATCCCTTCAACTAATTCCACCGTTGTATCCAGTCCCTTACCTTCCTCAACAGCTATAACGCCATCCCTGCCAGCTTGATCCATGGCATCAGATATCAGTTTTCCAATCTCCGGATCATTATTTGCCGCAATCGTGCCTACCTGCTCTATTTCCTTCTTTCCTGAGACGCTAATACTCTTCTTAACAAGCTCTTTTATAACAGCTTCAACGGCTTTCTCAATTCCACGTTTAATTCCAACCGGATTCGACCCGGCCACAAGGCACTTTAATCCTTCTGTATATATTGCCTCTGACAATATAGTTGCAGTTGTTGTACCGTCACCTGCAATTTCACTCGTTTTAGACGCAACTTCTTTTACCAGCTGTGCACCTATGTTCTCATATGGATCTTCAAACTCCAGTTCGGTCGCAACGGTTACACCATCTTTTGTTATTGTTGGAGAGCCAAAGCTTTTCTCAATTATTACGTTTCTCCCTTTTGGCCCCATCGTTATTTTGACGGCCCCTGCCAATTTATTTATCCCGCTCTTTATGGCCATACCAGCTTCATGACCACACAGTATCTTTTTACCAGCCATTCTGTTCTCCTAATTATTCAATTATAGCAAGAATATCATCCTCAGACATTAACAGGTATTCTTCACCATCAATATCAATCTCGGTTCCTGCATAAGATGTAAAGACTACTTTGTCCCCTTTTTTGACCTGAAATTTCGCTCTTTCACCGCTGTCCAGTAATTTTCCATCACCTAATGCAATAATCTTTCCCTCCTTTGGCTTTTCTTTGGCTGCATCCGGCAACAGAATACCTCCGGCAGTCTTTTCTTCCGCTTCAAATCTCTTTACCAAAATCTTTTCTCCTAACGGTTTTGTCTTCATGGTTTATTGTCCCCTTTCCCTGAATTGATTAACTTTATAATTTAGAATTTATTTCCAATAGAACTTTTCAAGTGATTGCTCTACAGCATATTTTATTATCTCTATGTTTATAGGCTTGGAAATTAAGGTATAAGCATTTGCCTCAAATGCCTCAAACTTCAGATCCTTGGAGGTATCAGCAGATACAAAAATACATGGGATTTGCATCTTCTTTTCTTCCTTTATGAATTCAAATGTTTCAAAACCGCTGAAATCCGGCATGTGTACATCCAAGATCAATAAATGTAACAATTTATGCTTAGCAATTTCAACAGCCTCTCTCCCACAACTTGCCAGGTAGGTCTTATAGCCTTCCGGTTCAAATATTTCATTTAAACCATGTCGACAATCGTCATCATCATCGGTTATTAGAATCCTGTAATTCGCTTTATCACGTTTCAATAATGTCATCATAATTACTTATCCACAGGAAAAATATTAACTAAAACAATAAAAGCAAAACAAATGCCAACTTATTTTATAAGATCAGGTACAATTTAAATTTACGTAAGCGATATATCAGATAAAACTTACGAGAAATACAAAGGGAATATTACCTCTGCCACATTGGCACACAAATCCACGATCCACTTTTTTTGCTGCCATTATGGCATTTGCCACAAATGAATTGTTATTCTGGATTGTAACACAGCTTGTTAGTAAAGATGAATTAGATCTTCGGCGCTTTTGTCAAGGAAAGGGAGGTTTGCTATTCTTCATTCATTAATGTCTGGTACAAACTTTGACAAAACTCTCTGCAAATCATTACTTACATTAAATTATAAAATACAAACGAACATATTTTCTTAATTGTATGCAAAAAAGCAATTTTCTTTGCCGTAATACCATCCGTTTTTTGCTCAATATCTCAGCTATTTAAACTTGCAATTTCTTCTGCATCTGTTAATGTAGCTCTTATAATTCTGCAGCGAAAACAAATTTTTGAGAGTTGATGGAATCGTAATGGTTGACCCTTTGATGACGAAATGATTGCAGAACAAGACGAGGAAATGGTTTTGTTATATTATATATAGCACTATAGAACTTAAGCGTTAAACAGTAAACAATTTTAAGATTATTCAACAAGGAGAATATTATGAGCGATTCTAATAACGAGAAAGAAATACTGGTAGTTGCATCTAAGCTGAAGAAACACATCCGTTCAACGGCTGGAATGAGTA
>JACZYU010000158.1 GCA_022570935.1 Planctomycetota bacterium | reverse complement strand
AAGTGGAAGTGACTTCAAAAGGAGAAAATGTGCGATTTGTAGTCTCAGACATGGAACAAGCCAAAGCGATAGAATTATACCAACAGATCTATTGCCACCGCGGAATAGCGGAATTATATATCAAAGATCATAAACTGTACTTAAAGTCAGACAGAACTTCTTGCCACAAATTCGAGGCAAATCAATTTCGCCTCTTTTTACACTCAGCAGCTTATGTTCTCACCCATGCATTTCGGGCGCATGCCTTGAAGCACTCCGAGTGGGCAAATGCAACAATGGAAACAATACGTCTGAAATTCTTTAAGATAGGGGCATGCGTTCGTGAGTTAAAGACAAAAATTAAAGTAGCCTTGCCAACATCGTATCCTTTAAAAAGAATACTTATACGATGTCTTCAACTTTTTGAAAACCTGGCACCCACATAGCAGTAGAACAGGCAAAGGCAATAGGTGAAAGAGAACAAAAATATCTAAATAATTGATACCAAGGGGAAAGGTATGCCTCTTTAGCAATAATTGAATCATGTTTTCTCCCACTAAGCTGATTTTTGGAGGAAAACAAGAAACTTTAGATGGTTTTTCTCATACGGTAGTTTATTGGTATCAGTTTCCTAAAATTGAGTAGTAATTCTAGCTGTTTCCGCACTAGCTGTTTAGTTTGTGAATAATGCAGGCTAAATTGTACATAAATTACTTTAGTCACTTTTATTGTATGTCAATAGGTGTCCCCAATTTTATTTCACGTCCTAATTTCATGAAAATTGTCCCTATCATAAGGCCGTTAAAAGTTGAAAGTGAAAAATAATAAATCTGTCCCCTTTTTGCTTTTT
This sequence comes from Planctomycetota bacterium, assembly GCA_022570935.1. Classification (GTDB taxonomy): domain Bacteria; phylum Planctomycetota; class Brocadiia; order Brocadiales; family Scalinduaceae; genus Scalindua. Next base: position 4,560 of record JACZYU010000158.1, on the reverse strand, counting down.
GTTATTTTTTAAAAATAAAGAACATTTTGAATATGGAGTAATGATATGAAAACAAAAGAGATCGTAAAAGAAATAGATAAGCTAGGTTTGTCTGAAAAATTGATACTTGTTGAGGATATTTGGGATTCTATCGCTCGAAGCAATTCAGAGTTACCTATGCCAGAATGGCAAAAAGTTGAGCTTGATAAAAGATATGGTGAATACAAGAGTGGTAAGCTAAACCTTCATGATTGGAAAGATGTTCATGATGACCTGAGGGAAAAACACAAATGAATCTTCGCTACACTGATAGGGCAAAAGATGATGTCGAGCTTGCATTTGAGTGGTACGAAAAACAAAGAAGAGGTCTTGGTTTCGAATTTTTGGATTGTGTTGAAGTGTCGTTAAATAATATTCTCTGCTTCCCAAAGATGTATCAAATATGCTATTCCAATTTTCGAGGATGCGTTATTAGGAGATTTCCGTTTTCCATATTCTACACAATTGAAGGAGATGAGATAGTAATTCATTCTGTTTTTGATAACAGACAAGATCCGAAAGAGCGGCCCTAACAGCATTCACTTGACTGGCAAGAAGCGGGCTTTTTTATAGTTTTTAGAACTTCTAATCTTTTGTTTCTATGCAATCAAAGTCTTCAGGTGCTGGCAAGTGATACAGGTAGTTAATGACAATCAGGGACATAAAGAAACCAACTTTAGATAACTACGCAATTTATACTACAGTTAACTTAGTTGTATAGGAATTTTAATTTTTTTTAATAGGGTTAGCGGGGGAATTGATTTTTAAGGAATTGCCAGATGACTGCAAAGTTTTCTGATTGGTCAGCTTTCACAATGACTAAATGGACAAAGACGAATGCCTGCCCCGCGTGCCCCGTAAGGAAAAATGACTGTACTGGGGTATTCCGCGGTTTAAGGTCTTTTTATTGTAGAATAGGACTTCGATACGAAGAAGATAGTTTGTCAAAGATAAAGATTTGACCCCGGATTGTTACAAACGGTCCCTATTTTGCGCCTATTTTGTCCCTGATATTTTCTGTAAATATCAATTGAGGAGATTTAAACCATGAAAGTAAAAGAGCAGGTAATAGAAGCATTGAATGAATTAAAGCCGTCCGAGACACTTATGGTATACGATCTGATACTTTCGCTAAAAAGTAAGATCGGGGTCAAAGGCGTCAAAAAGCATCTGTCAGCATATTTGAAAGCCAGAAAAGCATTGCGACAGTGCAAAGGTTCCCTGAGCGAAGATATCTTGAAGGGGAGAGAAGATCGGATATGAATCTCTTCTTTGATACTTCGGCGCTTGTAAAATTCTTTCATGAGGAGGACGGCACTGATAGAGTGACAGAATGGATTACCTTCCAGGACAACGAGATATGGATTTCAGAAATTGCCCTCTTGGAGTTCATGAGTGCCATACACAGAAGGTTTAGAAACGGGGAGATTGAGGAAGTCAGATTAGAGGAGGCAATCGCAGCATTTGAAGAACAGATGACACTTTTCAATGTCGAACCCCTGGCCCATTCGGTAATAAAGGAATCGGAACGTTTATTGAGGGAGTATGGTAAAACCCATGGGCTGAGAACCCTTGATGCATTGCATCTAGGGACATACAGCATGATTTATGATGAGGACTGGGTTTTTGTGGTCTCTGATGAGAATTTGTATAAAGTGGCTGAACTTATGAGTTTCAAAGCCATTAATCCATTGAAGCATGAGAATATTGGGTAAAATAGTTGAGGGTAGTTTTGTCAGCTTGATGGCCAGCAGGCCTGCCCGAGATCTTTTTGGCGGGCCTGCCCGCCAGCCTGTCCGCCGGTTTGTAGGCGGGCAGCCTGTCCTTTCGCGTTCTTGGCGCCTTTTACTCGTCCTCGGCGCCTTTTGTCCGGGGAGCGTGAGGAAAAAGGCAGTAAAGAAAATCCTTGAAGATTTGGAGATTGAAAGTGTTGAATAATAAATCTGTCCCCTTTCTTCTTTAAGTAGTAAGTTTACATTTTTCTTTTATACCAGGAGGTTACAAAAGATGTCTAAACAACAAAAATTATCAGCTAGGCGATCGGAACATCCATATGTTTCTATTGATCCAAAGGTATCACAAGGCAGTCCTGTAATCACAGGTACAAGAATAAGGATAATAGATATAGCAGTAGAATATGACAGGCTTGGACTTACTCCCGACCAGATAATAGATGCCCATCCACATTTAAATCTTGAAGCAGTACACGATGCTCTTTCATATTATTATGAAAATAGAGATTCTATTGACGAAAAGATCAGAGAAAAAAAAGAAATTATTAGAGAAATTGCAAGAAAAACCCCATCAATTCTGAAAGAAACTGTTGGATAAACTTACATTTTATTTAGATGAAAGTGTAAATATTGCTGTTGGGGAAGGCCTAAAAAGGAGAGGAGTTATAGTTATATCTGCGAGGGATGCTCATAACTTGGGACATTCAGATAAAGAGCAGCTAGATTATGCAGCAAGGAAGAACTTTGTTGTTGTGACACATGATGACGATTTTCTAAAAATGGCAATGAAATTTAAACATAAAGGAATTATATATGTTCATCAACAAAAGTATAATGTGGGAGATTTGATTAGAAGACTAAAAAAAATTGCTCTGGGATATTGCAGAGCAGAAAGATATGTTAAATCATGTAGAATTTTTGTAAGAAATTGAATTGTTTTTTGTTGAAGCAATATTGAAGGCTTTATTCCTTCTCTGAATACAATAACAACAACCAAGGACAAGTGCCAATGCCTGCCCCGTGAAATGCGAAGCCTATTTCACTGGGGACAGCGAAGCAAATGACTAATGACGGCCAACCAGGGCAATGACCAACAAATTTAGCTCACTTTACACTTTAGACACTTTAAACTTGGTTGCCTGCCCGACTTGTATTGTGGCGGGCCTGCCCGACAAAGTCTTTCAGACGGGCGGCTGTGAGTGTGCTAATTGTCAATAGGTGACCCCAATTTTATTTCACGTCCTAATTTCATGAAAATTGTCCCTATCATAAGGCCGTTAAAAGTTGAAAGTGAAAAATAATAAATCTGTCCCCTTTTTGTTATAAATAATGACCAATGACGAAACAAACGGTCGATGTCCCTATTTTCCTATTTTCTAGAGGAGAAAAGATGCTATTGAAGTAAGAAGGAGTTGTGAGGAAATTGATAGAAAATTGAACGGTTTAATAAATTCATTGCGGGGTAAAAGAAGACGCTTTACATCTGATGACCTCCAACCTTAAGCGGAGCGCTCCTCTAACCTCCAACAAATAGTTCTTTAGTTCACTTTACATAATCTCTTAACCCATTTCCTGATCTATTTTTCTTTTACCATGTTTATTTAACGGCTCTTGTCGTTGAAAGGAGATACGATGAAAATAAAACTTACTGAGGAAGTCTGGAAAGAAGGTAGTATGTTTATTGCATATTGCCCTGAATTAGATATTCCTGCATGTGGAGAAACTATTGCAGAGGCCAAAAAAAATCTCATTGAAGTAATAAATATTCAAATTAGCGAAATGAAAAAATTAGGAACTTTTAAGGAAAATCTAGAGAAAGCAGGTTTTGATCTGGCAAATAAATTAGATGTTATAAGCTTGGATAAAGAGCTTATGGAATTTAATAATATTTTAGTAACCGCCTAGTTGAAACCTCTCCATTATAAAAAACTCTGTAAGATATTTGAAAAATTTGGATGTGTTTATAGTCATACCCGGGGAGACCATAAGATTTATCATTTCAAAGGCGCAAAGAGAGCAGTCGTAATCCCTAAATATAAAGAAGTGCCTGTTTTTATAATCAAAAATAATATGAAAACTATAGGAATGGTCAATTCTGATTTTAAGAAACTTCTCTGTGAAGTTTAGTAATGTCAGCTTCTAACCGCATAATATCGAAACAGGATGCTGCTCCTGAAAAAATAAAGATTTGATAATATGAGAGACGATAAATGAATAATGAAGGTGACCCTCTGGTCTTTGTATGGTGGCAAGGATTTAAACCTCGGATTGTGATTGGAAGGGTCTTCAGGGAAAGCCGTTGCTGCCAACCGGACTCGGGACATTCGACCGTCCGGGATGAGAGGGGGCTAGCGGAAACGTGAGTTATGGTATTAGCTATATGGGCACATAAAGTGGAAACACTGAAACAGACAAGCTTTTACCTAAGACTGCGCGCACCGTTTTTCTACCCGACTTTTGTCAAATAGTTTTGCAACTTAGGATAGGAAACAACGTCCCAAAACCGTATAAAAATAATAAATCTGTCCCCTTTCTTCATGTGAGTTCTGCTCAATCATACATTAATACATTTCGAACCCAGCAGAAAATTTTATTGCATACAATGACTTTATTGCATACAATGAATTCATTGCATACAATGACTTTATTGAGTTCGGGTTGCTGTTATTCAAAGCTAAATCAACAGATAGGAGAAACAGAATATGGCTACTATTACAATTCGAAATTTAGAGGAATCAATTAAAGCAAATCTACGCCTTGATGCTGCCAGGCATGGTTGCTCCATGGAAGAAGAAGCACGACGTATTCT
>JACZYU010000157.1 GCA_022570935.1 Planctomycetota bacterium | reverse complement strand
CAAATAAATGAACCTTTGTACCTGATTGTTGCAGGAGAATACAATTCCGGAAAATCCAGTTTTATCAATGCACTCTGTGGAAAAAGAATTCTCAAAGACGGTCCTACACCATCAACAGGTAAAATTACGCTGTTAACTTACGGAGAAGATATATCATCAGAAGAAGTTGATGATCACCAGTGCAGGATGACATATCCTCTGGAGGCGTTAAAGGACATTATAATTGTCGACACACCTGGAACTAACTCGATAATAGCGGAACATCAACAGATTACTGAAAATTTTATTCATCGGGCTGAATTAGTTCTCTTTGTTACATCAGCAGACCATCCTTTTACAGAAAGCGAGAGGACCTTTCTCCAGCTGCTAAAAGGCAAATGGGACAGAAAGCTTCTATTTTTATTAAATAAGATAGATTTAAAGACAGATGAAGAGCAAAGCGAAATAGTAGCATTTATAGAAAAGAACTTTTACAGACTATTTGGATTCGAACCTAAAATAATTTCTATATCAACTAAAGATGCTTTTCTGGCAAAGGTATCCGACAATGCAGAACTACTGCAAAAAAGCAACATTGAAATGGTAGAGAATTTTATTTTTGAAAAGTTGGATTATGACACAAAAATGGATCTTAAGATTCTAAGCCCTTTAAAGTACCTTGTAAATGTCTTTGGCGATCTCAAGGGAGTTCTGCAGGAAAAGGTATCGCATTGTAACACCGAAATTAAAAGCGTTGAAATGTTCGAAAAACGATTGAGAAACAAAAGACAGGATATGACAGACTATATCCTTAAATACAAGACAGAGATTCAATCTGTTTTATCCAGATTAAAAGAAAAGGTTGATGGTTTCTTGAATTATTATGTGAATACTAGAGCCATCATCACTATGAAATTTGCACGCGAAAAAATTGACGATAAATTCAAGAGGGAAGTATTTGGTATTGCAAATCCGAGGACAGAATTGGAACGGATAATAAATGATGCTATAGACTATGTTGAAAGAAATAATAATATTTTGTGGGATATGGCACATGACTACATTGAATCTGAAATCTCATTACAACGAAAACCAAACGAAGAACCCCCAAAGCGCAAAGAACGTTATTCTTCAAACCGTGAGTCTGAAAAGCATGTAAACCTGAGAGAGTTTGCAAAACAATTTCAAGAACTGGATGGAGAATTAGAGGGTGCAAGGGTATACAGGGTTGTACAAGGCGGGTTTATAAATTTCATTGTTTTGGAAGGACTAGCACTTGCTATTGTAATAGGTCTTAGTGCTTTTTTCATCCCTAACACTTTAGGTATAATTGTAGCTGCAATCCTGGCAGGAATTGGATTTTCAATCTATCCACTGAAACGGAAAAAATATAGAAGTGAATTTATACAGAGGGTTGATGCTATTAGCGAGAGATACAACAATATGATGCAGTTTGAATTTGAGAAGATTATAGACAGGGTTATAGAGGATATCGGAAACAGGATATCTTCCTATCGTGATACCAGATGGTCTGAAAGAGAAGAGATCAACCGGCAGATTACAGATTTAAAAACACTTTCAGAACAAACTAAAGATTTTATACGGAAAAAGCTGCCATAGATTAGATGTATTTGAGATAGAAACTCTGACAAAAGAAAAGGAAAGAACATGAGAAATATTATTATACTTTCGTTAATTGTTTCGATCTTCACTATTTCAAATTTTGCATGGGCGGCGAGCTGTGAACGTTGTTACGAATGGATTACTGATGGCCAGAAGTTTTGTGAAGCATGCACACTAAACAAATCCAGAGACCTGTCTGGAATGAAGTCCAGTGAAGAACAGATTGTCAACACTATTGAATCTTCAAGGGAGAGCTACAAAAATGCATTGGCGGAATTAATTCAGTTTTATATGAACATCGGATATCATTCCAGAGTACAAAAGGCCAGAAAGGAACTAAAAGCACTTAATAAAATTCCTCAACTCAAATATCTCTCTGCCAGAGAAGATGTGTCAGTTATCAGTCCCACAAAAAACATAGAAGAAGCAAATATACTGTTTCAAGACGGAAAGAATTATAAGAATATATTGAATTTGACCAGTAGAAGATCTAAATTGACATACGCTGCGGCAAGGTTTAAAAAGATATTAGACGAATATCCTGAAAGTGACATTGCAGATGATGCGGCTTATGAACTTGCTGACGTTTATGAAAGTCGTCATTTCAAAGATTATGAAGGTTCGGTCTTCTACTATACAAAATGTTACGAACTTAATCCAAATACAGACAGGCCGGCTCGATACATGGCAGCAAGGATTTACGATATGTATCTTCATGACTATAAAGAAGCAATCCGGAATTACGAATTGGCGCTTAAAACATGCAGGGACGAGGAGTATCTTAAAATAGCAAATGAGAGACTTGATGAACTCAGGAAGCAGGGATATTAAAATCTTACAATCGCGTTCTGCACTATCACTCTGTAAAACTTTCTTTTCCAAGAAGTTTTTTGAGTCTCATAAAAAGTTAAAAGTGACTAAAGTGAACTAAAGTGTAAAGTGCCTAAAGTTAGGAAAAGGAGAGAATCATTAATTTTTAATAATACAATATTCATTTTTCCCCAACTCCCCAACTTTAGGCACTTTAGTTCACTTCACACTTTAGGCACTTATTAAACTTTATGTCACTTTAAACACTTCAAACTTGGTTGCGGCTATGCCGCCTTATGTCATGTATGTAGGAATTGGTTATGACATACATCGATTTGTAAAAGACAGGAAATTAATCTTAGGTGGTATCAGTTTTGACCATCACTCAGGATTATCAGGGCATTCTGATGCTGATGTTGTTTTACACGCCATTGGTGATGCTATATTGGGCGCAGCTTCACTAGGGGATCTTGGCGAACACTTCCCTGACACAGACGATAAATGGAAGGGTATATCAAGTCAAATCCTTCTGAACAAGATAATGGAACTGGTAGGGGAGAAGGGTCTGCGTGTAAATAATGTTGATGTAGTCTTCATCTCACAGGAGCCAAAGATAAGCAAGCAGAAGAAAGAGATGGAGAAAAGGATTTCTGAGCTTTTAAAGGTAGATCCTGAAAGAATAAATGTTAAAGCAACAACGAATGAAGGCCTGGATTCAATCGGTAGGTCGGAAGCTGCCGCAGCTCAGGCAGTAGTTACATTGACTCATAACTCTTAAACACTCCTGATTATATCTAATCCATTCATGTATGGCCTGAGCACCTCCGGTATCTCTACAGTACCATCCTCCCTTTGATATGTCTCAATGATAGCAATCATAGTTCTGGGCAGCGCAACACCGGAACCATTTATTGTATGAACAAAACGCAGGTTGCCTTCATCATCACGAAAGCGGATATTACTCCGCCTGGCCTGAAAATCCTCGAAGTTACTGCATGAAGATACTTCCAGGAATTTGTTTACACCGGGAGACCATACCTCAATATCGTAGCACTTAGCGGCAGCAAAACTCAAATCACCCGTACATAGCTTCACTACCTGATATTGCAGACCCAGCAACTGCAAAACCTTTTCCGAAACCGATAACAGAGATTCAAGCTCGTCATAAGAAGTTTCAGGCCGTACAAATTTTACCAACTCCACCTTATTAAATTGATGAACCCGTATCATCCCCCGGGTGTCCTTTCCGTATGAACCTGCTTCACGCCTGAAGCACGGTGTATAGGCAGCGTATAAAATTGGAAGGTCCTTGTTTGATAATATCTCATTTGCATGGATGTTTGTTACCGGAACTTCCGCTGTAGGAATAAGAAAGAGATCGTCTTCAGGGATTCTATACATATCTTCCTCCAGCTTAGGCAATTGCCCGGTTCCAGTCATCGAAGTCCTGTTTACAAGATAAGGCGGCAATACTTCAATATATCCATGCTCTTGTGTGTGGAGGTCTAGCATGAAATTGCAAAGTGCACGTTCCAGTCTTGCACCTGCACCCATATACAGTGTAAATCCGGCGCCAGATATTTTAGCCGCTCTTTCAAAATCTAAAATACCCAACTCCTTACCCAATTCCCAGTGGGGGAGGGGGGTAAATGAAAATGCTTTCTTGTCTCCCCATGACTTTACAATAACGTTTGATGTTGGATCTTTTCCTACGGGTACATCATCTGACGGTATGTTTGGAATCCTCATAAGTAAAGAGTCCAGATCGTCGCTCAAGACCTTTGCTTCTGCTTCCAGTTGTTTTATTTGGTCAGAGACGCCCTTCATTTCCTGTATCAATTCTGAGGCATCTTTCTTTTTAGACCTTAATTCACTGATTTCCTTTGAAGTAACATTTCGTTTGTTTCGAAGCTCGTCACATTCAATCAAAAGCGTTTTACGCCTTGAGTCGAGTTCTTGAAATGAGTCAAGGCTTGTTGTTTCATTCTTATTAACAATAGCCTGTTTTACTCTTTCAATATCGTTTCGAATAATGTTGATGTCTAGCATTTATAAAACTTCTCCTTAAATTTGAAAAACATGTTTTATGCTATTGTTTCAACATGCGAATATTTCAAAAGCTCATTGTCAGAGGTTAAAAGTGGACAATTATATATTCTTGCTGTTGCTACAATGATCTGGTCTGCCGGATCATGATGTAACTTACCTGGTAATTGCGTGGATTCTACTGCAATCTCTGATGTCAGTTCTAATAATCTGATACCAGGATAACTCATGGCTTGTTGAAACCATTTCTTTAAAGAACATGGCAAATTAAGTCGTTTGTATTCAACCAGCTTTGCTATCTCCCAGCATGAGATAGCACTAATTCCAATTGTATTATTTTCATTAGCTTCAATGGATTCTATTTGTTTCTTAGTAAGCCGCTCATCGCCATGCACCCACCAAACCCATATATGAGTATCAAGGACAATCACTTTAAAACTTCCCAATCGTTTTCTGCTACGCTTGCAAATGGGTCAACATAATTAATCAGTTGACCTCTCAAGGGATATTTTTTGCTAAATTCCTGTTGATGTTCGCAGCTTTTGACGAAAACGTCAACTTTGTCTCCTGCTTGGAATGGCAACCCTTTAATTGTAAGTGTTTTGTCCTTTGAAATTGTTGCTTCTACGTGATACTTTTGCATTATTTACCTCTTCTATTTAGTTTATATTCTTGACTTTCTAATTGTATCAAAGTTTTTATTACAACTACATCAAATTTTCTCACGTAACGGCTGCAATCACCGGCAAAATAAAGCGGAGTGAGGGGAATGTGTCAAATTAATATTTTTTACTAAAGATTATATTTTGCGGAGCAAAAAAGAAAAATAAATTAGTGACATGAGCTAAGCTCAGCTTTGCCGAAGGGTGCTAATTTATTTTTATCATAACAAACTGTTCCTGAAACAACCGTAAGAACGCACTCAGAATCCTGAGAAAATATTCCATCATAAATATTGGTTA
>JACZYU010000156.1 GCA_022570935.1 Planctomycetota bacterium | reverse complement strand
GTTTCAACTATAGGTTATGGTGCATGGGGTATCGGGGGAGAACCTTTCTGGAAAACTGAAGGAGAAGGGAATTCCATTCGTTCTATTGAAAAGGCAATTGATTGTGGAATAAACTTCTTTGATACTGCCCCGGTGTACGGCTTTGGATATTCTGAAGAGTTATTAGGTAAAGCCCTGCATTCAAAACGCAAAGATGTCATAATCGCAACAAAATGCGGACTACGATGGAGCAAGAAAGAGTTAAAGGCTCTTGAGAAAAGGGCAACCAGGGAATCAATATTTGAAGAAATTGAATTGAGCCTGCAGAGATTACGTACGGATTACATTGATTTATATCAAGTACACTGGCCTGACGAAACCACACCTATTGAAGAGACAATGGATGCCCTCCTGCAGATTCAGAAGGCCGGAAAGGTTCGATTTATTGGAGTGAGTAATTATTCAGTTGATCAAGTGAAGGAGAGCCTTAAATACGGTCAGATAGTTTCTCTTCAACCAATGTACAGTATGCTGGAGAGAGACATAGAAAAAGAGGCCCTTCCATTTTGTATAGAGAACGATATTGGTATAATCTGCTATAGTCCGCTTGCATCAGGAGTGCTTACAGGTAAATACAATGAGAACACCAAATTTGAGGACTGGCGCGGACAAGGTATTATTGGAAATTTTACAGGAGAAGTGTTCGTTTCTCATATTAGAAAAGTCAAAGAGATTACAAAGATTGCACAAAAAAATGGCAAGACGACAGCTCAACTGGCCATAAACTGGCTACTCCACCAAAGGGGTGTGACTACGGCCATTGTTGGAGTAAAAAACCCTGACCAGGTTGAACAAAATACAGGTGCAGTTGGCTGGGATATTCCGGGTGATGATTTGAAAATTATATCAGATGTTTTAGAAGAAAGGGGTTGTTGATGGCAAAAAAAGTAAAGAAGAAATATACCTTAAAGGAGTTAGATAAGATGTCAACAGACGAGGCACAGAAACTTCCGTTTGCAGTGAGGGATAAGCTTCTTGATTTAGTACTTGCAGATGGCCGGAAGATTGGAGGCAAACAGCCTGCACGGCAGGTGGGTCTGATGTGTGATTGGTTCGAGGAAGATGTGGCCCGTCTTCAGAAGATTAAGGCAGTGAAAATATGCTGTGGAGGTTTTATACCCGTTGATTCAACCGGTGAAGTCCCCACGCTTGATCCTAAAGGACAGTTCAAACTGGTGTTTGAAAACATAAAGACTGCTGTTAAAAAGGCAGGTACTAACATGGACAGGATTGTTAATTCCCTTATTTTCATGAAGAATATTGATTACTGGGGACAGATGAATGATATTTACAGGAAATATATCAAGTGTTCTCCCACACGTGCGGCAATAGGCTGTCAGGATCTTAACAAGTCATATCAAATTGAGGTAGTCAATCTGTTCGCATATAAGGTTGCAAAATAAATTAGCTCCTTTCAGTCGCTAATTTATGCTTTTTGCTTCGCAAAACAGAAACCTATAGAGCTAAACGTAGGTCGCATTTCTAATGCGACAAACATAATGGTGGGGTTAGAAATCTTCTCTATAAAATTTTGTTTGAATAAGCAATTAATCCATAAATATATATAGGATTTCAGAGACATTAATACGATTCGTAGTTGATTTAAAAAAATAATTTTTTAAATGAAAGGAGTTGTAAAATGTTTAAAGCTTTAAAACTGAGTAGTATCGTTTTTGTTGCTGTGATGTTTATATTTACACTTTCTTCTTCTGCTCTGCAGGCATGTGTGATGATTCCTGGTAGTTCATGCGGCAGTGAGCCATGTGAAGATGAGGCATGCCCGATGAAAGAAGCAAAAGCAAAATTGATAAAGATATCCACAGCTGAATCCGTTGATACTGAAGAAGTAGTCTTAAACGTAAGCGGGATGACATGCGCCGGCTGTGAAGGCAGGGTAAAGGGTGCACTGACTGCATGTGAGGGCGTTACGGATGCTCAGGTAAGCCATAAAGATGGTAAGGCCGTTGTTCAGGTTGAAAAGGGAAAGGCAAATAAGGATGTGCTTATCGAGGCAGTAAAACAGGTAGGATTCTCGGCCTCTGAAGGATAAGAAAGAATATCGGAATAACCATTCGTACCGCACCTTAGCGGTGCGAATGGATGAATTAAAGCGCTTAGTTATATGAAAAAAGGATTTACAGTTAAGCTATAAACTGATCCCTTTCCTTAGCAATCGAACTGATAAGTTGAATGTTTAAAGGAGGACTTGAAGTGATAGAATACGATTTTGTAGAGATGAATAAACATAAACTTTTAGAAGATAATAATTACATACAAGATAATAGAGATTTTTATATAAGCAAAACAGATAAGAGAGTATTTAGTTTTCAATGCATCAGGAACGAAAGTATTGCCTGGTTAGAACAAGAAATCAATCAATCTAATACATCTGGTGAATGGCAATTCTTCTGCAGCAACTATCCGAGCGAAGGTCTTCAAGCCGACATTATATCTCCATATTTATAGTGTCTTTATCTAAAAGAGAGAACCGGAAGCATAACGAGGTTTGGTAAAATTGCTATTTGTCATTCGTCAATCATCATCACTCTTCAATAGCCAATCTACAGTCGTCAATCATAAATCCCTCAAACATTCTTGTATCTTACGCATAGCTGATTCCTCGTTGGCATCTGAAATATGAACTACCTTTTTACCTAAGACACCCCATTTTTCTGGATCGGTGGTTTTGTAGAGGACTATTGTTGGTGTCCCCATAAATCCGGAAAGATGGCTTACGCCTGAATCATTCCCAATATAGAGCGACGCACCTGATAATAAACCTGCTAACGCCTCTACGTCCTTTGGACGCTCTATCCACTCTCCGGCAAAATCCTCTGCATTTATTTTTTCATCTTCAACCGGCCCGAAAATAAAACATGTCTTTGGGTAACCATGTCGTCTTAATTCATCTTTTAGAATGTGATAAAATTGCGGCGAATAGTTTTTCCTGGGACTTCCGCTTCCGGGATGAATCAACACATATTCTCCTTCCGTTACTCTGGCAGGGAAACAATCAGAAAGTTTCTGAGGGACAGTTATGGGGAAATGTGATTGTACGACCGAACAATAATACTGTGCCAGGTGTGTCTGTTCATCCGGAAAGGGAGTGATAGAGACAACGGGTAAAGAAGCGGACTTTTTTAAGAGATCGACTACCTTTTGCCCCTCTGTCAGCCAGAGGACAGCGCCATGCGGTGAACCTATCTCTTCAGGAATTGAGTTCCCACAGAAGAAATCAAGCAATCTAGCTGATTCCTTATCAATATAAGTATCCAATAAACCGAAGCTGATGGCCAGTCGCATATATTCAGTACGTCCAATCCCGATGAATTGATAATGGGGTAAGGCTTTACGCAGACAAAAAAGGGCAGGCCACGTAAGTATAAAATCACCAAGCGCTCCGCGATGACAAATCAGGAATGTTTTCGTGTCATGCATTAAATGTAATTATACATAGCAAGTGAAATGTTACGCTGCTTAACGAGAACGTCAACCCTGCTTTCGCAGGCATGCCCAAGACAGTCGCCTGAGGACGACCCTGTGGGCGCTTCAAGTCCGCCCATGGCGGGATCCGACCAGGCAGAGATTCCAAAAGTTATCACTGGAATCCTTCCGAAAGGAAGGTTATACAATCCCACTTGATGTGGAACCGTTACCAAACAAGTTTCATAAAAATATTTTGGCTTTGAATATTGTACTGTTTTTTTATATAAAAGAAGTATATTTTATTTATAATTAGTGGGAACTGGCGTACACTTTCTATTGTTAGTCAACTATAAACCCTATTCAATTTATTTCGTGATGAACTATAAGATCAGAAAGGTGTATTAAAATGATTAAACAAGTAGCTGTTTTATCTTTTATTATGATGCTTGCAGTAACTATTTCTGTTAATTGTACTTACGCATCACAATACTCACTATCAAATCAGGATGCACCGGCCAGCTCTCAAGTGCTTGCACAGGAACCGCATGTGGGTAAAGTAGCGGAGGTCATGAACAGCGGCGGTTATACTTATATCCTCCTTCAAACCAAGACAAAGATGTTCTGGGTCGCAATAGCTGAAACTAAGGTCGACGTCGGGCAGGAAGTAGTCCTGGCGCCGGGTATGGAAATGATTGAATTTCATAGCAAATCTCTTGACCGTACCTTTGACGCAATTATCTTTTCCGAGGGCCTGATTACAGAAGGAGGCTCTGTTGCCGGACAGGGTAGTGCCCTTGGGAGTGCAGACTCTCAAATGACAACTCCCGGCAGCAAGGGAGCCAAACCGGCAGCTAAAGAAAACATAAAGTCTGAAAAAGCTACTGGGGAAAACGCCTACACCGTTGCCGAACTTTTTGAAAAAAGAAAAGAACTTGATAATCAAGATATAGTTCTTAAGGGAGAAGTAGTTAAGGTTACGGCACGGATCATGGGAAAAAACTGGCTGCATATCCAGGACGGGACCGGAAGCGCACAAGATGGTACTAATGATATGGTTGTAACAACAATGGACCTTCCCTCGGTGGGAGACACCGTTACCATAAAAGGGGTTTTATTCTCGGATAAAGACTTTGGAAGCGGTTACAGGTATGATGCGATTGTTGAGTTTGGGCAGGTCTTAGAGTAAAGTTAAGAAAAAGTGTAAAGTGTCTAAAGTTAGTGGTAAAATATTTAACTTTAGGCACTTTAGCTCACTTTAGACACTTCAAACTTGGTTGCGGCTTTGCCGCATTATGCGTCTGTCCATTTTTTATTTCTATTCAACCACCCATTAATGTACGTGCATCCAGAACCTTAATCTTGATATCCGGCGGGATTGTAAATTTGTCCTCTGGAATAGAGATATTTTCCTGTACCTCTGTAGCCACTGTAAGTACACCAGTCGCTGCTATATCCTTGTCCTTCTTCAGGACAATTCCTTTCCATATCCAGGCCATACTGTAAGGATAACTCTTTTTCCAGACGTCACAGACCATGCCGGCAACTTCTTCTGTGCCAATTTTCCTTGCGCCAATTACTTCACCCATGTTTGTACTGGAATTACCTGCAAGCGCTTTATACCTGGCGTTATTCATCTTTATGGCTGTCCTGGCGTTAAGGTCAACATTATATATCCATTTACCATTTTCTGTTATTAAGGTCATGTAGTTTCTCTCTAGCTTTATACCCATCATCATTGTGGTTACTTTTCTGTATATTGCCTCACGCCTTCCCCAGTCATCAATATAAACTACCTCAGTGCCGGTGTCCATACCGGAAACATTGTACCTGATAATTGCAGATTTTAACTCAGGGTAACGTCTGGATGCTTCAGCTACAGTTTTTGTTGCTGTTTTTATATCAGTAACCGTTTCAATAGTGGTACACGAAATAGTCATTGTAATAATCATTAGCAATGTAATAAGGCGAAAATCCATTCTTTTCATTTCTCTCTCCTGTTTC
>JACZYU010000029.1 GCA_022570935.1 Planctomycetota bacterium | reverse complement strand
AAATATGAAACTCATACAGGCTGTTGAAATAACTAAGAATTATGGTAAAAAAGTCGCTGTAAACCGTATCAGTTTCGAGGTGCATTCCGGTGAGATTGCAGGTCTTCTTGGACAAAATGGCGCCGGGAAAAGTACGGCATTTGCAATGGTGATCGGTATGATCAGGCCAGATCACGGGAAAGTTTTCTTTCGTGGTGAAGATGTTACAGACATGCCAATATACATGCGTGCAAGGCTGGGAATGGGATACCTTTCTCAGGAACCATCAATATTTCAACGTTTAACCGTTGAAGAAAATGTTTTAGCAGTGTTAGAGACAATTAAATTTAATTATAGAGAAAGAATAAAAAAACTGAACCAGGTATTAGGAGAATTAGGGTTGACTCATTTATCAAAAAAAATGGCGTTTACACTCTCAGGTGGTGAAAGGAGGCGACTTGAGATTGCAAGAGCAATATCAACATCACCATCACTAATTCTTCTGGATGAACCATTTTCATTTATTGATCCAATAGCGGTTGCAGAGATTCAGGATATAGTCTTAGGCCTGAAAGAAAATGGTATTGGGATATTATTAACAGACCATAATGTGCGGGAAGCATTAAGCATAACTGATCATTCTTATATTATTAGTGCCGGGAATATTATAACCAGCGGGACGACTCAAAAACTGCTGAACGATCCACTGGCAAGAAAAATGTATTTTGGTGAAAAGTTCCTGAGTAGTGATATAAGATCGAAGGATTCCTTTAGTAATCACGCAGATAGGGGAAAGAAGGGGACAACACAACTGAGATAAAAGGAAGCCTGAAGAAAAGTTTAAATAAGACTTGAGATATTATAATGGCAGGCGATATTGGAAAGATAATTATTTTTTTTGGTCTCTTGCTGATAGTAATTGGATTTGTTTTCATGCTGGGAAGCAAGTTGCCGTTTATTGGCAAACTACCTGGCGACATAGCGATTGAGAGGCAAAATTACAGTTTCTATTTCCCCGTCACAACATGCATTATAATCAGTATAATTTTATCCTTTATTTTATGGCTTTTTAGTAAAAGATAAATATATCTACAAGCGTTACAACCATCAAAATCATACTTATAATGCCATTAGCTGTAAAGAAAGCCAGGTTTATCTTTGACAGATCATGTGGTTTTATCAGCGAATGTTCGTAAATCAGCATTATTCCAACAAAACAAACTCCTCCAAAGTAAATATTACCAAGTCTAGTGAAGTACATAAAAAGAAATAAGACGATTACCATAAGAAAATGCAGAACTGAAGATAGTATAAGAGAGTTCTTGATACCTATTTTCCTGGGGATAGAATATAAACCGGTTTTTATGTCATGCTGCAAGTCCTGACATGCATAAATAATGTCGAATCCTGCAGTCCATAGTAGTACGGCAAGTGCAAGTATAAAAGGGGCAATTGCAATTTCTCCAGTTATACCTATCCAGGCGCCTATTGGAGACAAAGCAAGTGATAGTCCCAGTACAAGATGTGACAAATTGGTAAATCTCTTGGTGTATGAGTAGCCGAAAATTATCAGGAGGGCTAACGGAGATATGAGCAAACACAGGCGATTTAACATTCCAGCAAAAACAACAAACAAAAGTGCACACAAGATTGTGAAAAACCAGAGATTTGTCTTTCCTATAAGACTCTGGAGTTGAATACGGTAATTGGTCCTGGGGTTGTGAACATCATATTTGGCATCCACAAGCCTGTTAAAAGACATTGCGCAACTGCGTGCCATTACCAGTGCACCTAGTATTAATAAGAGTTGTCTTATCCCCGGCATACCATCTGCGGCAATAAATGCGCTCATCACGGCAAATGGTAAAGAAAAAATAGTATGTGAAAATTTTATTAGTTTCAGGATGGGGAAAAACCTTATGAGTATGTTTTGCTCAGATTGTATTATGTTCATAGTATCATTTTGCTGCCAGTAGTGAAGTTTTGAATTTGCAATAAGATAGCTGTTAAAAAACGAAATTTTGAGTATAATAACATTTGTGGAAGTATTTACAAATATTTTTGCTTCCATTATATATTTTTCTCAAACTGAACATATGAAAGTAATGTGGCTGTTTTGTTTCTAATCTTAGTTAAGTTTTCAGTAATAAGAAATTGTTAACTGATAAAATATGCGGTGGAGCCTCCAAATTACCTGTTTTAACTGTTTTTAATTACTTGACTTCCGTTTATTTGTTATATAAAATCACAACACTCTTTTGAGAAAATATCTAGTACTATAATTATGCGCAAGTATTTCGCATTTTCCTATACAGTTATTTCTACTACTGTCCTATAAAGCATAAAAAGTGGTACTAGTCTAAGAGGTGTTATAGATTAGTCTTATACGAAAGAAGATTGAGTAAGGAAACTCCATTTATATATTAACAGGGAACAGTTTTTGATTGTGTTTTATTGGTTCTTAAATGAATTCCATTAAGATGAAAAGTTTTAAATCCTGTATGTTGGTCTGTTGATTAAATTTTTATCTTGAATGTATTCTTATAAAAAAAGGAACTTTATATAACATTTTGGGTAAGTTAATAAAATTTCAGTGTAAAGCTAACCCATATATTAAGATTCATATAGTTTGTTTTTTTATAGGTTGAATCAATTCAATGGAATTTTAAGGCCATTTCAAGTCGAAATATTTTCGATAAAGCACAAGAGACGAAAATAAATACTGACTGTTTCTTTTCTTCCGAACCTCAATCCTTTTATTCTTCGAGTTTTTAGAATTTCATCTGAATCTCTATGAATTTTTCTAATTTTTGTATATAAAAAAGGCGGTGATGACCAATTCATATTTTTGCTGAAATACCAACGTTGTTTTATGTATTTGTATTGCCGGTTTGTATAATTTTCGGTTTTCTAATATGCTATTTGTTTTTAAAATTACGTCAAGTTAGCAGGGATAGAATTTCCAGGAACGTGATTAATGATGCAAAATTAGAGGCGGAGAGGATATTAAAAAACGCCGATATTACATCCAGAGAGGATTTGTACAAAAGAAAAGAGCGCCTTGAGAAAGATACACAAGAAACGAGACATGAATTACGTCAGCTGGAAAAGCGTTTAAGCAAAAGAGAAGACAATCTGGAGAGAAAGATTGATATACTCACAAAGAAGGAGAAATACATTGAAAGCATGGCTTCGAACCTGTCAAACAAGGAGAGAGAGCTAGGTAAGAAGAAAATGCAGCTTGATGATTTGATTCAGGAAGAAAAAGACAACCTTTATAAAGTTTCAGGGTTATCCGGAGAAGAAGCTGAAAAACTATTGTTGAGTCGCCTGGAGAAAGAACTTGATAGGGAATGTGCCAACTTAATAGAAAAGCATACAAAAAAGGCCAAAGAAGAAGCTGATAAGATTGCAGCTTCAATAGTGTGTACTGCAATACAGCGGTGTGCTTCAGGTAATGCAATCGATAATGTTGTAAGTACGATTGAGTTGCCTGGTGATGAAATGAAAGGGAGAATTATTGGCCGCGAAGGTAGAAATATACGTGCATTTGAAAAGGCAACAGGCATAGATGTAATTGTTGATGATACCCCGGGAATCATAGTGCTCTCTGGTTTTGACGGTGTACGCAGGGAAGTTGCCAGGCTGGCAATGAAGAAATTAATCATGGATGGCAGAATTCACCCTGCACGTATTGAAGAAGTAGTGCAGGAAACAGAAAAAGATATTGATCAGATTATTCAGGAAACTGGCAAACAGACATGTTTTGAGCTGGGAATACATGATTTGCATTCAGAAATTATCAATTTAATAGGGCGTTTAAGGTATCGTACAAGCTATGGACAGAATCAGCTTCAGCATTCTATTGAGGTGTCTAATTTAGCAGGTATACTGGCCGGTGAATTGAAACTGGATGCTCAAACGGCAAGAAGATGTGGACTCCTGCATGACATTGGCAAAGCAGTTAGTTCTGAGGTTGAAGGCACTCACGCTCTTGTAGGGGCGGATATTGCTAAAAGGTATGACGAAAAACCTGAAATTATTAATGCAATTGCTGCACATCACGAAGAGGTCCCTTCCGAGACAGTATATTCTGTGTTGATAAATGCGGCAGATGCAATTTCTGCCAGTAGGCCAGGGGCCAGGAGGGAAACCCTTGAGAAATATATTAAACGCCTGGAGAAGTTGGAAAGTGTTGCCATGTCTTTTGGCGGTGTTGAAAGTGCTTACGCAATTCAGGCTGGCAGAGAAGTAAGGGTGATAGTCCACCCAGATAAAGTCAGTGATAAATCAGCATCAAAAATTTGCTATGACATAGCAAAAGAAATAGAAGAAGAACTTGAATATCCTGGAGAAGTAACTGTTACAGTGATTAGAGAGAAACGGATAGTGCAGAAGGCAAAATGATGCAAATTTGTTATGATGTTATTGTCGTAGGCGGTGGTCATGCTGGATGTGAGGCTGCACTAGTTTCTGCAAGAATGGGTATGCAGACCGCACTGCTGACAATGAATCTTGATACTATTGCTCAAATGTCATGCAACCCTGCAATTGGTGGACTTGCTAAGGGTCAATTAGTACGTGAAGTGGACGCCCTTGGTGGCGAAATGGGGAAGGTGATTGATGCGACAGGTATTCAGTTCAGACTTCTCAATGCAAGCAAAGGACATGCAGTACGATCACCCCGTGCACAGGCAGACAAAAGACTGTATCAGTTTACGATGAAAAGGAGATTGGAAGAGCAGGTCAACCTTTCATTAAGACAGGATAGCGTTGAAGATATTGTAGTTCATGATAAAGGAATACTGGCATTAGCCGGTAAAAGCGGGACAAGTTACAGGGCTAAGGCCGTAATTATTACAACAGGTACTTTCCTGAATGGATTAATTCATATTGGCAGCTCTCAGTCAACGGGTGGCAGATCCAGCGAACCATCGGCTGATAAATTGTCAAATAGTTTACAGAATTTAGGGTTTGAGCTGGACAGGCTTAAGACAGGAACACCGCCACGCCTTAACGGCAACAGGATTAATTATAGCGTTTTACAGGAACAAGTGGGCGATGAGCAGCCCACGGCATTTTCTTTCTCTACTGAGAAGATACAAAGACCTCAAATCAAATGCTATATAACTTATACGAATAGCCTGACACACGACATTATCAGGTCAAACCTGGATCGTTCTCCAAATTTCACCGGGCAGATTAAGGCGGTAGGGCCAAGATATTGTCCTTCCATTGAGGACAAGATAACCAGGTTCCCTGATAAGGATCATCATCAAATATTTCTCGAACCTGAAGGATTGGACACTACAGAGGTATATTGCAATGGTATATCTACAAGTATTCCTTTTGATGTACAGGAAGCAATGATTCATTCGATAAAAGGATTAGAAAATGCAGATATTACACGTTATGGATATGCAATAGAATATGATTATGTACCACCGACTCAAATTAAGCCTTCACTTGAGGCAAAGAATGTTGAAAATGTTTTTCTGGCCGGGCAGATAAACGGAACTTCTGGTTATGAAGAGGCCGCCGCACAGGGAATAATGGCGGGAATAAATGCCGTGTTGAAGATCAAGGGATGTGAGCCATTTATCCTGGGCCGTTCTGAAGCTTATATCGGTGTATTGATTGATGACTTAGTTACAAAAGGCACACAAGAACCGTATAGAATGTTTACTTCGAGAGCGGAGTATAGACTTGTTCTGCGACATGACAATGCCGATCGAAGACTGATGAAATATGGCTATAAGTATGGCTTGATTAACAAGAAACAATTAAATGAGTTGTTGGAGAAAGAGAAAAGTATTTCTGAGACTATCGAATACCTTGAGTATAGCAAAAGGGAGCAAGATTCATTGTTAAAGCTCTTGAAGCGCCCAAACATGTGTTTTAAAGATTTGCTGGAAATCGATAACAATTTAAGGAAAAGAAATATTTCTGTTCCCGTACAGGAGCAGGTGGAGATTGAGGCAAAATATGAAGGATACATCAATAGACAAAAACGGCAAATCGAAAAGTTTAAAAAGATGGAAAAACTTGCGCTTCCTCCACATTTTCACTATGAGAGTATACCGGGATTAAGGAAAGAAGCCCAACAGAAGCTAGACAGATTTCGCCCTGTTTCACTGGGGCAGGCTTCGCGTATTTCTGGAGTGTCGCCTGCAGACATTTCAATACTGATGGTATATTTAATGAGTAAGAGTAAGAAAAAACTCAATAGGTAGTTACTGGAGAGGACAACACGCAGAAACCAAAAAGCTTTGTTTGAACTGTCCAGGATGAGAGCTTTAAATTATTTATCTTTTCATGTTCATGCTCATCAAAAATTCGGCATTAGTTTGAGTCTTAGATAGTCTGCTGGAGAGCAATTCCAATACCTCTGCTGGACTCATTTCGCTCAGAACCCTTCGCAGTGTCCATACTCTTTTCAACTCCTCAGCGTCAAGAAGTAACTCTTCCTTCCTTGTTCCGGATTTGTTTATGTCTATTGCAGGAAACAGTCTTTTATCTGCCAATCTTCTGTCTAAATGTAGTTCCATGTTGCCTGTACCTTTAAACTCTTCGAAGATAACCTCGTCCATTCTGCTGCCAGTGTCTACGAGGGCTGTAGCAATAATTGTTAAACTTCCTCCTTCTTCTATGTTTCTTGCAGCGCCAAAGAAACGTTTAGGTTTTTGCAGCGCACTTGCATCAACACCACCGGAGAGTATCTTTCCGCTATGTGGGACTTCAGTATTATATGCCCTTGCCAGTCGTGTGATGGAGTCAAGCAATATAACTACATCTTTTTTGTACTCCACCATGCGCTTGGCCTTTTCGACTACCATCTCAGCGACCTGAACGTGACGACTTGCCGGCTCATCAAATGTTGATCCAATTACTTCAGCCTGGACAGCTCTGGCCATCTCCGTCACCTCTTCAGGTCGTTCATCTATTAAAAGAATTATCATGTAGATCTCGGGATGATTCTTTGTAATGCTGTTTGCAATTTCCTGTATGAGAACAGTTTTACCAGTACGAGGAGGAGCAACAATCAAGCCGCGTTGTCCTTTTCCTATTGGAGTAACCAGATCCATTATTCGCATCTCTATCTCATCTTTTTTGACTTCCAGCAAAATACGCTCATCAGGGTGCAGTGGTGTCAGATCATCAAAGACAGTCATTTCACTCAAAAGGTCCGGATCCTCATAGTTTATGGCCTCCACTCTGAGGAGGGCAAAATATCTTTCATTCTCCTTGGGAGGACGTATCTGCCCGGAAACCGTTGCGCCGGTTCTTATCCCAAAACGCCTTATTTGTGACGGTGATATATATATATCGTCGGGGCATGGTAAGTAGTTATAGTCTGGAGAACGTAAAAAGCCGAACCCTTCAGGTAATACCTCTACAACGCCTTCGCCATACATGAGGCCATTCTGGTTTACACGTGCCTTAAGTATTTTAAATATCAATTCCTGTTTTTTGAGGCCGGAGCACTCATCTATACCTTCTTTTTTAGCTGTTTCCTGTAGCTCCTTTATTGTCATCTTTTGTAATGCAGTGATATGCATATCACCCTTTTTAATTTCTTCATACTTTTCATTAGTCGCCTCAGTAATCTTAGTACTTTTAGGACTCTTAGGACTCTTAGAAGTTCTCTCTGATGTTGTTACACTGGGTTTCTTTCTAATTTTAGTTGATACCATGTTTTTCTCCAAATTGCTTTTTAGTTATAAATTGATGCCAAAAATCTTTTACTTGTTTTAATGTGTCTGTTTGGTACAGGTTATTGCAAATAACAATGTCTGCAATTTCCCTTTTACTCCTTAACGAACTTTGAAATTTCTCTCTTTTGGTTATTTCACCTGAAGGCCACTTTCTACTATTCTTCACTCTTGCCTTGCATGTGCTCTTCCTGGTGTCAACAAATAGTGATATATCACAAATGTCTATTAGATTTGATTCCACTAATAGAGCGGCGTCTAGTACTATAGCCACTGTTGTTGATTCATTCCTCAGCTTAGCAATACGGTTTTTAATTTGTTTTATTACCTCAGGATGAATAATTTTATTTAATGCAGACAGCTCCTTCTTGTCCTCGAATACGATTTCACCAAGTTTATGTCTTTCTATTTTACCGTACTTGTCTTGTATATGATCTCCCCATCTATTGATGATTTCTTGTGATATAGATTTAGTATTAATGAGTCGGTGGCAGATTTTGTCGGCATTAATAACGCTTGCTCCCAATGATTCCAGCATTTTTGCTATTGTGCTCTTTCCACTTGCTATGCCACCAGTGATACCAATTACTTTGATCCTTTGCTTCATTCAATTGTTATCGTGATTTTCGGCAATGAATGAATTAAAGCCGTAGTTGGTGAATAATTCATTAAGCTTGATATTGTTGAAATTCGACAAACGGCAAGCTTCGAGATTGAAATCTAACGGAACTTCTGTATCTATGGTTGCCAGGCGTTTTGAAAGTCTGGCCAATTCTGTATATTTCAATAAGTTTTCCTGTTTTTTCTTACCTTTAATTTTGTCAACATTTGATATTACATTTTCTAATGATTTCCATTCTCTGATGAGATTTAAAGCTGTTTTATAGCCGATACCAGGGATGCCGGGTATATTGTCACTGGCGTCTCCCCCGAGAGCTAGAATGTCGATAACGTTTTCAGGCTCAATTCCTTTTTCTTTGCGTAACTTCTCTATATCCCTAATTTCTTTCTTTCTGGGATTAAAAATCTTTATGTGTTTATCGATCAATTGATCCATATCTTTGTCTATTGTTATAATTGTACATTCGATATTCTCTTTAGACAATTTTTTGGAAATGGTTCCTATTATGTCATCGGCTTCGAAGCCCTGAATAGCATATAATGGTATATTGTAAGCATTTACTACATCATATATTAGTGGTATTTGAGAGACCAGATCATCTGGTGTAGGTTTTCTATGACTTTTATATTCTTTATACTCTATGTGTCTGAATGTAGGCCCCTTGGTATCAAAAGCTATAGCCATGTAACAGGGCTTATCCTCTCTTATAATTTTACGTAGCATTCTCGTAAAACCATACACTGCATTAATTGGCTGGCCTGTGGGTGTAGTTAATCCCTTGATTGCATAGTAAGCCTGGTATAATTGTGAATGTCCATCTATAATAAAGAAATTCTCTGACACTTATGGATATATGAGATTTGAATATTTCGATACTGGTTTTAATAGTTCTTTATGTTTTTGAAGATAAGCAATTAATTGAGAGGTTTTCTGCTTGAAAAGATTTAAAGGTGGTCTTGCTTATGCTTTACATAATCATTTGTTCTAATATGCAGAATATTACTGACTTTTAAGTTTCCAGGGTTCACTTTGCTTTTGAAACCAGCACCAAGTATATTAAATTCACTTGGAAATGTAGAATTTAGCTACTTTGACAAATACAGCGCAAAGGAATGTATATTTCTTTGATGAATAATTGAGGTAAATTTCTATACTAATATTAGTTACGTTACTTGAATTTGTCAAGTACTTTTTATTATTAATCTTTGGAGTCTTTTCAGAAGCTGCTTTTTAGCTTTTTCGGTTGTCCTCTCATTATATTTCGGTAGTTATGTATGGCTTGAATGCATGGTTTGTTAAAGCATAAAAGGCTCCGCCTGATGCCGTGAGAAGGATTTTTTCGTCAACCCTTTTTTCAAGGTGGGTACTCTTTGTTAACCATTCTCAATGTTAAGCAAAGAAAAAGGCCAGCAAAAAAAAGCTCCCATTAGACGCTTGTAGGTTTTAAAAAATATTTTGCTTCTTTCACGAACACAGCAGAACCTTTTACAGCTGTCTTATATCAAATGTAATTATTTAATTCAAGCATAATTTTATATTAATATATTAATTTGCTGGTTATAGCTATAGATTCTCTTGACAGAATTATTTTGCGAAAGTACTATTCTTTTAGCTTTAAACTTTTATAGAAATGCATATAACAGGAATTAGGTTACTTGTTTTAAGAGTAGCGGAGGCTTTTAGACCTCCATCTGCCACTGGATAAAAGGAGTTTGTTGTAATGAAATTAGGCGCCAGCTATTTTGGTAACAGAACATTAAAACATGTCAGAACTGACATGGAGAAAATGGTTGATGATGGTTGTAATCAAGTTGTTCACACTATGAGTGAACACGACATTACTTACCATTCTCAAACCATGGTTGATATTGTTAAGATGAGCAGGGAGGTTGGGCTGGAGGTCTTTCTCGATCCATGGGGGATCGGCAGAGTTTTTGGTGGCGAATCATTCTCTACGTTTGTAAAACTATTTCCGGAGGCAAGGCAGAAGCTGAGTTTTGTTGAAGGCGAAATTAATGTAAATAAGGCATGCATAAATTCAAAAGCCTTTAGAGACAAGATGATGGAATGGGTAGAGCATGCGGCAAGTACTGGCGCAGAGGGAGTTTTCTGGGATGAACCTCATCTGTTTTACGGAGAATTTACTGAATTGTTTGCTAAAACGAAAATAATATGGGGTTGTACGTGCTCTACGTGTAAAGATATCTTCAAAAACAGTTATGGATATGGCATGCCTATGGAATTTACTGACGATGTAATGGAGTTCAGACAGGAAACTATCCTGAATTTTTTAGAATACTTGTCAGATATGGCTTCGCAAAAAGGGTTAAAAAATGCGGTTTGTGTATTTCCAATCAGCGAGCCTAAATATGGTATATATCAGTGGGATAAATTGGTTAAACTGAATAACATTGATATATTTGGAAGCGATCCATACTGGTTTTCCTATAATGAGAGTGTGAGCGGTTTTGTAGAGAAAGTATCCAGAGAGGTAGTACGCCTGTGTAAAAGGCACAATAAAGAACCCCAGATATGGATACAGGGGTTCAGGGTTCCGGAAGGGAGAGAAGAAGAGGTGACTACGGCTATTAAGACAGCTTTTGATTCGGGTGTGAGAAATATTTCCGCCTGGTGTTTTGAAGGAGGAGCATGCATGACATATGTCAGCTCTGACCGCCCTGAAATTGTGTGGGAAAATATTAGTAAAGAGTACAAAGAATTACGTAAACTAAATTAAAGTGCCTAAGGTGTGAAGTGATCTAAAGTGCCTAAATAAAAAACAAAAAGCCTGGCTTTTCACAATAACTTTAGCTCACTTTAAACTTGTATAGACACAACCATGAATACAAAGATAGAAAAGATAGCAAACAGAGTAATAGAAGGTGAGGGAATATCCTATGAAGAAGCCCATTTTCTGATGAAGATAAACGGGAATGAAATATACGACCTGCTTTATTGGGCAAACAGTATACGATACAACTCATTCAAAAACGTTATCAGTTTGTGTTCGATAATAAGCGCCAGGCAGGGGAGTTGTACGGAAGATTGCAGATTCTGCTCTCAATCCAGCCGTTATCAAACAGAGATAACAAATTTTCCATTAGTTAAAAGAGAAGAGATCTCGGAAGCAGTAGAAAGAGGAAAGGAATATAAATCAAATTGTGTAGGAGTAGTGACAAGTGGATATAGTCTGGATGGCAGTGACGATTTTGACAGGATATGTGATGATGCATATGAATTATCGAAGGAAGATGGCATTCCCATCCATACATCAATAGGCGTAATTACGAGCAAAATGGCAAAGAAGCTTGTTTCAAGCGGGGTAGAGATGATTAACCACAATCTTGAAACATCAGAATCATACTATCCAAACATTTGTACAACACATACATATAAGGATAGAGTGGAGACAATTAAGATTGCAAAAGAAGCAGGTTTGAAGATTTGCAGCGGGGGGATCTTTGGCGTTGGTGAGAGCATTGAGGACAGGTTAGACCTGGCTTTCAGGCTGAAAGAGCTTGATGTAGAGGCAATACCCCTGAATTTCCTCAGTCCCGTAAAGGGCACGCCCTCCTCTATAGAAAAGCCCTTGGCACCGATGGAAATTTTAAAGATCATAGCTGTTTTCCGTCATATTTTTCCTGATAAAGAGCTAAAGGTTGCCGGGGGCAGAGAACAAAATCTGCGGGACGTGCAGAGCTGGATGTTTTACGCTGGGGCTAACAGCACAATGATAGGCGATTACCTTACCACCATGGGCAAATCACATGATGATGATTTGCAAATGATAAGAGATTTGGGGCTTACATACGAAGAGAGAGATGGGCATAAACATTGAATTATGATGTCGTTGGCTTGGGGCAATGCTGCGTTGATTATCTGGGAGTTGTTGGACAATATCCGGATATCAACGAGAAATCAGAAATCAGAAATCTCACTGTTCAGGGCGGAGGGCCGGTGGCAACGGCAATGGTCACGTTGACAAGATTGGGAGCCAAGACTGCATTTATTGGTAAGATATCAGACGATTATTTTGGTGATCTTATCAAGGAGAGCTTAACAAGCGAATTTGTCAACATAGATAATATTGTTGTCGAAAAGGACAAAAGGTCTCAATTCGCTTTTATCGCTATAGAAAAGGAAACCGGTAAGAGGACTATATTCTGGTCGAACGCTACAGTTACGCCATTAAGGCCGGATGAAGTAAACAGGAATTTGATAAGCACAGTAAAAGTATTGCTCCTGGATGGTCTCATGAAAGAAGGTTCCCTGGAGGCGGCTAAACACGCCAGGAATGCGGGAGTAACTGTTGTTATAGATGCAGGCAGCATAAGAGAGGGTTCATTGGCGCTTATCAAAATGTCCGATTACTTCATTGCATCTGAAGATTTTGCCAGGCAACATTACAATGGTAATGACCCAAAAGCCGCAGCAATGGATTTATTAGAGTTGGGCGCTGAGAACGTAATAGTAACACTGGGTGAAAAGGGGAGCATAAGTGTTTCCAGGAAAAGCTATCTTTACCAACCGGCATTTAAGGTTAAGGCGGTAGATACAACCGGGTGCGGAGATGTGTTTCATGGTGCATTCATATTCGGGATACTGCAAAGATGGGATTTAAATAAAATAATGAGGTTTGCCTCTGCCACAGCAGCGCTTAAGTGCCGTGAAATTGGTGGTAGAACGGCAATCCCCGACCTCAGGGAAGTAGAAGAATTCATGGAGGAAGATAACCTATAGTTCACTGAAAAGCAAGGTAAACGAAAAATGTGATGTAAAAACAGATCAAAGAGAATCATTCATATCCACTCCCGCCATAAATTGTTTGAATGGGCTACTGAGAATGACGTTACAAACTATATTACGTCTCCGAATTGGGCCGAAGTTCGATATATTGTTCAACGTAAAGTTGGAGCAAGGAAATGGGAGGATGTCAGGCAAAAACTTTTAAGATTACCCTTCGAGGTTGTGCCGGCAGATCAAGCCTTAGCTGAAGTAGCAGGTGAAATTAAAGCATCATACAAGATGTCGCTAGCAGATTGCTTTGCTGCTGCGTTTGCAAAAATGAAAAAGCTTGAGGTTTATACAGGCGATCCTCAATTTCAAGAAGTAGAATCAGACATTAAAATCGTTTGGCTTTATACATAATCATGCGCTCACTTATTTATAGACTATGCTGGTTCAATCTTGCAGATTGAATCAAAACATTTTGAATATTTTTATATTTGTGCCCGCACGAACGACGTAGTCTGGCTGGCAATAGTGGCAGAAATAAATGTCTGATATCTCAAAGAAACAATCAGCGGAATCATCAAAGAAATATTCTTTGCAAAAACATATATTAGCCGTTAACGGCATAATAGTAGCGCTGATATATTTAGTGTTCATGTGCCTGTTTGGCTCAAACATCCTGAAACATCTTATCTCACTAATTACGGTCAATCAATACCTCTTGATAGCGCTTTATATTATAGTCTTTGTTATAATTATTGACATAATCACCATTCCATTGAGTTTTTATGGAGGATTTGTTTTAGAACACATTTTTAAACTATCAAATCAGAAATTTCTTGCGTGGGTTAAGACCGAAATAAAGAAGTTCCTGTTATCACTGGTGCTTCTAATAATTATGGTTGAGACAATGTACATATTCCTCAGAAATTTTCCAAACTCCTGGTGGATATTTGTTACTATTATCTGGATCTTCTTTTCTATTATTATCGCAAAACTGGCTCCGGTTCTTATATTTCCCCTGTTTTATAAAAGTGTGCCCATAGAGAATGAGGATATTAAGAAGGTGCTGGTATCTCTTTCAGAAGGCACAGGAATCAATATTCAGGGGGTTTACAAGATTAATTTGAGTAAAGATACAAAGAAGGCAAATGCCGCACTTGCCGGTATGGGAAGTACCAGGAGGGTTCTTCTGGGTGACACACTCCTGGATTCCTATTCGTTGGCTGAGATAAGATCAGTATTTGCCCACGAGTTGGGACACCACGTTTATCACCATATATGGAAAATGTTAGTGATTGGCACAATCACAGGTGGTTTAGGATTTGCGATATGTCATTATGTCCTGTCAAAAATGATAGAAATTCTTGGATTTCAAAGTATACATGACATAGCTGCATTTCCTGTTATATGTATTATTTTGGGGGCTTTAGGCTTTATACTAATGCCGATTCAGAATGCAATCAGCCGAAGGTTTGAAAGGGAGTGTGACAGATATGCGATTGAGAAGACCAATGATCCTGAAGCTTTTATCTCCGCAATGGATAAACTGGCAGAGCAGAATCTTGCAGATAGAACACCCAATAGACTTATAGAATTTCTCTTTTACAGCCATCCATCCATTTCCAAACGAATCGAGATGGCAAAGAAAATTATACAGGCGCTGCCTTAAAACCGATTTCGTAAGCACTTTATGTCTAAATATTACACTCCAAAACGAAGCAGAAATATTTTTAATCCAAATGACGCGAAGCCTTTTAAACTCAGTCGCTCAAAGATTGATCTTTTCCTGGAATGTCCGCGTTGCTTTTACATCGACCGTCGGCTTGGAGTTGGCCGTGTACCAGGCTTTCCTTTCAATTTAAACAGCGCTGTTGATACCCTGCTGAAAAAAGAATTTGACTATTATCGAGCCAAAAATCAAAACCATCCTCTTCTGGAAAAACATGGTATTGACGCCCGCCCGGCATCTCATAGAGAACTGGACAAATGGAGAGCAAACTTTACCGGTATTCAATACCTGCATGAACCTGTTAATCTTATCATCTTTGGCGCTATTGATGACTTATGGATAAATTCTAAGGATGAGTATATCATAGTCGATTATAAGTCAACATCAAAGAATGAGAAGATTACAAACGTAAACCTTGACTGGCAAATAGGCTATAGGAGGCAGATGGAAATCTATCAATGGTTGTTGAGAAGGAATGGTTATACAGTCTCCAACACCGGTTATTTTCTCTATTGCAACGGACAGACTGACAGAGAGATGTTCAATGAGAGGCTGGAGTTTGATATCACTTTGATCCCTTATGAAGGGGATGATTCCTGGTTAGAAGAAACTATAAGAGGAATTCATTCATGCCTTATGAGCAACCAGATTCCTGATGCAAATGATGACTGTGATTTTTGTGCGTATCGTTCTGCGGTGAAAGATGTTTTGTGAAAACAGGTTGTCAGGAAGAAAGAAACTTGAACTCCCCCGGAAAGATAATTGGTTAAATAAGCTTGTTTAGAATATGGATAGAATCACTTGTTGGCAAATGTTACAATCTATTAAAATATTTAAGCAGTACACGGCAATATCCATATGAGAGATATATACATATGATAGAAAATGATACAGATATGAAACCAGATAGACGCAGGGGGCCGGACCTTTGGGTTAAGACACTTAGATGGCTTGGTGTCTTCGGCTGGTTTATAATGATTGCGGCTCTGTTTATCATTGACAGGGCAAGGCCGGAAGAAGAAAATATGTTCACCAAAGCTGCAAACGTTAGTGTGCGGACAACATGGAACATGGAACTCTTTCATTATCTTTTCTACTTAATGATTTTCGGGCTTTGTATAAGTGTCATTGGAATTGTTATCAATTCCAGAAGGCATCATCGTGCAGATGACAGGTTCAGGTATATCCTGATAATACTGGGAATAATATCGGCCTTCGGCATAATCAAATACCTTTACAAGTTTTAGTGACGGATATGAACTTACCATATTTACCCGCAATTATAATTCGTTATTTGTCATTAGTCATTCGTAAATCCCTGACCCAGACCGCAGAGTGCCCGCCTGCCGGACGGGTAGGGGTCGCACAAGGGCGGGTCTCAATACTTAAATCCCTGCCCGCCGGTTTGTTAGGCGGGAATCCCTCAATCGTCAATCTTCTCACCTTTAACCTCAGCCTTGCGTCTTTTCACCTATATTTTAGTTTTCCTTTGTCTTATAATGACACACTTTTGCCACATCCACTAAATGTTTATCCCATAGTGAGACACTGGTTAACGTAGACGTTGAAGGCCGTTTGAGGCTTATTGTTTTGAAACTAATAACTTCATAAGGGAGAAGTGTTTGTAAGTTGATTATTTGTAATAGTTTACATATATGGCTTGAGTCAGATAGACTTTTAAAGAAGAAATCAGAAACAGTAAGTTGGAAAATGGTATGGTAGTTGCAAATTAAATTTCGGATAGGAGTATTGGAATAACATTATAGGCTTATCCGATTAACCGCCGTTAGCACAACATCTACAGGCTCAACGCGCTAATCCCATTTTTCTGAATGCCCACATCGATATCTGATTTCCCTAGCTTAATATTTTCTTTTTTTATGCATCTGATAGGCATCTAAACCTGTTGATCAATTGTGAATAGCGGAATATGAAAACACAAGGTAGAATATATATTTTGACATCCCTGGTATTTGTTATTGTTCTAAGTATTTGTGGAGCTTTTATCTACTCAATAGAACACAAAAGGAAAACTGAATTACATAAAACAGTATTTGAACTGGGTACTTCTATAGGCCGTTCTCTAGAACGCCAATTAGACCGTTCACTTTCAGCAACTTTTGCTTTGGCTTCAATTTTACGCCAAAGCGGGACGATCGACAACTTTGATACACTTGCTGAAGACATGATTCATAGTTTTGGAGGCATAAGTAGTCTGCAATTAGCGCCTAATGGAATAGTAAGTAATATCTATCCTTTGGAAGGTAATGAAAAAGCTATTGGTCATGATTTACTCAAAGACCCTGAACGTAGAGAAGATGCGTTAACAACTATACGATCTAAACAACTAACACTCGCCGGGCCATTAGATCTTATACAAGGTGGTAAGGCAATTATTGGAAGATATCCTGTATTCATTAGAGACAAGGAATCTAATGAAGAACATTTCTGGGGATTTACAATTGTACTAATTAGATTATCCAAATTATTAGAAGCTGTGAATTTTGAACAGCTTATATCTCGCGGTTATGATTATAAACTCTCACGCATTGAGTCAAATAGCGACAAACATATAGTTTTTGCTAAATCTGATGAAGAGATAGCTCCCCGGGCGGTTTCTACTGAAATTAATGTGCCTAATGGGAACTGGCGCTTATATATTGCACCGCGGGATGGATGGTATTCTCCATTATATATTACAGTTGAAGTAATATTTGCTATTTTGATTGGAACTATAATATCGCTACTTTCAAACAGAATTGTTAGATCTACAAATACATTACGCTACACTAATGAAATGCTTACGTCTGAAATCGTTGAGCGCAAGCAGGTCTCGCAGGAGCTTCAAAGAATTAACAAACAACTTCAAATAAGTATTGAACAAATGCCAGCCGGCTACATTCTATGGGATAAAGAATTCCGTGTGCTTGAATGGAATCATGCTGCAGAGAGAATCTTTGGATACTCTAAGAGTGAAGTACTCGGTAAATTCGCAGTAGATATAATCATTCCTGAGGATAAACGTCAACAAGTCGGGAAGGTTATAGAAAATCTGCAGGAAGGTAAGGTAGCGTCATATTCAGAGAAAAATAATAATATCCGAAAAGACGATAAATTGATCACGTGCCAGTGGTACAATGCTCTACTAAAAAGTGGAACTGGCAAAACAATTGCGATTCTTTCCATGATAGAAGATATTACCGAGAAGAAGAAGATGGAAGAGGCACTCTTGCAGTCAGAAAAATTGAAGTCCATAGGGACAATAACCTCAGGGGTTGCCCACGAGTTTAATAATATCCTTGCAATAATCTCTGGTAATGTACAGTTGTTGGAGGGAACCTATAAAGATCATGAAGAATTGTCTAATGCACTTAGTATTATTAAGAGGGCGACCAATGATGGTGCCGAAATATCCAAAAGGATGCTTAAGTTTACCAGGACGAAGAAGGACACTTTAGGCTTCGTATCATGTGAAATAAGAGATTTGATTGAACAGGCCGCTGATTTCACAATGCCCAGATGGAAGAATATGGCTCAAGCCAAGGGTATAAACTACCATATTGACAGGGATGATATGAAAGAGATACCAGCCATACTGTGTAACCCTACAGAGTTGAGAGAGGTATTTATAAACATAATAAACAACGCCCTAGATGCTATGCCTGATGGTGGTACTATCACCGTGGCAACACGGTGCGTTCGCCCGTCCGCCTCGGCGGAGAGTAAGGAGTTGGGAGTTGAGAGCAAGAAAGAGAATGCCTCCGAACTTCGAACTCAAAACTCTGAACTCAAAGGTGATTTCGTAGAAATTACCTTTGCAGATACAGGAGAAGGCATGTCTGAGGAAGTAGTGAGACATATATTTGATCCTTTTTTTACCACCAAGGTGGCTGTAGGGACTGGATTGGGCCTGAGCCTGGTTTACGGTATAATAACAAGACATGGCGGTAAGATAGAGGTAGAAAGCGAGGTGGGGAGGGGAAGTATATTTACTCTGCAATTCCCTGCAGCCACGAAAACAGTAAGTCTAATGATATCTCCTGAACCGGAACAAGACACAAAAAGCAAGAGTCTCCGTATCCTTGTGGTAGATGACAAAAAGGACATATGCACACTTATGGACAAATTCCTTTCAAGAGATGGTCACAAAGTCAGGACTGTTGACAATGGTGCAGAAGCCATAGAACTGGCAAAGAGTGAAGGTTTTGATCTTGTTTTGTGTGACCTGGCCATGCCAAATGTCTATGGATATGATGTAATAAAAGCATTGAATAGGTTAGAGAAGAGGCCAAAGATAGGTATAATCACCGGCTGGGGAGAAAAGCTGAAGTCATTAGAGGAAGAAGGTATGAAGATTGATTTTATTGTAAAAAAACCTTTTGATTTTTCAGAGATAAAGAAACATATAAATGATGGGGAAACTAGCATTCCTTCATAATATAAATATCGACAAACAGGGAGAATATTTTACTTTGGCAAATTTCTGATTATTTCTGGGAATTCAGGAAACGTTTTAGAATAGAGGGATTCTTTGATGTTCATCACAATAATGAGATTCTATTTTCTATGATAATATTTCATTCCTGGGAATTGTTAGCCTTATTGAGTATTTGTGCTTTTTCAATGAGTTGGAACCCATGGATTGTTGGATCTATCATAGGCTTTACACAACACATTGTTTTAGACCAAGTCTTTAATAAACCAAACAAATGGGCATATTTCTTTTTCTGGCGATTGAAGAATGACTTTGGTATTAAAAAGGTGTTCACAAATTGATTAGCCCGGTATTCTTGCCAAGACTATAATTTTATTAATCCGCCTCAAACTTTATCTCACCTGTAACATCACTGTGTATCCTGATGTTTACTCTCCCTGATTCGATACAAGAAAGTAACTCATTAAGGTTATCTATAGCAAATTCAAGGAACTCTGGATCGTCAATTTCATCAATTAATATTTCCTGCATTTTAAGGCAAGTATCACAATCCATCTCCTCTATATCAATACTTTCCATACACTCAACTAATTTCTCTATACAATCCGGTGAAATTTGATGAAAGTCAGGCTTTTCATCAGGTTTGAGCCAGTCGGGGTTGTTTATCATTTTTCCTTTTAATATTTAAAATAATGTGCCATGTCACAATATGCTCCTTCACACTTTTGTGTCAATGGCACACTATTCATATAAAAACACACTCTAGCATAATCCTCAAGTATAATAAAAAAAAGTATTCGAAGATAGCATAAGTTATTAGTGTTTCACGAGCTATAAGACAATATAGCTTGCTTAAGGAAACAATAACCATTCCTGCATAAATTTGGCACATAAATTGTTATATCAAATGGAAGATATGTCAACAATAGGCAAGCAAATTGGTCATTCTAGAAAAAAGAAGTTACAGGAGAATTAGGAAACCATGTAGGTACCAGGGAGGAAGAGAATATGCAGGCCAAAGAAAAATATTCTGACAGAAGACGTGATAAAAGAAGGGATGTTCGAAGCTCAGATCCTGCACTAGAAATAACGTTATCCGGTCAAAACAAAAGACATGGTGACAGAAGGTGTGATCCAAGAAGACGTAATGAAAGACTAAATGTTACATTCGAAATTTTGTTACTCGATCACAAAGGTAAGACAATAAACGTTGGTGCGAGAGGTGTTTATTTCGAAGTGATAACAAATGATATAGAGGCATTTCCTCCGGGGTCAGTAATCCCACTGCAAATGAATATAGTTACTAACGCACCCGGATCTCGAGAAAGAAAGCTTAATCTTAGCGGAAAAGGAACAGTTATCAGAAATTGCATAATTGAAAACCCGGGTCACGAAAACAACTTGGGCGTAGCTTTGGAATTCACGGAAAAACTTAATATTGTATTAAAGAACGTTAATATCTGGAGTATCATCACACAAACATAAAAGCTGAGAAGAACCAGTGTGAGTCTTGCAAAAAAAGAAAAGCTAAAGTCGAAATAGAACCACTTCATACAATGCAAATCAATCCTTACCTTAAGAAAAGAATGACAACGAAGAAGGTTGTCATTACACACTGAGTATGCAATTCTGATGTGGCTCGAAAAGAACTTGATAA
>JACZYU010000028.1 GCA_022570935.1 Planctomycetota bacterium | reverse complement strand
TACCCAACCCTACAACGTCTGAGACAAAAACGCCACCGTATTCCAGGAGTATCTTTTTGGCGTTTAAGACCGCTTGCTCCTGATATTCAAGTTTTTTAAACTCCTGCGGGAGATACTTAACAAACACTTCATCTGTCTGGCTGAGTTCATCCTTGAAATATTCGTAGAGAAATTTCAGGTATAACTGGTATGGAGAGATATTTTGACTCAACCAGGTTTTATCCTGAATGGTCTGAACATACTTTTCGCTTACATCTACAGCATTACACCACAATTCATCAAACTTATTTTTTGCGAAATCATAGTCACTTCTGTTTTTCAGCTCTACGTTGAATTCAAGGTTGTCAACAAACCCTGCCTGTGTAAAATTGCTTGAGCCTGTAATAACGCGACCAGTATCTCGGTCACCTTCTTTAAATGTCATAATATAGAGTTTAGCGTGTATGTTCTGTGATGGATAAGCCTTTATTTCCAGTTTGCCGCTTCCAATCCATTCAATAAATTTATTTACACCTTCTTCGACATTCCTGTTATCCTCAGAATCCTCCATTTCTTTTTGAACAAGGTCTTCCATTTCTTGTTTGGTTTCAGCATGTGAAAAATTAATTTGTTGCTGTTTGGGTTTATCTGCCTGTGCGTTGCACGCAGACAGGTTGCCTTTTTCCAGTAATTCAAAAGTCTGTCTGCTTGTGCTGATTCCAATAAGAATTCTTATCTTTTCTGTGTTTTCCAAAGAATGGTAGATGGCGTGAAATCCGCTGGAATAGAAGTAACCCACAAGACAATCAAAGAATGAAGTATCTTTAATCAGAACTTCAAACCGCTCTTTAAGGGTTTGATTTTCTTCGTTAGTAATAAATGATAGGTCAGTGTTCATTTGTTTTCCCTGTTACTTAAATATAGCGCATGGATAGATAAATATGGACAGGCCCACGAATATAAATGTATATGAAACTCTTACTCGTATAAACAAGTAAAACTATCTTTTTGAAGATATTTAAAATGTGGTAAAAGTGAATTGTAGCAAATTGATGATTGAGGGATTCCCGCCTAACAAACCGGTGGGCAGGGAAGAATTTAAGTATTAAGGAATTAAAGAGCTAATAAATTACCCCTG
This sequence comes from Planctomycetota bacterium, assembly GCA_022570935.1. Classification (GTDB taxonomy): domain Bacteria; phylum Planctomycetota; class Brocadiia; order Brocadiales; family Scalinduaceae; genus Scalindua. Next base: position 19,778 of record JACZYU010000028.1, on the reverse strand, counting down.
AATCACTTCTTCTTTCGTTAACCATGTTGCATATTGGTGGTTATTATAAAAGAGTGGGGTTGTTTTGCAATATTAAAAGATTATTCATTTACTTTGGCTAATTCATTTTCCAGGGTTTCTTTGATTTTTTTTGCCTCTGGCAGTTTTCCCTTTAATTCTTTCGGCAGTCTCTTTGTCAAATAATATTCGGCAACACCAATCGGTTTTTTTGTGCTCTTGATGGCGTATTCAACGATAATATTATCTTTCTTTGCACAGAGAATTATTCCTATTGAAGGATTCTCGTCTTCCAGCTTTACCTTTTCATCAAGCAGATGAAGGTAAAAATCCATCTTGCCTGCATATTCCGGCTTGAATTCTCCGGTTTTCAGTTCTATTGCTACAAGGCTTTTCAGTTTTCTGTTAAAAAATAATAAATCTATAAAATACTCTTTATCGCTGATTCTTAAGCAGTATTGATTGCCAATAAAAGTAAAGCCGTAACCAAGCTCCAATATAAATTGTTTTATCTTTTCAATAAGCCTTTTTTCCAGTTCTTTTTCTAAAACCGGTCTGGCTATGCCTAAAAATTCCAGATTGTATTCGCTTTTTATTGTCTCATCAGCCTGTTCGGCTAAATGCACAGGAAGCACTCTGGCAAAATTATGTATTTTAGGCATCTGTTTATGCCTTTTATATGCATCCGCTTTTATTTGATTCAGTAATACATTGCGCGTTCATCCCATTTTTAAAACTGCCTGAATATAATATTCCCTTTCCTGGACACTTTTTACCATGTTTAATATCATTAGATTATGACTCCACGGAATTTCTGCGACAGCCTGTCGCAGAAATTTATCATCCTTGTAAGCCATATAAAACCGTCTCATATCCCAGAGATTGCGGGTGGAAAATCCTTTAATATCAGGGAATTCATAATGCAGGTCATTTGGTGTTGTGATTTATTTGGGATTTGCCATTTGGGCCCGCCTTGGTGCGGTCTGGGCCAGGGACTTGAGATTTATAAAATCTATTTATTGGTGGTTATTATAAAAGTGTGGGGTTGGATTGCAAGACAAAAGACATTGGACGCACCTGTTTTGCATTAGAAGCAAGCATTTGTTTTAGCTTAACAAATGTACGCATAATTTCGATGTTAACCTGTATTGCACGCTTGCTACGCAGGACACTTGAAAGCATGGTTACACCCTGTTCTGTAAAAGCATAGGGTGTTGTTCTACGGAGACCACCTCAACTTGAAATCACAATTTGTGATTTCAAGTCTGCAAACTCTTTTTCAGAAAGCTGAAACATAAAGTCTTCAGGAAATCGTTCAATATTACGTTTTACAGCTTGTACCAAAACACGTGGCTCAACTTCATAAAGTGCAGCTAAGTCTGTACTTAACATCACTTTTTGCTGACGAATAAAATAGATGTGTTTTTCAATCCGTTCCCTAAGAATAATGGTTTTTTTGTCTTTCATGTTAATTCATTCTAAAACTGAACTGTAGTTTAAATAATGGAAATTATGAAGCCACGCCATACAATCTGCCGGGCAAGCAAAACGCCAGAGAATGTAAATGTATGTGAAAAGTCTTACTTGTATAAACAAGTAAAGATTGCCAGGCATTACATATTTTTTTCTTTTGGCTTAAACCACATTTCATACATAGGTATGGATATGAGGGCTGTGAAGCAGATGCCGAGAAGGAAATATGATGCTATTAAGGATAGGGAAAATACGTCAGATTTGAATCTTATTAACCAGGGCCCGGACAAATTCATTATAGTACCGGCGAAGCCAACACTGTAAATCGTAATCTTTATCCAGTCTCTTAGCAACGTCATAGAAAGGATGCGTGACATGACGAATATGATCAGGGGAATTGTGAATGCATGTACATGAGTGATCTCGATGATTTCTTTATACGATTTAGGGAAATGGAAACCTTCCTGCAGAAGATTTTCGTCGTATTCGTAATTTGACTCATTGTTGGTCATTTCCTCGTTACCGCTGTAATGACGTACTGTATTTCTGGGAGTGAAGGTTGTTCTTTCGTAAAAACTGGCACATGATACGTAGAAAGCATATGCCATTAATAGAAGGAAAAAGGTGACAGATAATTTGTTACTTGTTGGTGATTTTGATAGATCTTTCTTTGCCATTCTTTTTTACTGGATAACAGGATGAGTGGTAAAAATAATTCTGCGGATTATAAACAAATAGGCCATTAAAAAAAAGAATAAAAATTACCAATCTCATTCCTGGATGCAGATGCCTGTCCGACGTGCCTTTTGGCGGGAACGCAGATTATGAAGATTTTCAGTAGTGTCCGGTTAGGTTTTTGCGCGTACGGCTTTTTATACCAGATCTGTCGGGAAATACGTAGGACGAGGTCGTGCCCGAGGCAGATTCGCCTATGGCGTGGCTTTAGCCTTGCGCTTAATGTACGAAAGCAAACCTAAAGGATTGCCCTACGTGTTACATGCAAAAACCTAACCGGACACTACTGGAAGATTTTAAATATAATGCTTTTAATCTCAAAGAGTTTAAAGTGCCTAAAGTTGTGGGATAAAAACAGTTTAAACTGTTTACCTCGCTCAGCGTGGTTTAAACGGCTTAAACTGTTCAAACCGCGTATGTTTCCTAACTTCAGACACTTCAAACTTGGGTTGCCTGCCCGACTTCGCCATTCAGGCGGGCGGCTTTTGCCGCATTATGCTATTCTCTTTTCCTTCTTAATGAGGTGTATAGATATCTTAATTCTTCTGATTTCAGCAGAAATGATACGGTAAAGAATGCAGTGAAGGCTGCTGCCAGGGGTATAAGGAGCCTTATGAACTTTATCATAAGTTTTCCATCACCGGTTGGGATCATTTTCAGCGTTATCCAGCACGTAATGCACATAAAAAGTGTGGCAATCAATGTCTTGAGGATTGATGCAAAAATGTGTTTATATCCGGTGATATTGAGCTTCCTTTGGAGAATGGCAAACAGGATTATTATTTGAACTGTTGCGCTTATGGCAGTTGCCAACGCAAGTCCTCCTTCTCGAAGAAACCAGATAAGGGTTAGATTGAGAATGAGGTTGAGTCCCACCATAGCGGCTCCTACCTTTACGGGCGTTAGTGTGTCCTGCATGGAATAAAAAGCCCTTACGATTACGTGAGAGGCGGAGTAGGCCCATATACCAAGGGAATAGAAGAGGATAACGGTAGCTGTTCTGTAAGTTGATTCTGCCGTAAATGCATTTCTTTCGTAAAACAATTCTACGAGCGGTCTTCGTAATAATATTAAGCCCACTGACGCCGGTATTCCGATAAATAATACAATCCTTATTGCCTGGTTGAATGTGTCGGTGAAGTTTGTCCAGTCTTTACGTGCGGCATATGTGGAGAAAAATGGAAATACAGCGGTTGCCATTGCTATCCCGAATACGCCCAGTGGAAATTGAATCAACCTGTCGCCATAATACAATACTGATGCCGCTCCTGTTTCCAGGGGATATGGTATTGAGATTCCCGCAATTAGAAAGTTTTCAGAACCGCCAGGAGGTCTGGCAAAAGCTATTGCAATAAAACTATCCATTAATACGTTTATCTGAACTGCGGCCAGGCCAAAGATTATAGGCAGCATCAGGGCAAGGATGCGTCTCAGGCCGGGATGTGAAAAGTTTAATGAAGGTTTGAAGGTTATTCCCTCTCTTCTCAATACAGGTAACTGCATTGCCAATTGAATCATACCTCCGAAAAGTATGGCTATAGCAACGCCAAATATCTTTTTATCCAATGTATTCCCGAATACCGGTGTAAGTAATAATACGCCCATAATCCAGCATATATTCAGGGCGACAGGCGCCAGGGCAGGCATGAGGAAGTGTTTGAGTGAATTCAGGACGGCCATTGCGAAAGCTACCATGCATATAAACAGTACGTATGGAAATGTTACCATGAGCAGGCTTAATACTAATTCCCATTTTTGATTAAGGGAGAAAACCGATGGTATTACCGAGAACGAAATTTCTGCCAGTACGACCAGGCCTCCAAGGATTATGAAGAGCAGTGTTCCCGTTATGCTTACGAGTTCCCATGCGTCCTTTTTGCCTTTGGTTTCGAGATATTCTGTAAAAACGGGAATGAAGGCGGCGCTCAATGCCCCTTCGCCGAAGAGACGGCGGAAGAGATTTGGTATCTTGAAGGCGACGACAAAGGCGTCCCAGGCGAGGCTGGTACCAAAAAAGCTTGCACATATAATATCCCTTGCCAGTCCCAAAATCCTGCTCAGCAGTGTGCAGAGGCTTACCGTCTTTGCGGATTTCAAGAAACTCTTCTTTTCCTGCATAGTCAAATGTGAAAGTTATAAGTGACTAAAGTGAGCTAAAGTTTAAAGTGCCTAAAGTTTTAAGGATTTAATATTAAATATTGTAGATTGACGAATCGAACCCAAATGTCAAAGCTCAAATGTCAAATCAAGGCTTTAAGTCCAAATGACTGAAACCGTAAATCTTCTTGTCTTTTTCCTCTGTGTTCTCTGCGAGCTCTGCGTTAAATATGTCTTTTGCCTTTAACATCAGTGTCAATTCGTGCCTTTTACTCGCCCTCGCTTGTCCTCCCCGCCTGCCGGACGGGCAGGGGCGCTTTCCAGTCCGGGGAGCGCTGTTTGTCCGGGGGAAATTCCCTGCCTGTCCCCGCCTGCCGGACGGACAGGGGCAGACAGGGTGTCTGTCTTTTGTCTTGCCTTGCTTCTGGCATCTTGCCTCTTTATGTTTTCCAATCTTCAATCGCCAATAGTCAATCGTCCATTCAGGCTCGTCCCGAACTATCCGTCCGATTCTGGTACAGTCTGACAGGTAGTTAAATTGTTTTTAAACTCTTTTGTGGTTGAAAGGATATCTTTTGAGCTTATGATTGCCGAACACACTGCTACTCTTGAAGCTCCGGCCTTCAGGACATCATCCAGATTTTCAAGGGTTATGGCGCCTATGGCAAGAAATGGGATGCTGATTTCCCTGGAAATCTCCCGAATAACTTCGAGTCCTATAGATGGTTCATAATCTTTTGTCGTGGTAGGATAGACGGGTCCGATGGCAATATAATCGGCGCCATCTTTTTGCGCCTGCCGGGCCTGTATTATATTGTGTGTTGATACACCGATGATCTTTTCATTACCAATAATCCCTCTTGCTTCTGTTATACTCATGTCATGTTGACCTAAATGGACGCCATCGGCATTAACTTCCCTGGCAACATTTACGCGATCATTAATGATCAATAAGGTTCCTCTTTTAGTCGTTATATCACGAATCTCTCCGGCCAGTGATATGAATTCATCGTCAGATATTGCTTTCTCGCGTAGTTGTATGGCATCTGCCCCGCCATCAATAACAAGTTTTGCCGTTTCTTTAACTGATCTTGCTGCAATTTTGCCGCTTATCAAGACATAAAGTCTCATTCTATGAAGATAGTCTTTTTTTGTCATATTGAATTATGAGTTTCCATTTGTGTTGAATAAAATTCTTAACATAATAGCCCAACCTGGCCGAGCCAGAACATATGTTAGATATATATCCCCATTTTTGGACTCCGTCTCGTAGAGACTACGCCTCGGAGAGTTCTGGCTCGGCCAGGTTGTAAAATGAAAACCTAAGGTTTTCAAACTTTCCCATATTATATTAAAGAATAGCTAAATTTTAAAGTTGTTTGTTGGACCAACCGGTCTCCGATTCGTAGAGTCTACGACTCAGAGAGGTTATTACTGGTTTACAACTCAAAGAATTATTTATTATTCCACAGCTTTGTCATTAAACATTTTTCTTTAACACACAGAAGGTGTGGTAAAACAGTCTATAAGGTGACAATTTCCAGTCAAAAAAAGTAAGAAATTGTCGACTGAGAGACTGAGTACTTCAAGTTTTATCTAATTTGATTTGACACGTTTTGTTGTCCTGTTATAATCCACATGAAGAAATGTAAAACCTCTCAAAATGAGTCCTGCCTTGGCGAAAGCAAGAGAATATTGCGGTTTATTTGGAATTTTTGATTGCGATGATGCAGTAGAGAAGGTCTTTTGTGGGCTTTATTCTCTACAACATCGTGGTGAAGAAAGTGCGGGAATAGCCTCTTCTGACGGTAAAAGTATAATACATCACAAAAACCTTGGATTGGTAAATGATGTTTTCTCTCCAGAGAGCTTGCGCAGGATAAAAAATCCACACGCCATTGGTCACGTCCGTTATTCTACTTTTGGCTCAAGTGATAACATAGACAATGTACAACCCCTGGTGGTATTATATTCCAAGGGTGAAGTTGCAATTGCACATAATGGCCAACTGCTGGGCGCAAGCAAACAACGAAACGATTACGAGCAGCATGGTTCAATCTTCCACACAACATCAGATACAGAAGTAATTGTACACTTAATGGCGAAACCAAGTCATGTCGAAAAGCCAAATCTTTCCCATGTATTGAATCACTTAAAAGGTGCATTTGCGCTCATATTCTTAACAAAAGATGAAATGGTAGGAGTGCGGGATCGCAATGGATTTCGGCCACTTTCTATAGGCCGGTTGAACAATAGCTATGTCCTGTCTTCCGAAACCTGTGCCTTTGATCAGATTGGTGCAGAATTCGTAAGAGACGTTGAACCCGGTGAGGTGGTTTATATTAATAAGGATGGCCTGAAAAGTGAGATATATTGTTCACCAAGGCGGATTCGTCCGGCGTATTGTATATTTGAGTTAATCTATTTTGCCCGTCCTGATAGTAATGTTTTTGGTGAAAACGTCCATCTTTTTCGCAAACAGCTTGGGAGGAGGCTCGCAAAGGAGTTTCCCGTGGATGCTGATGTTGTAATTGCTGTTCCGGAGGGGGGGAATTCAGCCGCAATGGGTTTTTCGGAGGCTTCGGGTATACCATTAGATCGTGGGTTTATAAGAAATCACTATGTTGGCAGGACGTTCATTCTGCCTGAACAAGAGAGCAGGGAGAAGAAGGTTGAACTTAAACTAAATGCGATAGCGGAAGTTGTGAGAGGTAAGCGGGTTATTGTTGTAGATGATTCTATCGTGCGTGGAACTACATCAAAGTCCAGGTTGAAGCTTTTGCGTAAGGCAGGCGCTAAAGAGGTACACATGAGGATTAGTTGTCCTCCACATCGTTTTCCATGCTATTACGGGATTGATTTTCAGATTAAGGATGAACTTATTGCTGCCAAACATACACTTGATGAAATAAAAGATTTTTTACATGCAGACAGCCTGGGTTATCTGAGTACAGAGGGGATGTTGAGTTGTACGGCTTCTTCAGCTTCTCCGCGTAATCATTATTGTAACGCTTGCTTTACCGGTGATTATCCTGCCTCTATTGAAAATGTTGGTAAAAAGACGCTTATAAAAGAACCAATAAATAGAAAGGCAGTTACGATATAGAAAATGGCAGGATTTAGTTATAAAGATGCAGGGGTTGATGTTGAAGCTAAGGGTAAGTTTACTACTGATATTTATCATCAGTTGCGCAGGACTTTTGACCCGCGAGTTATAGAAAATCCTGGAGGTTTTGGTGGCCTTTTTTCGCTGAATTATAACTCGAAGCTGTTCGCAAAAAATTATAAACAACCGGTACTGGTAGCATCTACTGATGGCGTTGGAACGAAGCTGAAGATTGCCTTTATGATGAACAGGCATGACACCATAGGAATAGATTTAGTCGCAATGTGCGTTAATGATATTTTAGTGCTTGGAGCGGAACCTCTGTTTTTTCTGGATTATATGGCCAGCAGCAGGATGATTCCTGAGAAAATGAAGGAAGTTCTTCACGGGATTGCGAATGGATGTTGTGAAGCAGAATGCGCTCTCCTTGGAGGGGAAACTCCCGAGATGCCGGGTTTTTATCACGAGGGTGAGTATGATTTAGCGGGTTTTGCAGTCGGTATTGTAGAGAAAAAAAGGATAATCAACGGGGATGACATCAGCACAGGTGATGTTGTTATAGGCTTGAGTTCAAGCGGGCTGCATAGTAACGGTTTTTCTTTAGTGCGTAAGGTTTTATTTGACAAAGCCGGGCTGGACGTAAATAGTAAGATTAAGGCCATAAACGGAACTATTGGTGATGAGCTTCTTAAGCCGACAAGGATATATGTTAAATCGATTAGAAATCTTTTGCGTCATTACAAGCGGAAAAAGGTGATTAAGGGGATGGCTCATATTACGGGAGGGGGTTTGATAGACAATATTCCCAGGATTTTGCCTCAAGGGTGTTCAGTACGAATCACTAAGGGTACCTGGCCTGTTCCTGAGATCTTTGGAGTAATACAGGGAAAAGGGAAAATAGATGAGGATGAAATGTACCACGTCCTTAATATGGGAATAGGAATGGTCTTAATTGTTTCGAAGCATTTTGCATCTTCTATAATGAAAAAACTAAAACGAATGAAGGAAGATGCGTTTATTATAGGAAAGGTGGTAAAGGGTAATAAAAGGGTAGAGATAGTGTAGTTAAATGTTACTAAGTGCTATGAATTGCCTTATTTCTGAAGACTCCTTGATTGCCGATAATAATATACACACAAAAACCAAGAGGTAGCATAATACTCGGGTACAGAATGAATAAAATAAGGAGTGTGAAAAAGAGTCCAATTGTGATTAACAGAGATGCCGGATCGCGTTTGCTTTTTACAACATCTACAATCCTTATGTATGGGATTTTACTTAACATTAAGATGCTTAAAATAAAGATGATGCTTGGAAGGCATGTTGAAACGGCTTGAATGTTCAATGTGGTCTTGAGATAAGAATCTAATAATATTAATGACGCGACTGTACCACCTGCAAGTGTAGTGGGTAATCCTGTAAAATATTTACTTCGTGTGTTGCCGGAGTTGTTTATTGATTCGAATTCGAATTTTGCTAATCTAATTGTGGCACATAAGGTATAAAAGAAACATACGAACCAAACGGCAATAGGAGTATTATAAACAACCAGCCTGCCGATCAGGAATGCTGGGACAAGTCCAAAAGTTATCATGTCTGCAAGCGTATCTAAATGAGCACCCCAGGCAACATTTGTTTTTGTTAATCGCGCTATTTGACCATCCAATCCGTCAAACACCATGGCCGCTATAACGAGCCAGGCTGCATAAGCCAGTTCATTGTTTATAATAAATACAATTGCGCCAAAGCCGCAGGCGAGATTTCCCATGCTGATTATAGTAGGCAAATAATTTTTTACTGTCGCTAGAATTCGTTGAAAAAACGGTAAATTTTCCATGATCGATATATGTATAACAAAAAAGATGCCAACAAGATAAATTTGTAGATAAAATATACATAGAGTGTGGTAAGTACATATATTCTAATGTGATATGTATATTTAAAAAGTATCTTACATTTGACTTGTTCTTGAAAAATGGCCTCAAAGTGCAGTATGTTTACTGCACTATTTTAAGATAATACTGCATTATCTCAATATTACATTTATTTAATGTAAAGCCTCTGAGAGGAGATGTATTGGACAATATTGACGATATAGTAACTATCCTTAAACGAGAAAACAAGAAATATATTGTGCCTATTGTGACGATAGTTTCCATGACAAAAAGCCCTTTTCTTGTTCTTATTTCTTGTCTCCTCAGTTTAAGGACAAAAGATAAAGTTACAGCCGAAGCCTCAAACAGGCTCTTCAAACTAGCGGATAATCCTGAAAAGATGCTCGGTTTAAGCATAAAGAATATTGAAAAAGCCATTTATCCTGTTGGTTTTTATAAGACAAAATCGAAAAGGATAAAGGAAATATGTAAGGCCCTGCTTGATGATTACGGAGGTGTTGTCCCTGATGAGATTGACGAGCTCTTGAAGCTGAACGGTGTTGGCCGCAAGACCGCCAATCTTGTAGTTACTTTGGGTTATGGCAAGCTGGGAATATGCGTGGACACGCACGTCCACAGGATTTCGAACAGACTTGGCCTGGTAAAGACAAAAACCCCGGAGCAAACTGAGTTCGACTTAAGAAAGAAATTGCCCAAAAAATACTGGTTAATCTATAATGACCTCCTGGTAACATACGGCCAGAATCTCTGTGTACCCATTTCACCCTGGTGCAGCAAATGCAAAATCTTCAAGTATTGTAAAAGGGTTGGTGTGGAGAAATTCAGGTAACGCTTGAGCGATTTTTTACTTTATTCGTCTTTGCTCTACGTTTTTTTGGTAGAAGTGGAATTAAACATCGTAAAGCCTTATTCACAGATTCCGAATTTAAAAAATATGGACGAATATCCGGGTCAAGAACAACTACACCCTCTTTCGGTGTTACCTCCTTAACAACACGTTTTCCATTCTCCTTGTGAATAGTGATCGTATATCCATTTTGCATTGCTCTATAATGCTTTCCACGTACTCCACCTTTAAAATTATATTCAGCACGCATATTGTTACCCTCCTTCTTTGCCATTTTAGGCTCAGCTTTCTTTATAAAGTTTACGTTCTAATGAAGTTGCCTTACGGCAACTTATAATACGTATATTTGTGCCCCGTTCGGTATAAACAACTACAAGCACTCGGTTCTTACCAGAACTACCAATGTCAATATATCGTTGTTCATTCTCTGAATGGTCAGGGTCACATATCGTTACAGAGAATGGATCAACGAAAACAGTTGTTGCTTCGTCGAAACTGACTCTGTGCTTTTTTAGATTCGCTTTGGCTTTCTCTTCGTCCCATTCAAAATTCTGTTTCATTATGGAGCCTTTGAATCATAGCGTTTTGTTACCAAGGAAATAAGCATGAGGAAAGAGGCTTTCCATGACTACATATTTTTTTCTTTATGCTTATTATTTTGTTCTTAGTTTTTCTCATTTCTACTAACTAAAATGTTAACATATTTCCTCAAAAGTTATAAGAAAAAACAGGTTATTTTTTTTGATTCTGTGAAAATGAAAAATGGATATCTAGCCATGATTTCTTTTAACAAAAACAAATCTGTTATTTAAACTAATATTTAACTTAACACAGTATACGTAGTAAAGAGAAAAAACCAAAAAAAGAAAAAGAAAAAGAAAGAGAAAGAGAAAGATAGTGGAAGATAGATATAATTGATAAGTAAAATATTCTTGGTAACTGTCAACAATAATAGGTGACCCCATTCACCCTTTTTGGTAAAGACAAAAACTCCGGAGCAGACAGAATTTGCCTTGAGAAAAAAATTACCAAAAAACACTGGTTAATCTATAATGACCTCCTGGTAACATACGGTCAAAATCTCTGTGTACCCATCTCACCCTGGTGCAGCAAATGCAAAATCTTCAAGTATTGTAAAAGGGTTGGTGTGGAAAAATTCAGATGACAACGCGGCTGAGAGGTAGGCAAATGAGCGCCGCGGATTTGCCAATCCTTCTTCAGCCGATTGTTTGGTGGTTCTTTACATTTATTTATAATATGAAAATGTTTCTTTGGTCGATTATTAAAGAGCAACTGATTAATTCTAAAGTTCTCGTTCTTCTCTAATTTCTTCACTTTCGATCTGAGTATTTAACCTGTCGATATACTCTTCCAACCACTCAATTACATGTGGTGATTTTTCCCCATTGAGCCAGGAACGTGCTTGATCACGCTTCTTTCTGTAGTGTTCGCTTGCAGGCCCTGACCAACCATCTGAATAGAAATTTCCAAATAAAGCCGACTTGACACTTTCCATATGCCCATAACGATGTAGCAATTCTCGTGTTATCCAACCATCATTGTCTTTGTCAAGGGTTTTGGGTGCTGTGCGTGTAATAGCTGGTGCTCTAGTATCCGTGTCTTCATCTATCCAGGCCATAACCAATTCCATCGGGAAATAAGTCAACGGTCTAATCCCAGGCCCACCCCCAAAATGCCATTCTTCTTCGAGCCAGTGTAGAATGCCATGAGCCAATTTTGTATCTAAATTACCTAGGAAATTCTGAACAATCTTCCATGTCTCATTTTGGGGTTTTTCTTTGCTACTCTTGCAGCAACAGAATGAAACGTGCTGTTGGACTTGAGACACATAAAGCGCCAGTTTCCCAAGTGGGTCATTATTAATTTGAACAGTTCGACATCTCTTTCTGGATATATATCTAGATACTTTTCCGTAAGCTTACCCCAATAATATCCCTGCATCGTTTCAAGACGGTCCGTAAAGAAATCAGATTTTGTTAATAGTTCAAAAATTAGATCTTTCGGTATTTGTCTAGAAGCATCTTTATCACAATAAAACGAGTTAGCAATTTCAAGGGCCACAAAGAGTGCATCTTTTACATTCCTGTCAAGCATGTCAGACAGCACGTCTTCGACCAATCTCTGATCAAGATTCTTCGTATCTTTCGAAAATCGAAGAACCAGAAAATCTTTAGTACTAAGAATGCCCTTCGCATATGCCACAAGCATTTGTTTGAGAATATTATTGTTTACACCAGTCCTCCATATCAGTTGTCCCACAATTTTTTTAAATTTATCTTCAAACAAGAGTTCAATAATCAGAGTTTCCCACTCTTTTTCTGATGCTTCACGTAAAGCACAGAGATACCCACCAATAAATTGAGTATTTCCTTCAACCCCAGTTGTACGTTGCGAATCTATAATGTGCTGAAAAAATTCAAAACCATTGTCTTTCTTCCCGATTTCAAAGCCAAACTGATAAAGTTTATCTCCTTCTGCATGTACGAGTTTCTCAATAAGGGGTAGAAATTCGTTAGATTCTCCAATAGCTCGCTCTGCGAGGGTAGAACAGTTATGTTTTAACCACTTCAGTCAGGTGCATACTCATAAAAAATATACCGGCAAGGCGTTCTAATTTAAATTAACAATCCAACTTAAAAAACGAGCACTTATTTGGCATGAAAGCTCATGTATTTACCTTCCTGTAATCATAAACATTTATTTAAGACAGATTGTCCACATCACAAGATGTGGTAAAGTTTTATGGCTTGTAGAATGAAATGGGATAATAAATCTATATGTTATTTAAGTCAAGAAAAAAGAGATGGTGTGGAAAAATTCAGGTAAGACGTCTCAGATTATTTCAGCAGTTTTTTAAATTCTTCTATTGTAAGATTTGCATCTCGTAAAATACTTTTTAAGGTTTTTGGATGGAGGATTTTACCTGAATGATAAGGAACGGTTGCTCTTTTACCTTCTTTATTTTTGTATATCTTATGGCTTCCGCTCTGCCGTGAAAAGGAAAACCCTGCCCGCTCTAATGCCCTGATTGTATCTGCGCGGTTCTTCTTGGTAACTTTTCTGTCATACTGCTACTTCCATTAGGGTTAAACTCACAGATTCAGATTGTTGTATTTCTTCACCGTTTTCAATTCTGTCTTCCACATGGAGTTTAATAGCGTCCCTGATATTCTCCATGACTTCTTCATAAGAATCGCCTTGTGTGTAACAACCCTGAAGTTCTGGACAAGATGCAAAATAGCCATCTCTGTCTTTTTCAACCACTACTGAGAATTTATATGTACTCATATTTCCCTCCTATTTCATAATTTATAAAGATTGTTTTTTCTATTTTGGGACGATGACAATATAGTATTTACTCAGTTAGATATATTTTTTCCTGTTAACTTTCTGTAAGCATCGAGATATTTTTCAGACGTAGTCCTGATTATTTCTTCAGGGAGCGAGGGTGGTGAGGATTGTTTATCCCATCCTGAATTCTCCAGATAATCCCTGACAAATTGCTTGTCAAAAGATGGTTGTGATTTTCCGGGTGAATAGCTTTCCAGCGGCCAGAAACGGGATGAGTCGGGAGTCAGGACTTCATCAATCAGGATTATTTTGTCTTTATATTTGCCCCATTCGAATTTAGTATCACTGATTATAATTCCTTTTGTCAGGGCGTATTCGCTTGCTTTTTTGTATATTGCAATGCTTTTTTGTCTTATTTCTTCTGCGAGCTCTCTGCCGGTAATCTTGACGGCTTCTTCGAAAGAAATGTTTTCGTCGTGTCCGGATTCTGCTTTTGTTGATGGTGTGAAGATAGGCTCAGGCAACTTGTCACTCTCTTTCAGGTTATCAGGTAAATTTATCTTGCAGACAGTTCCCAGCTCTTTATACTCCTTCCAGCCGGAACCGGCGAGATAGCCTCTTACTATACATTCAACGGGAATTACATCAACTTTTTTAACTAGCATTGAACGTCCTCTAAGAAGGTCCCTGTCTTCTTTTGTTATTTTATCGATTTCGTCGATTGAGGTCGTGATTAAGTGGTTTTCCGTTAACTCTCTTGTAAACTTAAACCAGAATTCTGACATGAGCGTAAGGACTTTGCCTTTATGCGGTATGCCATTCGGAAGGATTACGTCGAAAGCTGAAATCCTGTCAGTCGCAACGAGCAGGAGATTGCCGTCTATCTCAAATATCTCCCTGACCTTTCCCTTATTGTGTAGTTTTAAATAAGGGATACTTATTTCTAATAGAACCGTATCGTCAGAAGCTGTCATTTTTACCTCCAAGGTTATATTGTAACTTGGGTGCCAGGGGTTTTCAAATTGCCCTATGTCATTCCCATGAAAATGGGAATCTAATCGTCTTTATCATGATACTTCTGAATTCCCGCTTTGCTTCGACAGACTCAGCATGGTGAGTTTATCGAACCATTGCGGGAATGACAGTAGAAGATTAGGTTTTTTACTTTGCGAAGCAAAAAAACAAATAAATTAACAACCTGCCCTTCTACGTCGTTCGTTCGGGCAGGTTGTTAATTTATTTGTGTGAGAAGTGCTTGTTCAGTTTGTTTTTCAACATTTGAGCGCCTTTGAGATTGGGGCAAAGTGATAGAGCTTTGTTGAACTTTTCCAATGCGCTATCCCACTTGCCTGAAGCTACATAACAATCCGCAAATTTCTTGTAAATGAAAGCCTCTTCGTTTTTACTTAATTTTAAGTTTAATGCTCTTGTCAGGTAGGTTATTGCCGCACCGGGTTGTGCCAGTTTAATTAACTTCTTACATGATAAACGAATGATTCTTTCTTTGATATCCTCCAGTAAGTGTTTGCGTGCAGGATTGTCGTCTTTATTTTGATAAACATATTCGTACAGTTCAAATGCCAGTTCATAATTCCCCTGTTTTTCATACTCTTCAGCAAGAAGAAATTTGCAATCCAGATAATCTTTTAAATTTAAAAAGGCAAGAAGCTCAAATTCTTTATTTTCCTCTTTTAAGCGTTCATAATTTTTAACTGCTTGATGTCCATTTTTGTTTAAGAGGTCGTTTAATACCATTTTTGCCTGAGATCTTAAGTCATACTTGTCGCTCTCTCTTTTTGTTTTTTCATTGTAGTAAAAATCTCTTATATTGTCACTCTGTAATTGAGTGTCATAGTGAATTCGTTTCTCGGAGTCAGTTAGCGTCTTGTATGCCTTTATTAATAATTTAATTTTGTCTTCTGAAGAGATTCCGTTTGTCCTGGTTTTATCCGGATGATATTTCTTTGCAAGTTTTCTAAATGAGTTTCTGATTTCGTCTCTATCAGATCCCTCTTGTACTTGCAAAACTTGATAATAATTAATCAATTTAGATTCCTTTAACTTTAGGCACTTTAAACTTTAGCTCACTTTAGTCACTTATTTTCTACTTTAGTTCACTTCCCGCCTAACAAACTGGCGGGCGGGTAGGCACTTCAAACTTGGCTTCGGCGTGAGTTCAGCCGAACGGTTGCGGCTATGCCGCTCTTTGCATATTATCATCAGTATACCTGCAAGTCAAAAGTTTTTGAGTTTGCCAACTGTAAATGGTGCTGTGATTCTCATCATAGTCGAATCCGCTACTCGTATCTAAGTGTCTCTATCGGGTCTAAACGTGCGGCCTTCAATGCCGGATATATACTGAATAAAACACCGCATGCAATAGAGAAGGAAATTATGATAATTATGCTCTTAACGTCAACAACGGTTGGTATTTCGTCAAAATAATAAACTTCCGGCGGGAATGGTCTCCAACCAGAGTAGTTATATACTGTTTTCTCAATCCAGTTAATTCTATTTATGATAGCAAGTCCCAGGCCGGTGCCTGTTGCTGAACCGATGATGCCCATGAACAGGCCATTCATTAGGAAAATAAGCATTATGCCTCTGGGTGTAGCTCCTAATGCCTTTAGAATGCCGATATCTTTTGATTTTTCATATACAATCATGGTTAAGATGGCAAGTATGTTAAATCCTGCTACGATAATGATAAAGAACAAGATAAATGCCATAACACGTTTTTCCAGAGCAACGGCTTTCAGGAAGGTCCCACGTACCTCTTCCCAGGTTTGAATATAATAGCCGAATCCAAGTTCTTTTTGAAGGCGATCGCGCACCATTGATGCGTTTTTATAATCATCTAATCTGACACTTATTCCCGTAACAGAATCCTTAGCCCCTGTTAATTCCTGGGCAGTCTTTAAGGGTATGTAGATATAGTTTTTGTCAACATCATACATGCCTGATTTAACTTTTCCTGTGATAATAAACGGTTTTACATTAATCTTATCCCAACCTTTTATTGTCACCAGGACAATCTTTTCTCCATTTTGTACAAAGCTTTCAGGGCTTGTTTCCGGGTCGCCTTCGCTGATACGCAATAGTTCGATGCCTCCAAAAGCACTGGGAGTTTTCCTCTCTCCATGTACAATTAATAAATCCTGCGGCTTGTTGCCAAATTGTTTTATATAGTCTTCAAAACCTCCCACCTTTGCTTCTGCAAGAGGATCGATGCCCTTAAAGTATGTGAATTCTTTTGCGCCTCTTATATTAAGCAGAGCAGGCCCTTCTATATACGGGGAACACGCCTTGACATGTTCAAAAGATTCTATCTTTTTTATGACCTCTTTATAATTATTTAATCCATAGATACCTCTTTTTACGACAATAATATGTGCTAACGTCCCTCTGATTTTGGTACGTAATTCTTTGTCAAAACCGCTCATTACCGATAGCACAACTATTAACGTCATAACCCCAACGGCAACTCCTGCAACCGCGAAGAATGTGATCTTTTTCCTTCGCAGATATCTGAGACTTATAAATAGTTTGTACATTTTTGTGTTTTCTAAATTAGTTCACTTCGTTCACTAATTTAATCTCGATGAATCTATATGACAACCCACCAAGGCTATTGTCGAACTGGCAGGGCACTGATTTATTGTTCAAAAATACTATCATAAGAGTGGGGATGTAAGCAATTAAAATGTTTCCGGAACTGTAAGCCTATTGATATATCCCCCGCCTTATCATTGCCGGATTGGTAAAACTTATTCGTTTTTACTAGAAAAGGTAGGTTCCAGTTTTCACTGCCTGCTGGCTGGCAGGAATGTAAATTTCATTTTGCGAAGCCCGTCCGAACGGTTCCTGCCCCGACTTCGTCATTCAGGCGGGTAGCCGGGCGCTAATTTATATGTAGAAAAAGCTTGTAAAAAAAGTTATATTTAAATATAAAATAGCCGTTTTACATAATTTCATGTTTTTAAAAGGTGTTTTTATGCTGAATTTTATAACTGCCGGTGAATCACATGGAAAGTGTCTGATTGTGATAGTAAATGGGTTTCCGGCGGGGATTCAATTGGACGAATCTGTCATAAACAAGGAGTTAAAAAGGCGGCAAGGTGGTTTTGGCAGAGGTGGAAGGATGCAGATTGAAAGTGACAGCGTCTGCATTTTATCAGGTGTAAGAAAGAGTACTACTATTGGAAGCCCTATTTGCTTAAAGATAGAGAATAAAGATAACAAAATAGACGTTTTGCCGGATGTTACAAGGCCGAGGCCGGGACATGCCGACTTGCCGGGAATAATTAAGTATGATCAGAGGGATGTGAGAAATATCCTTGAAAGGGCGAGTGCAAGAGAAACTGCTGCCAGGGTGGCTGCAGGGGCTTTAGCAAAGATTCTGCTTGCCAGATTTGATATAGAGGTCTTGGGTTACGTTAAGAGTATTGGAGGTATAAGTTCAAAAAAAATAGTAAAAACCCCAAATGAAATCTCAAAGAACAGAAACAAGAGCAAGGTTTACTGTCTGGATAAACTGGCTGAAGCTAAAATGATAGAAAAAATCAAAAAAGCTAAAAAGGACGGTGATTCTCTGGGAGGCGTTATTGAGGTAATGGCGTTTGGAGTTCCACCCGGACTGGGAAACCATACACAGTGGGAATTGCGACTGGATGGAATCCTGGCAGGTGCCTTGATGTCGGTGCAGGGGATAAAGGGGGTTGAGATCGGCTTTGGGTTTGGTTTTTCCAAGAAATTTGGCTCGCAAGTGCATGATGAGATATTTTATAGTGAAGACAAAGGTGCTTTCAGCAGGAGGACTAATAATGCTGGAGGGATAGAGGGGGGTATGACAAATGGTGAAGTAGTAATTGCAAGAGCAGTTATGAAGCCCATTCCAACTCTCATGAAACCATTGAGGTCTGTGGACATAATTACTAAAAAGCCGGAAAGCGCTTCAACAGAGCGTTCAGATGTCTGTGCTGTGCCTGCAGTATCTGTTGTTGGTGAGGCGGTTATGGCTTTTGAAATAGCCAGGTGTTTTATGGAAAAATTTGGTGGTGACAGCATTAAAGAGGTAACTCGGAATTATGAAGGTTATTTAAAGCAAATTTGCGCAATTTAATTTAAAATAGAGAGTTTAAGCTTGAAAAAGCTACTGTTTTTGATAAAGTGCAAACGTTTCTAAGCTAGCGTAGCTCAACGGCAGAGCAGCTGATTTGTAATCAGCAGGTTGCGGGTTCGAATCCCATCGCTAGCTTTATTTTTTCTTAATTGGGTCGATATGTGCGTTTAGGTTTTACCCAATATTATGGGGAGGTACCCGAGTGGCCAAAGGGGACAGACTGTAAATCTGTTGGCGTAGCCTTCGGAGGTTCGAATCCTCCTCTCCCCATATTTTAGGTTTATGGGTTTTGTGGTGTGTTGGCTTACGAATAATACGGCGAATACTAGCGAAGAAGGTGTTTTAGTGCTTCCAGGGAATCATCACCGAAATACCCCGAGGATTATTGTCTTAGACAAAGAAGAAGTTTTTCTTCCTGCCTGAAGCGATTGTTCGGACCGAATAAGCGGGCGTAGCTTAATGGTAAAGCCCTAGCCTTCCAAGCTAGCCATGTGGGTTCGATTCCCATCGCCCGCTTTTTTAATAAATAATTTAGATAAAACCGGCAAATATTGCCCCCTTGAGTGGTTAAGTTGTTGCAGGGCTGGCAGTTGCATGTATTTTTGCTTTTTTAAAAAAGTTTTTGACTTTTTTCGCATATGATGTTAGATTATAACACTTTGCGCCAAATTCTAAATCTTTTAGTAATTTTGCGTTAGTGCTGCTGTGGCTCAGGGGTAGAGCACGTCCTTGGTAAGGACGAGGTCATGGGTTCAAATCCCATCAGCAGCTTTCATTTGTGTGTATGATTTAAAAATAAATATAAAATGTTATTTCACTAAATATAGGAAATTTTAGGAGTTTATATTATGGCCAAGGAAGTATTTAAGAGGACAAAGCCGCATGTGAATGTGGGGACGATAGGGCATGTAGATCACGGCAAGACGACGTTGACGTCGGTGATAACACACATATTGGCTAAAAAGGGCTTTGCTAAAGAGAGGGCATTTGATTCGATAGACAATGCGCCTGAGGAGAGGGAGCGTGGTATAACGATAGCGATAGCGCATGTTGAATATGAGACAGAGAAGAGGCATTATGCCCATGTTGATTGTCCTGGTCATGCTGATTATGTAAAGAATATGATAACCGGAGCAGCGCAGATGGATGGTGCGATACTGGTGGTAAGTGCGCCGGATGGTCCTATGCCGCAGA
>JACZYU010000155.1 GCA_022570935.1 Planctomycetota bacterium | reverse complement strand
TTCTTTCTCAATATCCAACTCCCGAAAAAGCAAAAAAGTTGACTTTAAAAAGGTTTCAATCTTTTCTTAGAAAACACAAATATACCAAACCTCAAATGGCAGAAGAAATCTTTTCTATTTTACAACAGGATTATCCCATTGCTCCTGAAATCTTTGTACAAGCCAAAGAGCGTTTTGTTAAAGCCATAATTCCTCAAATCCTTGTTATCGTTCAACAGCTTGGCGACTACGACCGTGAAATAAAAAAACATTACGACCTTCATCCTGATAAAGACATATTTCATTCTCTCCCTGGTGTTGGAAAGGATATCGGCCCACGCTTACTATCTTGCTTCGGCGACCGCAGAGATCGCTTTACTCACTTTAATGATATCCAATGTCTGGCTGGCACTGCTCCGGTTACGAGAAAAAGCGGTCGTTCCTGCCATGTCTTTTTTCGTTTTGCTTGTAATAAAATATTTCGTAATGTTGTTGACCAAATGGCCTTCACCAGTTTGCAACGTTCACTTTGGGCTAAAAACTACTATGACCAATTAAGAAAAAAAGGGAATTCCCATCATTCCGCACTTAGATCCCTGGCAAATAAATGGATTAAGATTATCCATCAATTGTGGGTAACTCGTACTACTTATGATGAAAATTATCATTTAGCTCAAATTACCATGAGAGCTTTCGCTAAAAAAGTAGCTATTTAATTAGTTCTCAAAAAATAAATTTAACTTCTGTCAAAAAAAAGGTTGTCATAGAAAGACTATATAATGAACTTATTAGATATTAAAAAAAATAAATTCTGGTTGGCTATTGGGGGGATAATGATTTCTGTGATAGCCCTTTACCTTTTTTTTGTAAATCCCTTCAGACTGGAAAATATTAAGAAGACTGAGACAATTGAAAATATACTGGCCAGGTTAGAAAGATATGAAAGAAAGGGTGTTAAGCTTCGTAATGCAAAATGGATAAAGGCAGAAGAGGACAAATTAGTAACGATCAAGAAGGCCAGACGGGAATACGAGGTATTTTATAAGGAACGGGACCGTCATCTCGAAAAGGTTTTTACTTCTGTAAATGGGGAAGAGATTAAGGATGAGGCGCTATGGCAAAACAGGTATATTCAGGAGGCAAATATACTCCTGGATAAGATAAAAAATCACAATATTGCATTAAGTGAAAACACGCTCCCGTTTAAAGAATGGAAGGCTGCAATTCCTACATGGGAAGACATTGTTCCCGAACAGAAAAGATTTTGGATTGCAGAAGAGTTAATAAATATAATACTAAAGAAAGAAATGAATGTTAGCTATCTTGAAAGTATTAATTTTGGAAAGGAAAAAGCGCCTCGCGCCAATGCGCACGCTGAGTTGTTTGATATTATTCCTTTTTCTATAAAGGTAAGAATGAATGTTGAAGGTCTGCTTTTTTTAATTAACGAGTTTTTAAAATCAAAGATATGTTTTGAGATAGAAACTATTAATGTAAGCGGGGAATTGAATAGGCGGAGGTCGCCAAAAGGAGCAGAAAAATCCTACCAGTCTATACATATAAACAATATCCAATCTCCTTCCGTGGTGAATGTTGTTATTGAGGCATATGTCGTGGATTTTAAGATGTAATAACATAGCGCGGCATAGCCGCAACCAAGTTTGAAGTGCCTTAAGTGAACTAAAGTGCCTAAAGTAAAAAAATATTTTTCCACCTGTCTGCGTGTTACGCACAGGCAGGCAACTTTAGCTCACTTCAAACTTCCCGACTGAGTCGGGCCTTGAAGCTACTCCGAGGGGCGCCTCGGGCGGCCTGCCCGAACTGATTAGCTCGCCACAGCGAGTCTGCCTTGGGCATGACAGGCGGGTAGGCACTTTTAACTTTTTCTGAGACTCAAAAAACTTTCTAAAAAAAGAAGTTTTTCTGGTGTAATAGTATAAAGGGTATCATGTCAAGACCTGGCACTGTTTTGGGCTATTAAATAATGGAAAATGCACAAAAAGATAAAGTATATGGTTATTTATTTAAAGTAGTTTTAGCTTTGATTTCACTTTTTTGTTTATATAATGTTGTAAGCATTCTTTTCCTTTCTCCTTATAGCGGGAAGAAATTGCAGTCAAGAATTTCCAGTACTGTTAATGCTATAGAATATAATATAAAACGTGCAGGTCTTGAGAATACAGAAAAGGTTATAAATAAGTCAAATTTAATGAATAAAGTTAATGGCTCCGTCTGGGCAAAAAAAATTGAAAGGACTTCAATTTTTGCGGGGAGGGTAGATGTAAACAGAGAAAAAGCAGAAGAAGAGTTTGTTATATATGAACAATTTGAAGTACCGGCTAGTACAGAAATTATTTTTAAGGGTCTGGCCGATGATCTTGCCTATATAAACATACGAAGAGAGATAGATGGAAAATGGCGCGAACATGGATTTCCAACAAAGATAGGCGAGAGAATAGGAGGAAAAAAGATTTCAGGAGGTAAAACATTAGATTTTACAACAAATTATGTACTACAAGACATCGTCTATAAGGCACAAAGGCCGACAACACTAATGAAAAAGGCTGTTATATTAAACGACGCTGGAGAGTTTGTCGGCACCAGGATAATACCAGGCGAGACATTTATGACAACTACATCTAAGATTAAGTATAAGGATGAATACGGCAATATAAGTGAATTATGGCTGAAGGAATCTGCAAGAACTACAAAAGTAGAGGAAGACGAATAAATGATCAGGAAATGTAGCAAGTGAGGCAAAACCTACAACATCAATTTAAATTAGCGCCCTCTGGGCGGACTTTAACCGCCAGCATGAATCTTGCATCATCAAACCTAAAGGAATGAGTTACATCTACTATCAGCACGAAACCAAGTCTTTGGCTTTAGAATTACGAAATGTAACTCATTCCTTTAGGTTTGAGTCGCCTCACAGTAAAAGGACAATGACATAACCACAAAAACCATAAAGACTTAAAATGGAAATTCCTATATAATTAAATTACGAGAAAACATGAAAACTGTTCGGAGAAAAATCCCTGCGATAATAGTGATTTGTTCCCTCCTTATTATAAATGCATGCCAGCTTACACCAAACAAAACACTCGATAAAAAACGGGATAAAGATACAGGATTAAGCGAAAAGAGAGCATCCAATAAATCTCAAACACATCCCCATCAGAAAGACATAGCCGAACCTGCACAAAAAAAGCCATATTCTCCTGAGGTATTAAAAAAAAGAGGTATAAGGAGAAGAGGAGACATGATAACTCCGGAAAAACAGGCAGAAGCTCCACCTGTAACAATTACCGATAAGATGAGGAAACAAATGATTAGAGATGCAAAACGTGCGGCAAAAGAAAATAGATATAGTGACGTCATTACTATAACTGATGCAATATTAGAAGCAAGGCCATATGATGGAACCGCTCAAGCCTTGAGGGAAAATGCGCAAGCACTTCGGGAAGATATGAGGCACAAAAAAGTAATAGCAAAAATAGAACAGGTTAACGCACAGGAACGTAACAGATACTTTGAAAATCTAAAAGAAAAGTCAATACCTTATAATGATTTAATGCAGTTTACTAATGAGGATGAGTGGGAAGACATTAAGGGAAGAACACTGAGAGAGGATCCGGAAAAGAGACTTGAGGAAAACCGTGAGCATACTGAAAGGCTAAGGCTGGTGCCATCTCCATCTCAAAAACCCATTCCACTGGAAATGCAAATGAAACTGGAAGAACTACAGTCAATTGAGTTTATAAATACCCCCCTTCGTGACGTAATTTCATTTCTCCAGGAAAAATCAGACATGAATTTCTTTTTAGATGGAGATGCTCCGGATACAAGCGTAAACATAAAACTTAATGATGTTCCACTTTCTGTGATACTGGAGTATATCTTGCCAAAAGGCTTAGGTTATGTAGTGAGAGATAACATCATTCATATAACTGTTGAGCCACTGGAATTGAGAGTCTATGATGTGCGGGATTTACTCATAAACCTGGAAGACAGGCAAAGTCTAACGGCACAGGTGGAGACTACGGGATTTGGAGAGACAACCACTACAGGAGAGGGCAAAGATACCTTCGACAGGGTAAAAGAGATCATTGATTTGATAACCGGTACCATAGAACCTGCATCATGGTCTGCAAATGGAGGCAAGGGCATGATAGCGGCACGGGAGGGGATGTTGGGCGATATCGTAGTTACCCACATACTGGGAATACACAAAGAGATAGAAGGCCTCCTTGCCGCTCTGAGGTCTTCTGCAGATATTCAGATAAGTATTGAAGCGCGTTTTATTGCCGTCTCAAATAATTTCCTGGAAGCCTTTGGACACAATATAATTGAATTAGATACAACTCAGAAGTCTGCCAGCAAACGGAGAGGTATCTTTACAGAGGCCGGTTCGTTCTCAGATGTAGGAGTGAGTGCAACTTCGCCAGTAACAACAGGACTAAATCTTACATATCAGATATTCGATGGATTGTTCCTTAAGGGATTCTTGAAGGCCGTGCAGGAGAGCGATGAGGCGGAGACAATAACAGCACCCAAGATAACCCTGTCAAATACGCAGAGAGGGACTATAAAAGTAGTTACAACTTTTAATTACATAGAAAGCTTTACAATTGTAGGCCAGACGCCACAACCTGTTATAAAGCAGATAGACGACGGTACTACTTTTAGTGTGAGACCTATCGTCAGCGCTGACAGGAAATATGTTTATCTGGAAGTACATCCGGTTATTACGTCGGTAACATTCGATACAATTCCCTTTTTTACGGCGGGACTTGTTACCACCGGTTCTGGGGGTGGGGTAGATGTAGGGCCCCCACCGGAAAATAAAATACAACTTCCAAAAACCGTTAAGCAGGAATTATCAGTAACAGTCTGTGTCCCTGATAAAGGAATTCTTATGATTGGTGGATTGGGCAAAAGTTCATTAACTAAAACCTCAAAAGGTGTTCCAATACTTTCCAAGATCCCTATTATAAAAAGATTATTTTCCAGTAACACAATTGACAGAGATATTACTACCGCAGGTAATCTGATTATCCTCATAAAGCCAACCATCCTGATTAGAGAAGAGGAGGAGGCGCGTGCCTTTGCAAGGGAGAAGAGAGAAGTCAGATTTCCAACGTATGGAAGATAAAAATCTAAAATATATAAACGTTAATTCCGGAGGTTATGAAAATGCTTAAGAAATACGGATTAAACACAATCCTGCTGGGCATTGTTATAGTGTTGCTTCTGCTTGTACTTATTAAAACTTCGCCAAATTATGTAATTGCCCAGGGTGATGGTGGTGCCGGCGCAAGGCACGTATTTGCAGTGGTAGGTAACCAGCAGGCAAATAGAGAATCTTTCTATCTGGTTGATACGCGGCAGGAGGTAATCATGGTATACGAATACGGGGTACAGGGTGAAGGCCTGGGGCTGATTACGACAAGGAGTTATAAGTATGATAAATTGTTGGAACAATATGGCAGAAGTGTTT
>JACZYU010000027.1 GCA_022570935.1 Planctomycetota bacterium | reverse complement strand
GAAAAACCCAATGAGTAATATTTCAAAGAATAACTGCTGTTTCTTAATCTCTGGTATTAACAGTGCTATTTAACAGGGCAGGCATACATTCAACTGCAACAACAATATCTTTTTGGTATGGTTTTATAAATAGATGGTAGTGTCACATCTCGCCACTTGACACAATTCTTTTGATTTTTATTTTGAAAGAAATATATTCTGATCTAAGAATGACTATATCTGGCAAGAAAGTTCATGAACTTACCCTCCTACGCACAGAGTCACGAACTCACCTGTGAGTGAAAACGTTGCGAGTCTCCACCGTAGTTCCATGCAATAGAACGAAAGCGGAATATGCTTCGGCGGATTTCGCCAGCAGGGCTCAACATCCTTGTAAACATAAACATTTATTTATGGTAACTTATACCCATCTCAAAATAGTTTTCGGAAAAAATCCAAAAACAATTTTGCCCTCGCCTAAGGCGAGCAGGCGAGTAAAGTCCTCGGCGCCTTTTGTCCGGGGAAAGTCCTCGGCGTTTTCCAGTCCGGGGATAACTGCAACCAAGATTTGGTTTTTTGAAAAGCCAAAAACCAAACCGGTTTTAGTATATCCACATCAAAAGTTGTGGTATAGTTTTTATGCTGTTTGAATTGAATGAGATTGAATAATAGAGCTATATATCAATGAAGTCAAGGGTAAAGAGAGGGGCTGTCAAAGCAAATAGAAAATGTCAGCAAATTAGTTAAATTACTTTAATGGAGTATTTACTTTATTCGGTCCCAGTTGGGTGCTTTGTTTTTTTTCACCTTTTTCAATACTTTATCAAAATTATTGAATATTTCTTTTTTGCGGTTTTTACTCCAATATTTTGACAAGTAATTTGATGTTTCCATTTCCATCATTTCCTTTGTAAACGCATACATAGCCAATTGATTGATTGAGACTCCCTGTTTTTCTGCCATTAATTCAATCTTATGTTTTAACTCGAATGGAATTCTTAATGTTAATACACTTGTACCGTTACTCATAATTTCGCCTCCATATTTTATAGAATTGAATAGGTGTAATTATCTCAAAATCATCAAATTTTAATTCTGGATTTTTATAATCCTTAATATTGCCTGTTATTAAATAATTAGAATTACTTGCAACTGCCAATTCAATAAACTTGTTATCATCTTCATCTATTAAATTTGGTCTGAATAAAAATCTCGGATCAAATGGTTTTCCTATATATGCTATAAACTTTAGAACAGAATTTATATCTCTTGTATTCAATCCGAAGTCTTTTAGCGATTTTTTTCTTTTCAATACATCTTCGTATTCTTTAAATACTTTAAGTGAAATTGCTAAATTGATTTTCTGGTCTCTTATCAGATTTAAAATATAAAATGAAACACCCTCGTTATTCATGAGCGCCTGATAAAGAACATTTGTATCTAATACAACAATCATTTTCATTATGATAGCAAATATGCTATCATATATCAATTAATTTTAAGATTAATATCCAGTCTGACTTATTGGCAAAAATATATAGAGTAAAAATATTTTCTTTGTGCCTGCCAGAGTGGGCCTTTGTGGTAAAATTAAAATTAAAAAGGAAAATGTTTTTATCGTTTAACTTTTTAATGTCCCTGGAGAAACTCTTTCTAAAATCGATTTTCACGATTTTTCCTCGATAATACTAAATACTTCTTCTCTGCTTATAGATTCGGTGTGAATGACAGAAATGACAGGAAATGACAGGGTCACATCTCGCCACTTGACACAATCCTTTTGATTCTTATTTTAAAAAAATATATTCTGCTCTAGGAACGGCTATATCTGGCAAGAAAGTTCATATACTTACCCTCCTACGCACAGAGTCACGAACTCACCTGTGAGTGAAAACGTTGCGAGTCTCCACCGTAGTTCCATGCAATAGAACGAAAGCGGAATATGCTTCGGCGGATTGCGCCAGCAGGGCTCAACATCCTTGTAAACATAAACATTTATTTATGGTAACTTATACCCATCTCAAAATAGTTTTCGGAAAAAATCCGAAAACTATTTTGCCCGAGGATAACTGCAACCAAGATTTGGTTTTTTGAAAAGCCAAAAACCAAACCGGTTTTAGTATATCCATATCACAAGATGCGGTATAGTTTTTATGCTGTTTGAATTGAATGAAATGTGATAATAAATCTATATATCATAAGTCAATAATTCTTTTTGCCACTCCGCCTGCCAGCAGTTCGGGCAGGAAAGCCACCCTGCCCGTACCTTTCTTTGGTCAGGATTCACTTTTACGCTGTATTTTGGCTTCAAGCGCTGAGATTGCAGCAAGAAGGTTATTGGTCAAGGCTGCAAAATCATCATGGCTCATGTGATAATTCCAGACAGGTTCATTTGCAGAATTAAGAACCTGGCCTTTGCTTGTGCAGTTTGCGAGCATGTAGTCTCTATGGTGTATTTTCTTTATACCCGGTAAAACTGGGTGGAGCCCATACGAGATAGTGAAGCCAGTCCCATCAGGGGATCCATCCAGTTGAACAAGAATTACATAAGAATCTGTGATTCTGTGGAAGAAATTATCAGAGCCCTTGAAATGGCACTGCTTCAGGAATTCACCGATTTGAGTAAAGCTCTTGTGCATTTAAGAAATCATAATAAGTTATTATAAAGTTTCTTTATCACACCACTATTGTAATGATATCCAGAAAGACTATGGTTTTGTAACAAACCGGGATAACATTTATTTCGTATCTTATTTGCTGATCAGCTTAATACCATTATTCTCAATAGTAATAAGCCTTTTCCTGTAAATGGCGCCTATCGCTTTTTTGTACGTCTTCTTACTTACGCCGAACAGTTTATAAATAATTTCCGGAGAGCTTTTATCTGTTACTGAAATGAACCCGCCTTGCTCTTTCAAGACACCAAGAATTGTTCCTGTTATATCATCGACTTTTTCGTAGCCGGGTTTCTGCAGGCAAAGATCTATTTTATTATCGTCCCTTACTTTTTTGATGTATCCTTTTGTTTTCTGTCCTCTCTTTAATGACTGAAACACCTCATTATAATAAAGTACTCCCCAATGCGTACCATTTACAATTGCTTTGTAGCCTATATCGGTCTGATTGCATATCAGCAACTCTACTTCCTGGTTTGCGTGAAAGTTGCCCGTGTCATTGTCAAGGTACCTGTCCAGCCTCGCGGAGCCGGCAATGCGATTGGTTTTATCGACATAAACTCTTACTATATACGATTTGCCTTTTTCCATAACTGGGGATTGTTCACTGAAAGGCACCAGCAGATCTTTGGGTAAACCCCAGTCGAGGAATGCTCCGACAGAACTAACCGCAACAACCTTCAGCAACGCAAACCCACCTGCCATGGCATAGGGTTTTTCGGTAGTGGCAACAAGACGGTCTTCGGAATCACGATAGATAAAAACCCTGACGTAGTCATCAACCTTGCAATTTTCAGGAACATACCTGCGCGGCAGCAGTATTTCGCCATGCTCTCCCCCGTCAAGATAAACTCCGAAATCAACTTCTTTTACTACTCTTAAATTGTTTAGTACTCCAATCTCTGCCATGAATAAATTAACGTCTACCGGGCACATTAACCAGTTTACACGCTCACGCTTCTCTTTGAAGGTATCACATTTTGCGATACCAACATATCGGCCTCTTATCTGCTTTTATCTGCGTAAATCTCAGCCCCCGGCCGAACCGGCTTGGCCGGGCGGGCAACGGTTTGTTTGGCGGGTGCGTCCTATTCCTCCGCCCCACCCTCTCACCTATAGTGCCCGCATAAAGGCCACCAGGTCAGTTTTCTGCTGAGCCGTCAGTTTAAGTTCCTGGATCAGGTTGAAAAATTCCACAGTATCTTCCAGCGTCAGACACCGCCCGTCGTGCATGTACGGAGGGGAGTCCTTGATCCCGCGCAGGGCAAAGGTCTTTATCATGCCCTCGGCACGCCCATCGTAGAAGCGCTCTGCCTGCAGGTCGTGCGCAAGGTTGTCAGTGTAATATGGGGCCGGATGACATTGTGAACATGACGCTGCAAATATCTGTTCACCGCGCAGTTCGGATTCTGTGGCCTTGCCCGGATTAAGGTGACCATAAATATTCAGCTTTGGGGCCGGAGGAAAGGCGATCATGTTCTGCATGGCAGCCATTGCCGCAATTTCCTCACGCGTAAAGCGTCGAGCACCTTTTTTAAAAGCGATTACGGGATCGCCGTCAAAATAAGCGGTCTTTGCCTCAACCTCGCTGAAATCCTCGAGCGACCTCAAGGCGCGCTTGGAACCGAAAAAGTGCTGGATATTTACACCGCACAGACTGACTGTATCTATACGGAAACGCGTATCCTGAGGCCTGTTGTCAGGATTGAGGTGAAAGACTCCGCTGGTATGACCGTTGACGTGACACGTAAAGCATGAGACTGCATCCTGCGCCTTGTCTGCCTTGCGGTCTTCCGTTACGTTGAACTGCTGTTGTGCAACCGGCGTGACCAACAGGCGCATGCCTTCCAGTTGAAACGGAGTGAATATACCGTTCAGCTTTTTGTAATAGTTATTGATGGTAATCTCTTCTCCGCCGGATACGTCTCCCAGATCAGGCCGGGAGATCAGGTACAGCGGCGGTGGAAATTCCGGAAGATATGCTTCCGGCAGGTCAAAGTCTACGTCAAAGCGGACAAGTTCCGGGTGTGTTTCGAGTTGCATCTGCGGCACCACCATTCCACCGGTGGCGTGCTTGACATGCGGTAGTGGAGGATACGGGAACACGCCCTGCTTCTTGATCTCATCAGGTGGCATTGTACCCAGACTCTCCCACGTCAGGTCGTTCCTTAACTTTGCTGTCGGACCTACGGGAAGCGGTTTGCCTCCTGACATCCTGGCGTCCGGATCAGTCCGCCCGGACATATCATACCGCTCATTAAGCAGGGCCATATGTTTGCTGATTACGTCCGGCTTCTCCCTGATATCACGTTCTCTGACTGACGCGAATGTTTCAGTAATCATTACGGGTGCATAACTGGACTCCTGCTTGTTCATCTCCTCCGCGTGCACCACGCTGAGAACCATCAGCATCATTGCAAATAATGACACCAACAGAGTACTCTTCAATGTTATGTTTTTCATGGCCCACTCCTTTCTTATTAAAATGTAAAGGTTATATCTCACAACTATATTGCGGCAAGAAATTTTATCCACATCACATATTGTGGTATGGTTTTTATGGTTGGTAGTACAAAACATGATAATAAATCTATAAATTATCAAAGTCAAGGGGAAATGGAGTCAAACCTCATAATGACAACACGGAGTTTCATCCTATTATTACCTCACCCTCTTCACCAATATTGCCTTTTATATCTATCTTTGTATTGGAAAATAATCTTATGATCTCCGCATTTGTCAAGAGATGCTGCGTAATCTCTGGCGTTATAAACCGGGATGTGTCATTTGCCAGTGAGAGCGGGAGGATGATCTGGTCTGCCAGATGTTCATCTATCACACCTTTCGTTTCCAGAAAATGTTCTAATCCTTCACATGCCTCATCGGCCACTTTTTCCGCCCTCTTACCAATCGCGCCAAGGCTGAAGTAACAGGATCGAGAATTTTCGAATTCACACACAAGCAATAACATAGTACCGCTGGCAAAAGCGGTCATGGGGACAACGTCTATTTCAGGTATAATATTTATTTTGGATAAACGCTTGAGCGCCTGTTCTCTCTGTCTCTCAGCGATACTTAAATCAAGGTTTCCTATGGCAGATATGCCCCTTAACCTTACCAATCTTCCTCTTTCCATTAATGTCAATGGATTTACATTTCCAACGTGTTTTATAGATACATTTATCTCTCCACCGCCTTTTGGGTAAAAACCTGCGCGAACCATTTCAATCTTTGCATCAAGACCTATCTTTTTCAGATAGTAAAGCCACTGTTCTTTGAGGTAATGGAAACATGGACTGAACGGGACGTGTGTGCCGCCCCCGATTGTTATGGAAGAAGGCCCATACGCGAGAGATAGAGGTAAAAGAATTGTCTGTAATACCAGAGAAATCGAACCGGCAGTACCTATTTCGAAGCAGTAGTCTCCATGCTCAATCTCTCCGGGGAGAAATCTGAGTGATAAAGAACCGACTCTGGCACCGCTCACCTCCGCGTTGCATATCTGAGCCATTGCCTTAACACATTGCAGATGCTGCGCGGCGAGGCCCGGTTTCTTTCTGCCCACCCTGATGTTAAACATTTCGAATGGCTTATTTTCTATTGCGGATAGAGTCAGGGCCGTCCTTAATATCTGGCCGCCCCCCTCGCCATATGAACCGTCTATTTCAATCATATTATAAATCAGCCCCTTCGGCCCGAACGAACGGTGCCAGCCTCAATCCCCGCCAGAATGCTTGTCGGGCTGGCGATCCGGCACGTGCGGGCAACGTGTCTTTTGGCGGGTGCGGCCTATTTTCTTTATCTCTCTACTTCCCGTAGTTTTTCAGTTCTTCAATTGTATCAAACGTGATCTGTTTTTCCCCGTGGGCTTGGGCAAGAGACTTGAGTTCTTCAAATATGGAAAAGAGGCCATAACTCATTGCAGAAATCTGTTCGAAGTCAAGGAGTCCCATTCCCCAGAGAAAGGTAAAGCACCTTTTCCTGAGACATGCGCTCAATTCCGGGTAGCATTCTTCTATCTCCTTTTCCCTTGCTTCCTGAGTATCGTAGGAGGGCTTTCCACTCTTTACAAGACGGCTGTCAATATACACGTTCCAGAGGTATTTGTACCTCCTGAATGCACCGGTACCTTCAGGGGGGACAAGACTGTTTTTGTGCTTAAACTTCCCGTCTAACTGGTCTGCCACATGCATGAGTTCATGCCTGACTCTGCCCTCGAGATTATCTAATGAATCTACTATCTCCAACTCCAGTGATTTGTTATCTGAACTTAGATAGTTCATATCTATAGGAGTGTCAGGGGGATGTTTAATTGATATTTCTTCCAGTTTTTGATTTATACCCAGCTCTCCGGCAACGTCCTCAATCATCTTACATATCTGTTCACTATTCTCAAAACCCTCAACAATCTTAATCATAGATCTATGCCTTTCTATAAGTGTTGTCCAAATTTCACGTGGAATAAATGTTGCTTCCTGAGTCACAGCAATACTATTAAAACAATCATTTAAATTCAACTTTTTTCTCTACTTCTACTTGAAAATTAAATAGGACGCACCCGCCAAACAAACCGTCGGGCAGGCCTGCCTGTCGGCAGACAGGGATTTCCCCGGACAGAAGGCGCCGAGGACTTTGCGCAGATGCCTGCCCGACAGCGTCGTTCGGGCGGGCACACAGATAAAAAAGAATTAAAGCATTGAGGGATTGAAGAAATAACGAATGACTAATGACAGCGAAGCGTTATGACCTATTAACGGCGAAGCCATATGGCAAATTACTTGCTGACATCTTTGATATTTTCAATATTTATAGAATATCCCAAAATAAGAATTCTTTACAGAGTAATAGTATAAATGATTGACTAATCAGTTGACAGGATGTAAATTTAAGGTAAACAGAAAACAGTATAATCACATAGGACACGGAAGAAGATAGATACAAGAAACGAGAAGTAAAAATTTTGATTGAGGAATTCCTGCCTACTGTCAGGCAGAGAAAAATCCTTAAATTCCTTAATACCTGAATTCCTAAATTATCTCATGGCTGATTTATTTGATGCAAGAGCAAAGGCTGCAAAGAAATCCCCGCTGGCTGATCGGATGAGGCCGCAGAATCTGGCTGAATTTGTCGGGCAGGAACACCTCGTTGGGCCCGATAAAATCCTCATGGGATTTATGGAGAGGAAAGAATTAGTATCAATGATTTTCTGGGGACCTCCCGGTGTAGGAAAAACTACTTTAGCTTTAATTGTCGCAGGGACAATTGGCGCTCATTTTGTCTCTTTCTCTGCTGTACTGTCAGGCGTCAAGGATATCCGTGCCGTCATCGAAGAGGCCAAACAGCAGCTTAAATATTACGGCAAAAGAACTATACTTTTCGTAGACGAGATTCACAGATTCAATAAGGCCCAGCAGGACGCCTTTCTACATCATGTGGAAGACGGCACTATTACGCTGATTGGAGCAACTACTGAGAACCCATCATTTGAAATCAATGCGCCCCTTCTCTCACGCTGTAAGGTGCTGGTGCTGGAACAACTCTCTACAGACAACATCAAGACCATAATAACCAATACCTTATCAAATAAAGAACGGGGACTTGGCAATTTAAAAATAACGATAGATGATGACGCCTTCAATTTTATCGCAGACCTTTCTCACGGAGAAGCGAGGGTTGCCTTAAACACTCTTGAGTCGGCATTAATGCTGACAAGTCCCGATAAGGGAGATAAGAGGAAAGTTACTTTAAAGATTGCCCAGGAAGCCATGCAGCGAAAGGCGCTTCTTTATGATAAAGGAGGGGATGAACATTACAACGTAATTTCCGCCTTTATCAAATCCATGCGCGGCAGTGATCCCGACGCAGCTGTATATTGGCTGGCACGTATGCTGGAAGCGGGAGAAGACCCTCTCTTTATTGCGCGGCGTATGGTTATTTTTGCCTCTGAGGATATTGGCAATGCCGATCCGTCGGCGTTACAGGTGGCAATGGCAGTAAAAGATGCATTTCATTTTGTAGGCATGCCGGAGGGATGGATACCCCTCTCACAGGGTGTAACCTATCTTGCCTCTGCACCAAAGAGCAACGCCTCTTATAAGGCATATCTAAGTGCATTACAGGATGTCAAAGAAAAAGGCGCACTGGGGGTGCCGCTTCATATCAGAAATGCGCCAACTCCCTTGATGAAGGATCTCGGTTATGGAAAAGGATACAAATATCCGCACAATCATGGCGGCCATATAGAACAATCCTATTTACCAGAGGAGCTTCAGGGTAAAGAATACTATAAACCGACAGAAAATGGTTTTGACAAAGAGATTAAAAAACGGCTGGCGTATTACAAGGCAAAACGAAAGCAGGCTAAGTAATATGCATTTTTGACCTGATATCTTTTCATTTCACCACTTAAACATCATAACCTACTCCTTGACACACTATCTCCTTTTTCATATAATCACCTTGAACGTACCAATAAAAAAGTGTAATCACTTTCTCTGTATTATATTCGAGCACAGTAGAAATGGACTGAATTTTAAAGCATTACAAAGGCTTCTTTCATGGGCGAACACAAGGAGAAAATATCTACCTCAGACCAAATCCCATCGCAGATCCTGGATTTGATCCTGGATGTGATTCTGGAAGTAATGAAGGCAGAACGTGGTTCTATCATGTTGCTTGATGATAAAAACCAAGAACTTACCATTAAAACTGCTCGTGGGCTGAAGAAAGAAATAATACAGAAAACCCGTGTGCGTTTGGGGAACGGTGTTGCAGGCAAGGTTGCCGCCAATGGCCAATCTGTTTTTCTAAAAGGAATAGAAGGAGACCGACGACTCCAAATAGGACCTGATGACTTAGCCAGAACAGAGATTGATACTGCATTCGTTGCGCCTATTAAGTCTTGCAACGGAACACTTGGTGTAATCAATATCAATTCCACTCATCCAGACCATGAAATCCAACCAGAAAAAGAACGTCTGGTACAAGAAATTCTCAACCATTTCTCCGAATATCTTATCCAGGTTGAGCTTCCCCCGGAGCACCATGAATCCCCCTCTCAGCTTTACATGATGAATATCTTTCGTGAATACAATACCCTCCGAGAGTTAAGGGGAATATTTGATTACATCTTCCAACTGATATCTGAAATTGTGGGAACTAAACAAAAAGGGTTCTTTCTCCTTACGAATCAAGAATCAGGTCTTTTTGATCTTGTCCTGGGTTATGGTTTCGAGGTAAAGAATTATCAAGAAATTTACGATAAATTAATTCCCCAGCTTAAAGATACAAAGATTGAAAAGATTCGCAATATTACAATATTTAACCGAAAGGATTTTTCTTTATCTTCAAATACTTTCTTCCCTGAAGACTTATTAATTCTGATACCCCTGAAATTTCAGGATAATGTTAAAGGTTATGTAGCTTTTTTCGTTGATGAAACACCAACACTTGATGAGTCAACAAATAATTTGATCCAAAAAATTTGTGCAATTGCCGCCAAGACTATTGATGAGTCTATTTCAGGACAAAAATTCCGGGAACTAGCCTTTACTGACAACCTAACAGGCACATACAACTATGGACTCTGGTGGAGGAGGCTTAATGAAGAATTCAACCGTGCACAGAGAATGAATAACACTAAAATTTCACTAATTATGTTAGACATAGACAAATTCAATCGCTTTAACCTTGCACATGGCTACTTTATGGGAGATCAACTCCTGCGCATCATTGCTGATCGAATTAAAAGTTGCGTTCGACCTACTGATATCGTGGGTCGTATTGGAGGGGAAGAATTCGGTATTGTGTTATTTGGCACCGATAAGCAACTTGCGTTAAACGTAACATCCCGTATAGCCGATGCCGTTTCAGGTATTCCAACTGAAATAAGAGTTAAATTAGCATATCCCATTACATTGAGTTGCGGTATTGCAGAGTTTCCGGATGATGCCTTTACGTCTGGAGGGTTGGTGGAAAAGGCTAAAACAGCACTTGTGTCTGCAAAAATTATGGGAGGTAATCGTACGAAATTGTTTGAGCAGTTGGAGGAATAGCCTTATTATGTTCTCAGTTCGCACCACCCTGGGTGCTATAACAATTATTCTCGCGGATGCTATCATCTGCTACATTGTTTTTTTGCTTACTTTCTTTTCATCATTTGATATTCCTGTATGGCAGAGTTTAAGCAGATTGTATAATCAGCCTTCACCGTATTTATTCACCATGATTGTTGTTCTTTCGTTATCCCTCGCTCGTCTCTATTCTTTTATGGAGTATATCTATCCAGTCGATCTCCTAAACCGAATTGTTCCCTCATTTTTAGTATCCTTATTATCTATTGCAACATTGGGATATTTCACTAAAGGCTTTACCTCGTTAAATTGGAAATTATTACCTTCTCTCGTTGCAATTTACGCTTGTCTGTTCGTCTTCCGTTGGTTCCTGTTTTTTGCCGTGCGTAAAAACCGGACTCGAATTTTGATCCTGGGTGCAAACGAACAGGCTCGAATAATAATCAAGGAATCACAGAAAAGAAAGTTTAGAGGTTACGATATCGTAGGCATATCTACTTCCCATGAAAGTCACGTGGGTACTAACATCCATGGTATTCAAGTATTATGCCTCGCAGATCAAATTGAGGAAACTATTCGAGCACATTCTGCGGACAGCATAGTAGTAACACAGAGGGATCGACGAGGAAAGTTGCCTGTTCACGAACTCCTCAAATGCAAAATGGAGAATATTCATATTCAGGAAGGTTTTACCTTTTATGAAAAAGTAAAACGCAAAATTATCATCAGTGAATTTCTCAAGCCTAGCTGGTTTGTATTTGAAGAAGGGTTTTTCCAGATTTCCATACATAGATCAGTCAAACGAATGCAAGGTATAGTTGTTTCGTTTCTTCTGCTTGCCATTTCTTCACCTCTACTGCTCTTAGTCGCAATATTAATTAAGCTGGAATCTCCCGGGCCTGTGTTTTTCCGGCAGGAACGAGTCGGCCATAAGGGCAAGGTCTTTAACTTGTTCAAATTTCGATCTATGTGCAACGAAGCTGAGGTAGCAAATGGGCCTGTGTTTGCTCAGAAAAACGATCCTCGCATTACACGAGTAGGCGCAATTATTCGCAAGATCAGGTTAGATGAAGTACCCCAGTTTATCAACATATTCAAGGGAGATATGGACATGGTTGGCCCCAGGCCGGAGCGCCCTGTTTTTGTCAAGCAACTGGAAGAACAGGTACCTTACTATAATCTACGACACTCTGTGAGGCCAGGTTTAACCGGATGGGCTCAGGTAAATTACACATACGGAGAAAGCTTTAAGGATAGCAAGGAGAAACTTCATTATGACCTGTATTATATCAAACACTTTTCCTGGCATTTGGATTTACTGATCATATTCCTAACGGTAAAGGAAGTCCTAATTGGCGGGGGACGTTAAGGAACTTCTGCCAAATCTACTAATACGATTGACTGAACACAAAGTAAAATTCATCTAAAACTAAACAAATCATTATGGCTTCTAAAGAGATTAAAAAACGGCTGGCGTTTTATAAGGCAAAACGAAAGCAGGCTAAGTAGTACGACTTAAATCTTTTAATTTAATTTTGCAAGTAAAATTAAATAAGGGAGTACCAAAAATGATACGGCGTGTGAGTTTGAAAACAATTATTGTTCTCCTTACACTATCTGTTTGTGTTTACTCCTATGCGGCTGAAAATACGTGTATTGTCTGCAACGAACCGGTAGCCGAGGATGAAACACAGGTTGTTTATCGCGGAGTCCCTTATCCCGTATGTGAAGGATATTGCCTGAAAACATGGGAACACGCTGTACAGGAGGATAAATTAGATGTATTAGTATTTAAGGTGGAACCGCGTGGTGCGCTTTTTCAAGGCGATTCCAAATTCCTGAATCCCACGTTTCAAAAGGCCAATCCAATATCAAGCCTATGGTTATGGCTGGGGATATGGCTGGTGGTCGCAATTGTTTCCGGGGGGTTTTCGGCAGCCATGGCTATAGTCTCGCATCGTTCGGGTCTCTTTGCTTTTGTGCTGGGATTCCTTTTGCCCGGGTTAGGTATCCTGGCCATCAAATTGCTACCCGTAAAATCCAAAGAATTTGAGTTAAGGGGAACCAAGATCCCGACAACACATAACGAAAGTTACTGTCCTCAGTGTAACCATCCATCCCATCCATCTGCAGAGCGATGCATTGGTTGTGGCGCTTCACTCACACCAAAGTCCAAATCAGAAGTTTTCAGGGGGAAGGAGTAACATGTCTATTGACAATCATAAGAACCCGCATCCAACCCGCACCTATAATCCGTTTACGAAATTCGAACAGTGGCTGCTCTCTATTCTAAACAGCGGCACTGACGAAGCCCCACGACCTTCATTTGATAAAAATTTCCAGAGCAACGTTCAGGGTTTATACGTTATAGGCGATATTGCCGGAGCGCCTGTTATCAAGCTTGCAATGGAACAGGGCTATAATGTCATTGAGCACATCGCTACGCTTTCTGACTCCAGGGCAAGGGTGGAAGGTGTTTATGACATTCTTGTGGTAGGCGCCGGCGCCAGTGGCCTCAATGCCGCACTGCAGGCCGGGGAGCGGAAGCTTTCCTGTATTATCCTTGAAAAGGAAAAGGTTGCTTCCACCATCGAAAATTTTCCAGAGGGGAAATGGGTATATGCAGAGCCGGACGAGATTCCACCTAAAGGCAAGCTATGGCTCGACGGCGCTACAAAAGAAGATTTACTGAAACGCTGGCATGAAATCATTGACGTTAACGGTATTGATGTACGTTTGGATCACGGAGTTGAGAGTATCGTCAAGGATGGAAAGAATTTTACAGTTACAACTCATAGTGGCGGTATCTTCAAGGCTCGCCGTGTTATTCTTTCTATCGGACAGCGCGGCAACCCGCGTAAATTGGGAGTACCAGGTGAAGACCGGGAAGAAGTTTATCATCGTCTTTATTCACCAAAACACTACAGCAATGAAGATATCATCGTAGTTGGAGGGGGAAACAGCGCAGTGGAAGCAGCCCTCGTACTGAGCGAACAAAACCGCGTCGTACTGAGTTATCGTAAAGATGCCTTCGACCGGCTTTTCAAAGATAACAGACGAAAGCTCAATGAAGCAATACGGCTGGAAAAAATTAAACTGGTCTTAAGTTCGAATATTACAGAGTTTGGCAACGGCTCCGTAACACTCCAGATAAACAATGGAAAGGGAGATAAAACAACCGAAAGATTTTCTTACCAGCATGCATTTGTGCTTATCGGTGCGGAATTACCGTTAAAGTTTTTTAAAAATCAAGGCATCCGACTCGAAGGGGAATGGGCCGGAAGCCTATGGCGCAGTGTCGGATTCGCCCTACTGTCCCTTATAGGCCTTGCCATATGGGGCAACGATAGCCACGCCTGGAACAAACTTCTTCTGGATTGGATACCTGATTTATTGGGTGCACCGGTTTTTTTTGCCGGTTTGACCGGTCTTTTCTATGGTGCTTTGGCGAAGAAGGAACGATTCTCATGGCTGGGCATTACTTTCCTCATCTGCTATACAATTTACGGAGTTAAAGTAGGCAATGGCTCAGAGTTCTGGCCTTTCCATGGCTGGGGCAACAGCCTGTTCTCATTCTTTGGAAGGCCATGGGCGTTCTGGTATACTCTCCTATACACAGGTATAATGACGACCTTTGGAGTTTCTGCCATGAAGAAGTGGGGTTTTGACAGGAAAGACCGGCTCCAGATACTTAGATACTCTTCACTCCTTGCGTTTCAGTGGATCATGTATTTCATTGTACCGGAGTTCTTATTCCAGCTTGCAGTAGAATACCATTGGGTAGGAGAGGCGCTTGCAAATGATCCAGAATTTGCAGGACAGGCATGGAGGACATACGGCATTGTATACGCATGGCCTCTGTTTTTTTACACATTCTTCTATGATCCTCATCAAATATGGGTGGTGTGGGGGGTGATATTAACGTTTGTTGTCCTCCCCATCTTTGCTTTTTTTCATGGAAAACGATATTGTTCATGGATATGTGGCTGTGGCGGACTGGCGGAAACTCTCGGTGACAGATGGCGAGTATTGGCTCCAAAAGGCAAGGCGAGTATTAGATGGGAGAGGATGAATATCTACATCCTATGGTTGGCATTCATTGTAACAGGGGTGATGCTCCTTAAAGACACCCTGGGTGTTCCCGCTAAGTCGGCGGGAGCAAGTGTCTACTGGTATAAGATTCTTGTAGATGTGTGGCTTGTGGGTATTATTCCTGTCACATTGTATCCATTCCTCGGGGGCAAGGTCTGGTGTCGATACTGGTGCCCATTGGCAAAACTGATGGATATCTTTAGTCGCCGACTGAAAGGTCGATTCAAGATCAGAGCCAATGACAAATGTATCAGTTGTTACGAGTGCTCGCGCCATTGCCAGGTAGGTATACCTGTTATGCAATATGCCTTGAAGCAGGAGGACTTTGGGAATTTCAACACCAGTTGTATTGGATGTGGAATCTGCGTAACGGTATGCCCCATGGATACCCTCTCTTATGGTTCCAGGAAAGATGCTGGTAAAGAGTGTGCGGCCTGACCGGATTTCTCCCGACAGGAATGTGACCTTGCTCTCGCCCGCCTGAATGATTGTCGGGCAGGCAAGGAATCCAACCTTCATTCTTTATGGCGTCACAAAGAAGAGCAAAGGTTTAATCAGGAAGGGAGAGTGTCTGTTCATGAACAAAGAATAACTTTAATGTATTACCTAAAACTTTTTAAAATTTAGAAATAAGGATGTTACAAAATGACAAAGAATATGAAAAATATTAGTATCTCTGGTATCGTCATTCTAATGGTTTTCTCATCCGGATTATTATTAAGTGCAGGACCATCAGATATTCCGGAACCCGATGCATTGCAGGAAACTTACCTGCAGGGTAATAGAGAGGAAAAGAAGCTACAGTGCAGTAAAGAGGTGGCATCAGCATTAGGAGAAGAATGTTCTTCGTGTCATAACGACGATGTAACTGATTTTACGAAAAAAGGGGAACGGGCAAAGGAGGATATGAAGGCTGCAATTGCAATTGGAGTGAAATGTGATTACTGCCATGCGGGGAAGGAACAATTTACAGGCAGATTGGAAGTAGCTGCGAAGATGTTTAGACTGTCAGAAATGATGGATATAGAATGTAATTATTGCCATGCAGGAAAAGATATTCTTACTCAAGAGGGGAAGATGGCAAAGACAGCCATGATGCTACAGAAATGGTCAGAAACCGGCAACAAGAAATGCCTGGATTGTCATGTTGAAAAGAAGCAGTTTGAATTGAACTTTCATGGCTGGGAAATTTTAAATGCCCAAAAAGGACTTATAGGTATGTAAAACAGTAAAACATCCAGACTGCTTATACTTCATGATGAGGTTGGAATATCATGGTAAAAGTAACAACATTCTACATTTGTTTTTCTTCTTTCACATGATCTTCTTCCCTTCTGTTTCTTAATCGTACCCTTATCATCAATATGACAATTATGAGATATATGAATGCTGCTTGAATCAGAAGCAGCAGGGCATCAATTAAATTTCCATTTCTCAACACCAGAGCACTCAAACCCAACGATGCAGTAAGAAAATAGATAAAGAAAACTGTCTGTTTAGCGCTCAAACCCAGAGATGTTAGTCTATGATGAAGATGATCCTTCGCTGTGTGCTCCAACCACCCATTGAAATTGATAACCCTTTTAGAGGCAATCCTGGAAACTGTCGTATAAACCATATCAAAAATAAATATACCCATTATGAGTATGGGCATAGCATAAGCCTTTATAGGATCCTTAGAACCCCAGTCTCCCATGATGATCATACCAGCTAACATAAACCCCATAAAAGTACTTCCAGCATCTCCAAGGAAAATAACGGCAGGGTTTCTGTATCTTAAATTATAAGGTAAAAACCCGAGACAGCTACCGGCCAGTGCAACTGAGAGAATAATTAAATAAGGTTGATGTGTTTGAATAGCAAGAATACCCAAGAAAACCGAACATATAATAGTAAGACCTGTTGCAAGGCCATCCAGCCCATCAAAGAAATTCATGGAATTTGTTATTCCGAGCATCCACATAAAAGTAATTAAGGTTTCAAGTAACTTACCCCACCAGACATTTGGCAGGAAGTCTGCCACTACACCATAATGAATCATAATAGCTACTGCTACCATCTGAACAAACAGCTTTAGCTTTGCAGAGAGATGATTTACATCATCAATAAGCCCTACAATAAATACGATGGTAGCACCAACAGCAACACCTTTTAATTCTATTGAAAAAGCATTATTACAAATAATCGTACTTGCAAATGCTATATAGACAGCAACACCTCCAAGGAGGGGAGTAGAGGTTTTGTGTACCCTTCGTTTATCTGGATTATCAATGACATTAAATTCCAGGGCAATCTTCCTGGCAACAGGGACAAATAAGTATGCAGCCAGAAATGCAAATAAAAATATGTATATCCATTCTATTTTATGGTAAGAAAACCAATCTCTTACTCCTGGAAATACAAAGAAGATAAAAAATAAGAGGAATATTCCTACGATGTGTTTCCATGGAATGAAATCTTTGAGTCGGAAATCAGCAAGTGTACTTTTCAACTTAAGCCTTCCTTTTCAGGTATTGCTTTAAAACATCCAGGATTTTACAGATTTCTTTATCTGTTAAAGATGGATATATCGGGATAGAAATAGTTTTGTTCCAAACTGCATCAGAATTTGGAAATCCATGGAGGTGAAGATACTTATGAAGCGGCTTATAAACAGGCCGCATGCAGGTTACACCTCTCTCGGAAAAAGACTCAAGTGCCTTTGAAACACTTCCATGTATTTGAATAAGGAAACGATAAAAAATATGTCTCCTGTCTTTATAACTAACTGCAGGGAGATCGCAAAATCCCTGTAGTTCAGAGAAATATCTTTTTGCAATCTTAGCTCTTCTCAGTAAAAAAGAGTTCAACTTCTTAAGTTGTGATATACCCATTGCCGCCTGGATATCAGTCATCTTGTAATTATAACGAATTGAGTAGTTTTTCTTATTATCATATTCCCTGAGGTCTCTTATTTTTTTTAATAATTTTCGAGAATTAGAGACTACCATTCCGCCTTCGCCTGTAGACAGAACTTTCGTTGCATAAAACGAGAAGCAGGAGAGAGTGCCAAAGCTTCCTGTTTTTTCCCCTTTATAAACGGCCCCAATCGCCTGTGCACAATCCTCAATAACAGGTACTCCAAGAGACATGACTTCGTCGATATCTGCAGGCAGGCCAAATTGATGTGGCAGAATTATTGCCCTTGTAGTTTTCTTTATCTTTTTTCTAAGATCATGAACATCTATATTATACGTTTCCGGATCTACGTCTACCAGGATCGGCTGTGCGCCAACGTATTTTACTACGTTTAGTAAAGCCGAGCACACAAAACCTGGTATAGCTACGTGATCTCCCTTCTTTATCCCCAATGCAAGAAGAGAAAGATGCAGCGCAGATGTTCCTGTACTCGTAGCCGCTGCACCATTTACTCCGATGTATTTTGCCACCTTCTTCTCAAATTCCCCCACTACTTCATCCTGGACGATCTGTCCCGAACGTATTACCTCAGATACCGAAGACACATCACCTCCATCTAATGTAGGCCTTGAATGAGGAATCACCATTTTCTGTACCATCAAATATTTATGAATAGTCGTAATGAATGAAACGCTTCGGCGAGACTTACCCTTCCCTGAATACCTCTGAAGTGTGCTACCGACTTAGCGGCGTCAATAATTGACAGGTCTTCAATGTTTGTCTTTGAGACCTGGGAGGCATGTGCATTCAGGCACTCAAGCTTTTTATCAAAAACCTTTGTAATATCTACAAACACATTAGGCGTAAAATTCTGTGTAGTTGGCCCTTCGTAAAAGAGTACATTCTGAATTATACCTTGTCGCAGATATAGTGGATTCGGACAAGTTCCTGTGATCTTGAGGAGTATCATCAAAATATTGTACAAAAATAAAATCAGGTTTTACCTCTTTCAAGAAACTTTCTATCTCGGTTATAAGTTTCTGGCTCTGTACAATCTCTGTATCTACGTAATCACTAGAGAATAACTTTTCTACCTTTAATATACGTGCTGAGTCTTCCTGCTCTTTTTGTCTAACATCAGGGTCTCCTCCCTTGTCACCTTTTGACAACACCAGCATGTATACTTTATGCCCACTCTCACTATATTTAAATAAAGTACCACCACATCCAAACTCAATATCATCCGGATGAGCACCTATGGCCAGTATGTTCATGGTTTCTCCAAGATCAAGATATTTCTATCTTTATGATTTTAGTAAAATTTACACAACTTGTTTTACATTAGCCACAAAAAAACATATAATATTGAGGAAATATTCAGAATCAATCACGATAAGAATAATTATTTCCGTTTTCTCAGCATAGGTTCCGGCAACAGACTATGACTTATATCCTGTTTGTTATTAATGAGTTATGTGAATTGCTGGATTTCAACTAACTTTCAAAAGAGGAGACCTTTTTAAAATTATGAAAGCTGATTTTACATTAGATTGTTATGGATTGCTTTGCCCGATGCCCATATTTAAGGCATCTCAAAAAATAAAGGAGTTGGAGACCGGGCAGGTACTGAAGATTATCTCAACCGATGACGGAATAAAGTCTGACATAAAGGCGTGGTGTGAAAAGACAGGAAATGAATTGCTGAAAATAGATGAGGTTGATGATGGTGAATACCACACCTATGTCCGCAAGCTGGCGACTGATGAATAGGATAAATGTGGATTCCTGCCTGCCTGCCCGTTCGGCAGGAAGAAGGAATCCACCAATAAATAGATTAATTTGAAAGTTTATATTTTAACTAACGCTCAGCTTATTTGGGAACCTTTTC
Organism: Planctomycetota bacterium; assembly: GCA_022570935.1. Taxonomy (GTDB): domain Bacteria; phylum Planctomycetota; class Brocadiia; order Brocadiales; family Scalinduaceae; genus Scalindua. Next base: position 1,336 of record JACZYU010000027.1, on the reverse strand, counting down.
CCAGTCTGCAAGAAAGTTCTTCAGTCCTTCATCGGTCAATGGATGTTTTACAATATTGTTGAATACCGCAAATGGTATTGTAGCTATATCAGCACCTATAAGAGCAGCGTCTCTTACATGTAATGGATTCCGAATACTGGCAACGATTATCTGAGTCTCAAAACCATAATTATCATAGATAGTCCGAATCTCCTCAATAATTTCCATTCCCGTATGTCCTTTATCATCCAGTCTGCCAATGAATGGACTGATATAAGTACCCCCGGCCTTTGCTGCAAGCAAGGCCTGATTTGATGAGAAGCACAAGGTGACATTTACCTTTATTCCTTCTGAGGTAAGAGCCTTTACCGCCTTAAGGCCATCCTTTATAAGCGGTACCTTGACGACTATGTTATCAGCTATTTTTGCCAACTCTCTTCCTTCTTTAATTATTCCTTCAGTATCTGTACTTACCACTTCGGCGCTTACCGGACCCTTTACAATTGAACATATCTCCTCTATGGTTTCCTTAAAAGGCCGTCCTGTTCTTGATATCAGTGTAGGGTTGGTTGTAACGCCATCAAGGATCCCCAGACTCTCGGCCTCTCTTATTTCATTTACATCCGCTGTATCTATAAAGAATTTCATTCTATCTCCTTTCAAAGAAATGATTATTTAATCTTAGTTTCAATTCCTGCAGTAACAAGATACACATTATCTGCTTCTTTCGCAATTATTTGATTAGCATAGCCTGCAATATCACGAAATCTCCTCGAAAGCGCATTATCCGGCACGATTCCGTAACCAACTTCATTGGAGACTATTATAACATGAGGAAGTATCTTCTTACAAACAATACATAATTTGTTTATTGCATCAATTATGTACTCATCCCCTGCCTCTTTACTATCACCAAGAAGCATATTTGTTACGTAAAGGGTAATACAATCAATTAATACAACGTCGAAGGTTCCATTAAGATTTGAAAGCTTCTTATCCAGCTCAAGGGGTGCTTCTACCGTTTCCCAGTCTGCGGGTCTATTTTTCCGGTGCTTTTGTATCCTCTCCAGCATCTCACAGTCATCGATCTGTGAAGACTGCCCGGAATCTGCAGTCGCAATATAACAGACGTGCTTGTGCTTTTTAGCAAGTTTCATTGCAAATGCAGACTTGCCGCTTCTTGTACCACCGATTATGAATGTTAAGTCTGACATCTTAAAAACCTTCTACCAGTAGAGTAACCTCGGGGGTTTAATCCCGAAGTCCTCATCGAACCGTAGATAGAGATTTCCACTAATACGGCTCACCCGCTATTCTCGTCACAAGGCATGCACAAGAGAACCCGATTCTGCTGGTA
>JACZYU010000026.1 GCA_022570935.1 Planctomycetota bacterium | reverse complement strand
GAAGAATTAAGGAATTGGGGAATTGAGTGATAAATCAATTAATCCCTAAATTCTTGAATCCCTGAATTCCTAAATTGTAACCAGGAACTGCCCCCTATGAAGAGAGTGTTTTCTACCACAACTTTAGCTCACTTCAAACTTTAGACACTTTTAACTTTTTCTGAGACTCAAAAAACTTCCTAAATAAACAGATTTTATGGTGTAATAGTATAAAATGCTCTAAATAGTAATGTATTACCACCTTACACATTCCACCTTTAAAACGCTTTAAGATGCAGACCGATTTATAGTTAATGTAGTAGGGTTATAGTTTTGGAATCAGATTATGGTTGAAATGAAGAAGATTATTGCTGGTTTTAAACATGCATTTGCAACAGATGGTGTAAAGCTTGAAGATAGCGATACTGCTTTAATCAAAAAGCTGGCAGACTATGTAGTCAAGAGAGGTATGTCCGTACCTGCTGTTTTGTTTCTTGAATCCGTACGACCGTTGAATTTTATTGGTAGTCAGTCCATGGTCTTCTTCAAGCCTATGATTTCACGCTTTTTCTCCAAATATGAATATGATAAAATAGCCGACATTTTAGAAAAAAGAGAAGTAGTAGATCTGCTTATAAAAGAGATTGAACAAAAGGCCGATGCAGGGAGTTAAACCTGTTCCAGCAGAGTCGTAGCGGAACGCCTTTAGGCTTCCACATACAACAACTAAAGATAATATAAAAGTGCAGAGAAAACGTAATAGACTACAACACTTCGATTACGAAGGAAGTTATGTTTATTTCTTAACGATATGCTGTTACGATAATATGAATTACTTCACTAATAAAAATATAGTGTTTACAGTTCTTGATTCGTTGAATCGTATTTCTTCTGAAATGAGCTTTACCATTATAGTATATTGTTTTATGCCAGACCATTTACATATTCTTACTTCAGGCAACGAAAAAACAAATCTGATTAAATTTATAAAAACATTTAAGCAAATAACAGGATATAATTTCAAGAAAGCTGACGGGAGGAATTTGTGGCAAAAGAGCTTTCATGATCATGTTGTACGAAAAGAAGAAAGCCTGAATACAATAGCGGAATATATATTTAATAATCCAGTTAGAAAGGGTCTTGTTAATAATTACGAAGACTATCCCTTTTTAGGCCCAAAAGATTAGTGGAAGGCTAAAGCCATTCCGCTACAATCAAATGAAAAATGATCTTAACGTAATTGTCGCCACTGATTGCGGCAGTACGACTACAAAGGCAATACTTATAGAGAAAAAGGGCAACGAATATCGCCAGACATTCAGAGGTGAAGCGCCAACAACCGTGGAGGCTCCTTTCGAAGACGTGACAAGAGGTGTGCTCAACGCCTTTGCCGAGCTTGAAGAGTTATCAGGCCGTAAGATATTGGATGGCGAGAAGATTATCACACCGGCTGAAGGCGATACCGGTGTTGACATATACATATCCACAAGCAGTGCAGGCGGCGGGCTTCAAATGATGGTTGCCGGTGCAGTAAAGACTATGTCTGCACAAAGCGCACAAAAGGCCGCACTCGGAGCAGGCGCAATAGTTATGGACGTCATTGCATCAAACGACAAACGTCTGCCTCATGAAAAGATCGAGAGAATAAGGGATCTGCGTCCTGACATGATACTACTATCTGGTGGTACGGACGGCGGGACTGTTTCACACGTTGTAGAATTGGCAGAGTTCATAGGCGCTGCCAACCCCAGGCCACGACTGGGTATGACATTCCAATTACCCGTTATATACGCCGGTAATAAAGAAGCACGAGACAGGGTTAGTGCTGTCTTGAAGGATAAGACTGCATTGAAAATAACAGACAATCTGCGGCCTACGCTGGAGAGAGAGAATCTTGGCCCGGCAAGGCTGGAGATCCAAAACCTGTTTTTAGAACATGTAATGGCACATGCACCAGGATACAAGAAATTAATGTCATGGACCGGTGTCCCCATTATGCCTACACCGGGTGCTGTTGGTGAAATGATGCAGGCAATTGCAAAAAAGGAAAATATTAATGTAGTCGGAGTGGACATTGGAGGAGCAACAACGGATGTCTTTTCAGTCTTTGGTGGAGTCTTCAATCGTACTGTAAGCGCTAATCTGGGGATGAGCTATAGCATATCAAACGTTATTGCAGAAACCGGTATTGAAAATATTATGAAGTGGCTTACATTTGATATTGAAGAATCAGATATCCGCAACAGAATAAAGAACAAGATGATTCGCCCCACGACTATACCTCAATTACTGGAAGATCTGAAACTGGAACACGCTATAGCAAGAGAGGCGTTAAGACTGGCATTTGAGCAGCATAAGGCGCTTGCAGTTGGCCTGAAGGGTGTACAAAAACAGAGGGAAATATCTGAAACATTTGAGCGTGTTGCTGAACAAGAAACTCTTATCGAAATGAACAAACTTAATCTTATTGTCGGTAGTGGTGGTGTTTTATCTCACGCCCCCAGAAGGTCTCAGGCGATGATGATGATGATTGATTCATTCCAGCCTCAAGGCGTAACCATGATCGCCGTAGACAGTATATTTATGATGCCGCACCTTGGAGTGCTTTCCACGATTAACGAAAAGGCAGCAACAGAGGTATTTGAGAAGGATTGCCTGATCCATCTCGGCCCTTGCATCTCTTTAACAAATACCGGAAAACATGGAAGCAAATGCCTTGACTACATAATCACATATTCAAATGGAAAGAAAATAGAAGATTCACTCTTACTTGGAGAACTTAAGGTTTTTGAATTAGAAGAGGGAGAAAAGGCAGAAGTTGAAATAACGCCCGCCAGGCAATTTGATGTGGGTGAAGGTAAAGGCAAGAAAATAGTCAAAGAGGTTACGGGCGGTGTAGTCGGCCTTGTTATTGACGCACGAGGCAGACCACTTGACCTTAAAGAAGGCAAAGGCAGAGAACCCCTGGCAGAAGCACTTTCGAAATGGAATATAGCCTTTGATGCATATCCTGACTAAAACATGACGCACTAAATTAAAGTAATATTTACTTTATTGAATGTACTTTTTCTTGTTGGTTCAATCATGCAAAGCTTAGCTTAGCTCTGTTGATTGAACCTAAACGTTTAGGTTCAGGCTGCCAGCCCGATACTCATTCTGGCAGGTAAGCCTGAACCAGCCAAAGATCTATTATTGGTGGATTCGTCCTTCGTCCTTAATCCACCCTACAAGGCTTTATAACTACAGGCATTTACTTATGGCACACGGATATACACCCGGCTTAAGGTTGTCGGAAAAAATACAGATAAGGAAAAGCAGGATCCTTCCACTTCCCGGTGATGTGATTGTAAAAAAAGGTGATATCGTCAAATCGGGAGATATTGTGGCCAGGACAAATCTACCAGGCAAGGTTCATTCTGTAAACGTGGTTAACCGTCTTGCTATCTTGCCAAACGATATACGCAAGAACATGTTAAAAAAGGAAGGTGAGAGTGTTCAGAAAGATGAACCGATAGCAGAGACCAGTCCATTTATTAAGATGTTCAAGTCTATATGCCTCTCACCCATAACCGGCAATATTGAAAGTATATCAGACATTACCGGCCAGGTATTACTAAGAGAGCCTCCAAAGCCTGTCCAGATCAGTGCGTACATAGATGGCATGGTTGTGGAGACTATAGAGAAAGAGGGTGTTGTGATAGAGACGTACGCCACCTTCATTCAAGGCATATTCGGCATAGGAGGTGAAACAACCGGTGAATTGCAGATTGTTGTAAATTCGCCGGAAGATATTGTAAAACCTGAAGATTTAAATGAAACGCATAAAGGTAAAATAATAGTCTGTGGTTCAATTATCTACTATGATGCGATAAAGAAGGCATTGGATATTGGCGTAAATGGAATTGTTGTCGGTGGAATTCATGATAAGGATATTAACGAATTGTTGGGCTATGATTTAGGGGTTGCAATTACCGGATCAGAAGATATTAATATAACACTGATCATTACTGAAGGTTTTGGCCAAATCAGAATGGCACAGAAAACATTTGATATATTAAAGCATAGAGAAGGATCCGTGGCATCTATGAATGGTGCGACCCAGATAAGGGCCGGTGTCGTCAGGCCGGAAATTATAATACCATATAATAAAGAAGAAACAGGCAAAGCTTCTAAGATGACAGCCGAAACCGAGCCTTCCAGAAATGAAGAATCCGGAGGCATTTCGATAGGTGACTCAATCCGCATAATCAGGACTCCACATTTTGGAAAGATCGGCAAGGTCAAAGCATTACCGAGTGAGTTGAGAACTATAGAAACAGAAGCAAAGGCCAGGGTGTTGGAGGTTGAATTTCCTGATGGACAGACTGCCGTTGTCCCAAGGGCAAATATTGAGGCTATAGAGATGTAAACAAAGAAATTACCGCAAAGTCGCAAAGAGCGCAAAGATAAACACAGATTGAAGAATTGAGGGATTTAGGGATTAAAGTATTAAGGAATTGGGAAATTATATGAAGTTTGGAGATTTATCATGTTGGCAAAAAACAAAGGAATCCTGTAATCTAAGAATTGTGGAATTGGTTTTTAATTCCTTAATCCCTTAATTCTTAAATTCCTCAATATTTATTAAATTTATACTCATGCATAAAATATTATAAATAACACTGACATCATCGTTTTTAATACCAGGAGGCGTATCATATGAAATTGAGAGTAATTATAGAGCCTGATGAGGATGTTTACGTTGCTTATTGTCCGGAATTACCGGGATGTGTAACATATGGTGAAACAGAAGAATTAGCGCGAGAGAATATAAAGGAAGCTCTTGTGCTATATTTGAAACCTTCGAAAGAGAAAGTACCAAAGGGGGCAAAAGTTATTGAGGTTTCTGTTTGATGGGAGAGAGACAACCCAGAGTAACTGCCAATGAAATCATAAAGGTTTTAAAATCACTTGGTTTTGAAAAAATAGATCAAACAGGAAGCCATCAGAAGTGGAAACATCCATTAACAGGCAAACAGACGATTATACCTTATCACTCAGAGAAGATTATCAGGCCGAAAACATTTAAAAAGATTCTTGAAGGTGCAAGTTTGACGATAAATGATTTTATAAGGATTAGAATGAAAAGGAAATAAATCTCGCAACTCGTAACACTCAACTAATTACAAACTCATGCATAAAATATTATTAACGTTTATTCTATCTATATTAGTACTCCATAATACTTCTACTGCTTTTGCTGTGGAAGGAGACACGCTTGTTCCTCCTTCTGACTTTCAAGCCTTTGACACACCTAATGACAACGGCAAAAGCATATCACTCAGATGGACTTCTTCTCCCTCTGAATCTCCGGAGGTTGAATACGTTGTATATGCGTCTACGCACAAGAATGGACCTTTTATTACCGAGGTACTACGCATAAGCTCCAATACAATGTATGAGGAAGGTTCTGATTCTAATTTCCATTATGTAGAGATCAAACCTGCGAAATTCTTCAACAAGGAATCTGATGTTACAGACGGCAGGTCAAGTTACTTTTTCAAACTCGTTATGATGTCAATTCCTGAGAATGTAACAGTTAAAAATATTGCTTCAGCGACTCCAAAGGGGAATTGGTTTAATTGGAAAAAGTTGAATAATTTTATAATTCTGATAGCCTTTTCAACGCTTGTTTTGTTGTTTATTGAACATGCAAAGACGAATCCTAATCTCTATTTGAGGAAAATAAGCGGACTTGATGCCATAGATGAAGCGCTGGGAAGAGCAACTGAAATGGGCAAGCCTGTATTATTTGTGCATGGCCTGAATGGTATGGGAAGCATTTCTACAATTGCAGCCGTAAATATACTTGGAAGGATTGCCATGAGGGTTGCTGAATATGACACGACACTCAAGGTTTCAAACATCGATCCAATAGTTATGTCAGTAAGCCAGGAGGTTGTTAAGGAATCGTACCTGGAAGCCGGAAGACCTGACGCTTATGTGCAAGATAATGTATTCATGGCGGCTTCGGAACAGTTTCCTTATGTTGCCGCAGTAAGCGGGATAATGATACGTGAGAAAACGGCTGCAAATTTCTTTATGGGATATTTTTATGCAGAGTCTCTTATCCTGGCAGAAACCGGCGCTTCCACTGGTGCCATACAAATTGCGGCAACAGATTCTTATACACAAATCCCCTTCTTTATAACTACTTGTGATTATACACTGATTGGTGAAGAACTATATGCCGCCAGTGCATATTTATCAAGGGAACCAAAACTTTTGGGTAGTTTGCGTGCACAGGATGTTGCTAAGGGGATTATAATAACCGCACTCGTATTAGGTGCAGTACTTGCAACATTTGGCATCCATTTTATAAGCTTTATTTTTAAGGCAAGTTGATTTAGCCATGTTGCAGTATGCCTTTAGTCTCTTAACAAAATATTTATTTGCACAAATTTCCAGGACGTATAATAAGCACCAAATAATAAAATCCAAATAATGAATAAAGTTCAAAATGTCTTTACCCTGTTAAATCATTTAGGATATTGTCATTACAACAACTTTCAAAAGTTGCATTTTTCATAAAGCAAATTAAAATGCCAGGATATATATTTAACAGGGCGGGCAATATGATTTAGAAGAGAGGACATTCCAGTTTGCCAATAATGTTTCTCTTTATATTAAGAAATTCTCAAGAAGCATCTCTAACATAGAATGTAGTTTATCATTTCATAAATTATAATTTGTGATTTGGGAATTGTAATTTACTAACTTTTTGTTTGGTTCCGGCTCGTCCAGGTTAGGTTTCCATTGAAACACGTTCAAAGAAAGGAATAGAAGCAGGATGAATTTTTTTAAGAGGACTATACCACTCATAATCGCATTTATAATGGGTATTATGATGGTATTTCAATACTACGTGCCTCATGAAGCATCTCAGTCTCTATTGAAGGTTGTTACTCGATGGGGAATAACGATTGCGGGTTTCGCAGTATTCATTGGTGCGTACAGCTTATTTCACCTTCACTGGAATAAGATTAAACGGAAGGTTCCAGGTTGGGGCTACAGCAATTTCGTTTTTTTCGGGGCAGGAATAACGATTATATTTGGTTTGTATAACGGAGGTGAATTCTTCCTGAATGACAAACAGGAAGGGACTATGTTTGACTGGATGTACTTCAACGTACAGGTTCCCGCCGGAGCTACAATGTTTTCCATACTTGCTTTCTTTATGGCCTCTGCTGCATACAGGACTTTTAGAGCCAGGACAACTGAAGCGACTATATTGCTGGCAGCTGCCGTTATCGTAATGCTTGGACGTGTGCCTGTCGGCGCTATGATCTGGGAATTTCTCCCCCCTATTGCTGACTGGATAATGTCTGTGCCAAATATGGCGGCCAAAAGGGGAATCCTGATTGGTGTATCGATCGGGGCTATTGCGACTTCACTAAGGATAATCTTTGGAATTGAAAGGGCATATCTTGGGGGTGGTGATTAATGGAAAGATTGCTCAATATAGACAGACGAATTATCTTTGCGATTGTTGCAGTTGCAGTAACCATTCCCTTGCTCATTAGATTTGATTTACCTGTACTGCCAACCAAAGAAGTCAGGGGGATATATGACAAGATTGATTCTCTCCCGGAAGGATCACACATACTTATAGCTTTCGATTACGACCCCGCATCAAAAGAGGAACTCCAACCGATGGCAATAGCGCTCTTACATCACTGTTTTAGAAAAAATATTAAAGTTATCGGGATGACGCTTAATCCCGGAGGTACTGGTCTGGCGGATAGCGCGATAAATGAAGTTGGAAAAGAGTACAACAAAATAAATGGAGAGGATTACGTCTTTCTGGGATACAAGACCGGCGTAGAGTTAGTTATGATAAACATGGGTGAGAATATCTATTCAGCCTTTCCAAAAGATTTTTACGGTAATGCAACTGCAGATTTACCGGTACTCAAGGGTATTCAATCATTGCAGGATTTTGATTTTGTAATAGACCTGGCATCCGGTTCGAGCATTGAGGCATGGATAGCATTTGGGAAGGAAAAATATAATTTTGATCTTGGCGCCGGTTGTACTGCTGTAATAGGTCCTGACATGTACCCTTTTTTACAATCTAAACAAATTGAGGGGTTGATGAGTGGTTTAAAAGGTGCCGCTGAATATGAAATACTCATAAATCGAAAGTCAACAGCCGTTGCCGGCATGTCTCCGCAGAGTGTGGCACATGTACTTATTGTCTTGTTTGTAATATTTGGAAATGCCATATACTTTATCTCCAGACGAAAGAAATAAAACTAAGTTCTCAATTTATTGATAACTTACAAATAAGATTATGGATAAAAAAACAGATGTTTCAATCCTGACATGGATACTGGTTGCGTTTTGTATCATAAACATATTCTTCCTGGTAACAGGGAAGTTGGGTTTTGACGCAAAAGGATTGGGCATAATTACGGCGGTTGCACTTACACTTGCCATGTACAGTTTTCTCTATAAAGACAACCCCGTATTTAAAATCGCCGAAAACCTGTTCGTGGGAGTGGCCATGGGATACTGGATCATTATCACATGGTTTAATATCTTAAAGCCGGATGTCTTTGAAACCTTAATAGTCCCTCTTTTTAAGGATACAGGCAGTGCACCTCAGTACATTGTCATTATTCCCACTTTACTTGGCATTTTTATGCTTTTGAGATTTTCAGATAAACTATCATGGCTCAGTAGATGGTCATTTGCATTTGTTGTTGGCCTGGGTGCCGGCATAACTATACCAAATTTCATACATGCCTTCATCTTGAAACAGCTCACGTTTGATTCATTAATTACGGGAAGTCTTCCTGATAGTATAAACAATTTCCTGATACTATTAGGGGTAGTATCAGTGTTAATCTATTTCTTCTTTTCTCTGGAACATAAGGGCGTCATAGGAGGAATTTCAAAAATAGGTGTTTGGTTCCTGATGATAGCCTTTGGCGCTTCTTTCGGGTTCACTGTGATGGCCAGGATGTCACTCCTGATAGGTAGGATACAATTCCTGATAAGAGACTGGCTTGGGATTATACAGTAGAAGTCGTGAAGTGAACAGATGTGCCTAAAGTGAGCTAAAGTTTGAAGTGACTAAAGTTGTAGAGAAGAAAGAATTTATGAATTACGATTTGGGATTTAGGATTGAATATTTAATATTGTTTATTGAAGATTGAAAAGAAAAAACCATTGAACGCTACTTTCCTCAGCGGTAAGCGCCTACACGCCTTTTTTCCAACTTTAGTCACTTTAGTTCACTTCACACTTTAGGCACTTAGTCTATACTTTATCTCTTTTTCAATCCAGATAGAATGCCCAACCTGAGCAGTGGAAGCATTATCTCATGGTGACCTGTGATGGAATATCCATGTGTGGATGGACGTTTTACTACGTTTGTTTGAGGGCGGTAATGTTGAATCATATCCATATTTGCCGTTGTAAAATTTTTAACCTTTCTGCCGAGATTTCGTGCAACGGTAATTGCCTTAAGAAAGACCTCTGGCATTATGACGGCAGAACCCACATTGAGCCATACCCCACCCTCTAGTTCAGAGACTACCGAGCACAGTATCTTAAAATCGACAAGGCTTGATTCTCCCATATCACTCCCTGATACACAGGGATGCATGTGGATTATGTCTGTACCTATCGCGACATGGACTGTCACAGGTATCTTCAGCTGGGCACCGACGGCCAGGATGCTGTGTTGCTTATGCTTATTCCTGTCCTTTATTATTTTGTTCCCAAGCGACCTGCCCAATCCACACTCAGGCACTGATGCTGCGGCTTGAATGGCCTCCGCAGTCTCCTTCGCCATACCAAAAGATCCATCCCCGAGGCTGTGCGATACATCTTCAGAGGTCTCCCCTATCAGTGATATTTCGTAATCATGTATAGCGACAGAACCGTTCATTGCAACTGCAGTTACAATACCGCGTTTCATCAAATCTATGACAATGGGTGAAAGACCGCATTTTATTACGTGAGCCCCTATTGCCAAAACTACCTGACGCTTCTTATTGTGTGCCTTGACTATACTATCGATTAAGTTTCTCAGATCATTGGCCGCCAGTATCTTTGGCAGTGAATCAATAAACCTGCCAAACTCTTTGTATTCAATAGCTTTGCCGAATTGATCAATTTTGACAAGGTTCTTTCTCTTTTTTATTGAGTATGTTTTTATCTTTTCCAGGTTTATTGGTTTGTGTTCCTTTTTTTGTTTTTTCAAAATTAAAAAAACCTCCTGATTTCTTAATTATTTACTTGGTTTAAAACTCTATCTATTGCCTCTTCATAAAACTCGATTCCCTTTGTTATCTGTATTTCAATCTTCAGTGATAGAATGTCGAAATCTTTTATATCCATATTTCTTATTTTTACAATATCTTTTTGTGTAACTACAATTGCATCAGCGTTAAGTGATTTTGCTTCAGAAATAATATCATCTATTTCTTCCCTGTTGTAGTTATGGTGATCATGAAACTTTCTATGCTTTATTAATTCGGCTTCAAGTTCTTTTAAAGTATAAGCGAAAGACTCAGGGTTCCCGATTGCTGAGAGGCCGTAAACTCTTTTTCCCTTTAACCACTCAGGTACTAGAATTGAACCATCCGTTATGTTCTCAATTTGCACCGGCCTGTGGATTGATTCACAAACAGGAGCGTGAGGATTTACATGTTTTAATTTTCCGTATATTGATTTTATGGTTTGTTCATTGGATTGATTGCAGTGCGATATTATAAACAGGTCTGCACGACCAAGGTTTTTAAGCGGCTCCCTGAGACTTCCTCTGGGTATAAGGTTCTCTCCTCCAAACGGGTTAAGCGAATCTATCACAACAATATCCAGATCACGCCTTATCCTGAAGTGTTGAAAGCCATCATCGAGTATAAGACAGTCCACACCATAATCCCTGATTGCTACTTCCCCGTTTTTTACTCTGTCCTTACCAGCTAAAACAGGCACATCCTGAAGATTTTCCCTTAAGATGAGACATTCATCATTAACATTGTCATTGTTTTTTTGTAAAGGATTGTTGCCTCCATAGCCTCTACTTAAAATTGCAACCTTCTTATTTTTTTTAAGAAGATACCTCGCCACGAATTCTACAAGAGGCGTCTTTCCTGTACCCCCTGTGGTGATGTTCCCGATACTGATTACCTTTACTGGCAGCCTTGTGCTTTTAACAACGCCGTTTTTATAAAGGATATTTCTTGTATTCAGTACTGCTGAATATGGATACGTAAGTGTAGAAAGGGTCGATTTGATTAAGGCTGCAATAAAACCTCTTTGCTGCCCGTAAAGGATTGATAAATAATATTCCTTTAACATAAAAAGGTTTAAGAGGAGATTATTAAGGAATTATTTTATTCCAGAGGAACTGACCAGTAAGCATTGTCCAGAAATTGTTTCCAGGATTGATATTTGTTTGAACCCAGCTTTAACTGTATAATGGGGCAATGCCTGGGTTGAACCGGCTTGCGAATCAGCGTCATCCCGGCTTCTACAGGTCTACGGCCACCCTTGTGTTTATTACAATCGGTACAGGCACAGACAATATTTTTCCATGTACTTTTCCCACCTTGAGTCCTTGGCACAACGTGATCCAGGCTTAATTCGGATGTGGGGAATTTTTTGCCGCAGTACTGACATATATTCTTATCTCTGGCAAATATATTTTTTCTGTTAAACTTAACGCTTGCTTTAGCCAGCTTATCATATACAACTAACCTGATAATCTTTGGCACTCTGATTTCTATTGAAAATGTCCTGATACTTTCATATTGGATCTCACCCGGCAATTCGTATTCTGCCTTGAATGCAGAAACATCTACCCAGCTTGAAAAATTGTAGGAGTTATACTGACCGTTATCTATTGAAACGACTTCGGCACTCTCTTTGAACAGCATCGCAAATGCCCTCTTTGCATTTACTATATGAACTGCCGCATAGAACTTATTCAAAACCAAAACACTGGATTCCAACGCCCCGACGTTCTGCATAAAAACTCCCATATGCTTTAAAAAACGATTGAATTGTGCGGTGCCGACATGTCAACAAAAGGCAGACATAGGCAAGAAAGTATTAACGAAACCAATGGTAAAGCGACCATTGGAACTTAGTCATCAGTTCGAACGCCTTGTAAGCCATTTATCAAGAGAGCTTTGGCTTTCACCTGAACGTCGTCCAGCCAATATACCATCAACACTAATATCTTCATCAATATCCGGCCAATGGATTCCTTCCCCATCTCCAATCAGCTCATAGTTTTCCCGTTCTTGTTTATTGCCGTTTAGCAATCGAGGATACCAAATAATAGGTACTGATATATTTCTTCCATCGCTAAGATAAACTACAAAAGAATCCTCTGTAAAAACAACCTTTTGAGCCAGGCTTTCATGTTCAAGTGCTAAAGTACTCATTCCATTTCTCCTGAAATATTCTTTTATTTTCTTCTATCAATTTTTGAATTCTAATAAGGTCATGGTCTCTAAATCCCTTAGATTTTTGCAAGCGGATTGGATTTAACCAAAATTTAGCCGTAAATCTTTCTCGCTTTACATGAATATGTGGCGGTTCATTTGCGTCACTAGAATAAAAGTAAAAACGATAAGAACCAATTTTAGCAACGGTTGGCATTTTTTTTCATTAAGTTAACGATCAAAAAAAGCCGTACTGAGTTTCAAAGTATTAATTTGATAAACAAAACAACATTAAATGTATAACGTTGGTATTGACCACACAATTTCTACATATTCCATTCTATCTCCTTAACACTAATCATTCTTAGATATGATTAAACCTTATATCTCCAGTATTTTTTGATTATCAATTAGCCACCTTTCTTGAAACGCACGATGGGCAGCCCATCCAATATCTTTGATATACCAACCGTTAACAAACCCACCAACTAAAGCGCCAATTATAGGAATTGCCTGAAGCGCTTTTCGTTTAGTTATGTTTATGCCGATTTGTTTTGCCAAATTCTTTATCGCTATAATTGCGCCTTCTTTGCTGATTTGTTGCTCTGCAGCCTTTTCTGCCATAGCCTTCCACGTTTGTTTTGCAATAGTTACTTCGATGCTTCGGAGTGTAGTTAATGCAGCAACTTTCTCTGCAACAGAGTTGGCACCCGATGCAGCTAAAATACCTAAGATAAATTGATTGTCATTTTCGTCTAATGATTCGTAGCCATAACAAAGACCTATTTTATGAATTGTTCTCATTGCTAATGTTACGATAGCAGGAATATCTACCGCTATCAAAAGAATTCCACCAAATCCTGTCGCAGCACCCTCCACAGTGGCCATTCCAATTGCCCAATTATGTACGCTATCTGTTAATTTATCTGACAATTCCAAGTCTTTGTCACGTAGTTCTCGTATTTCAGAAATCTTCCCGTTCCTTTTAATATCACCAGTATCTGATAGCCACTTTCCTGTAGAATTTGCTGCATCAATTGCACCTCTAATTGCTGCTGGTGGTATAACCTTTTGAACTAGCCAATTAACAGGGGTTACTACCTTTCCAAACTTCTTACTCACAACACTTGGTTCTTTTCCTTTCCATTCTCTTATTTTCCGAACTTGTTCATCTTCGTATTTGGTTAATGAACTCATGTGTTAATCCTTTTGCAACTAACTTACTCAGTTGTTATGTAATACTCTCTGCGATAAGGTCTCCAACCTCAGTAGTAGAATATCCCATCTTCCCTGCATTTACTCCCTTAAGTTTACTGCCTATAATCTTTATTACGGCATCTTCAATAGATTTGGCAGCTTCTTCTTCACCCAGTTGTTCAAGCAGCATTGAACATGCAAGTATAGCAGCAATCGGATTAATGACATTTTTCCCCGTGTACTTAGGGGCGGAACCTCCTATAGGCTCAAACATGGAAACGCCCTCAGGATTAAGATTGGCACCTGCAGCAATGCCCATCCCACCCTGGATCATAGCGCCAAGATCAGTAATAATATCGCCAAACATATTACATGTAACAATGATATCAAACCACTCAGGATTTTTTATCATCCACATACAGGTAGCATCAACATGGGCATATTCACGTGTTATATCACTATACTCCTCGCCTACCTCATTAAACACCCGCCACCATAGATCATGCGCATAAGTCAGGACATTTGTTTTTGCACAAAGTAACAGCTTTTTCCTTTTGCCTTTTTTCCTTGTGTATTCAAACGCATAACGTATACAGCGCTCTACCCCATGCCTCGTATTAATCATCTCCTGTATCGCAACTTCTTCTGAAGTACCCTTCTTTAAGAACCCCCCTATCCCTGCGTAAAGCCCTTCATTATTTTCACGCACAACTACAAAATCAATGTCTTCAGGTCCTTTATCCTTGAGAGGACAATCAACTCCTGGATACAATTTTACAGGACGTAAATTTATGTACTGCTCTAAATCAAACCTCAATCTCAATAGAAGCCCCTTTTCAAGGATACCTGGCTGAACATCAGGGTGACCAATTGCACCAAGAAATATCGCATCACATTGTTTAAGTTCCTCAATTACAGAATCAGGCATAACTTCACCCGTTTTTAAATACCTCTCACCACCAAGGTCATAATCAATTATCTCATATTTGAAGCCCTTCTTCTGGCTTACTGCCTCAAGGACCTTTAATCCTTCCCGAACTACTTCAGGCCCTGTCCCATCACCGGGTATCGTTGCTATCTTGTACATGATATAAACTTATTCCTTATAATTGAGTTAAAAATCTACTTTGAAGGAGTGATACTAACAATTATTTATACTTTTTCAAAGAGAAAAATATTTTGCAAATCATCAATCTCCCTCCCCGGTTTGATGTGCAAAGTGAGCTAACCTGTAACCTTTTCCCAGGGATGTCGATCCCTTTATTATTTTTATTATAAATTCTCTTGCAATTGTGATTGAGCTAATCATGTCGTTTCCTTTTGCCAGTTCGGTGGCAATAGCTGCTGAATACATGCATCCTGTGCCGTGAACATTTTCGGTATTTAAACGCTCATCCCTGAAGTCTTGAAACGATTTCCCATCATAGAAAACATCAATAACCTCTCCATCCGAAGCATCATCACTGCCGTCTCCCTGACTCAGGATATGGCCGCCTTTTATCAATACATTCTCAGCCCCCTGTTCATGTATTGCTCTGGCCGCATCTTTAATATCAGAGAGATTATTGATCTTACGATCTGTCAGGACTTCTGCTTCCGGGATATTTGGCGTTACCAGACAGGATAATGGAATCAAGTCAGAACGGAATGTGTTAATGCCTTCCAGAGATAAAAGCCTTTCACCTTTGTGAGACTTGATTACCGGATCAACTACCATCTTTTTAAGTTTGTGCTTTTTGACCATTTCGCATACTATCTCAACAATCTCCTTGCTCACAAGCATCCCTGTCTTCACCGTATCTGTTCCTATATCTGAAACAACCGCATCTATCTGTTGGCCTACAAATGAAGCCGGAACAGCAAAAATAGAACTTACTCCGAGGGTGTTCTGTACAGTAATGGCTGTAACGGCACATGTACCGTAGGCGCCGAGTGCATTTATGGTCTTAAGATCGGCTTGTACACCTGCCCCGCAACACGAATCCGAACCTGCTATAGTTAAAACTTTATACATTTTACTAGTTACCCCCACCCTTCGTTGCATCAAACCTAAAGCCATGAGTCCGTATGGGTTTAAGATTTTAAACCCCTACTAAACGGAATGTAACTCATACCTTTAGGTTTGAGTCGTTCTAGCTAAAAGCAAAAAACTTCCTGCCCAAAAGACAGATCAGGCGGTTAGCCTTCCAAATATTAAAAGAATATATAAATCACAAAAATGGAAACCATTCAATTCGCAGAATTGCCAACGATAGCTAATTTACATTTTACTATTACCCAACCTGGACGATTTGTGTAGTCGCATCCTTCAGATTGCGTAACTTACGAGAAATTCACATACACCCATCGGATGAGGAGAAACGTCCGCCCAGGCGGACGGCTACTATAACAATAGTATAACAAAGGAAAGACCGGGAGTATCTTTTATAAGTAGTATTTTACATTTAAGTTGACAATTAAAAACAAAAGCGTTATATAGGCCAAAATACTTCATTGTTTCTTTATGGAAGTAGTAGATTTTATAAGATTGTTCATGGAGTTTTAAACGTGCCTTTAGCAAAAAAGATAATCAGTGCATGTGTTTTAATATGCGTGGTAATGACTTTGCAGTCATGCAGAGCTACCCGTTCTCCAATTGAGAGGCTATCTTCAAACCTGAGCAAAGTTCCTGAATATTCTATAATTTTGGAAGATATGCAGACGCGCGGAACCATATTTAAACAACACTATCATAAATACAAAGTAATCATAAAGGATGAAATTCAGTATACAGGTTTTGTACGGGTATCAAAACCTTTTTACCGGAAAAACGAAAATTATCTTGGAATGACTTTATTGTCCAAGACTGAAGATGGTTACGTAAAGACACCTTCCCCGCCAGGTTATCAATATGTCGGAAACTCCAGATATGGCGAATGGAGATCGGATAGATCAGGCAATTCTTTTTGGGCGTTCTACGGTCAATACATGTTTATGTCTCATATGTTCGGGATGGTCAACAGACCTGTGTACCGTGGTGATTACGGCACTTACACCGATTACCGGAGAAATAACAGACCATACTACGGAAGCAAAAACCAATATGGAACTAACGGAACGGTAACAAAGCAAACAAACAAGAGCTTTTTCCAAAGAAAGATGGCTAAACAGAGAATGGCAAAACGAAGTTTCGCACAAAAAGTAAGACAGAGAGTTGGAAGAAGCCAGAGTCCATTCCGCGGTAGAGGAGGGGGGTTCGGAAAATAATGAATTTCGATAATTTAATCTCAGCTATTATCTATCTTATATGTTGTTATTTCCTGTTCTGGTTAGGGAAACTTGCTTATGATCTGATCCACAGGGACATCAATGTAAAAGAAGAACTGGTTAAAAAAGATAATTGCGCATTCGCGCTCTCTCTGGTTGGTTATTATTTTGGTTTAGTATTTGCCATAGGCGGAGTTGTAGTAGGTGAATCAGCCGGTCTGTTAGCTGACCTGATAGATATATTTATATACGGACCAATCGCAATTGTATTACTGAACATAACCACATTCATTAATGACAAGGTAATCCTGTATAAATTCAATAATAAAAAAGAGATTATACAGGACCAGAATACGGGGGCTGGCGTTGTTGAGATGGCCATTTATTTAGCTACAGGTATGATAATTTTCGGATCTATCTCCGGAGAAGGTGGCGGAATAATTACGCTTCTGGTTTTCTGGGTTATTGGTCAAGTATCGTTCATCATTATCGGTTTCGTTTATAACTTAATCACGCCTTATAACATACACGACGAAATTGAAAAAAACAATACAGCCGCCGGTGTCTGTTATGCCGGTGCTATTATTGGAGTTGCAAATATCGTCAGGCATGCTATAGGTGAAGACTTTACTAATTGGGGCGAAAGTTTAATCACTTTTGCAAGCTTTTTTGTCCTTGGTATCATTCTGTTACCTCTAATCCGTTTATATACGGATAAAGTCCTCCTGCCGGGAGCAAAACTGACTGATGAAATTGTTAATCAGGAAAAACCAAATCTAGGAGCCGCCTTTATTGCAGCTTTTTCTTATATAGGATCATCATTCCTCATAACCTGGTGCATGTAAGATAACAGAATTTCAAAAGCAGGCGCCATGAGATTTAAAAGTAGCGTGGGCAGTACTATCTCCAAGATCAAATATCGGTTCCAGGTCTACGTTCCGAAGCGTCAGATCTTGCCAAAGGCAATGATGCGGATTATCCGTAGCGCTCTGACCTGCTTAGAAGTGCTGTCCACCGTTTTTTACAACACTAGCTTTACAGTCCTTACCGAACAAGTTATCTTGTCAAATAAGGACGAACTATTACCAATTTTCCAATTATCATACATTCATGTCCAATCCACTTTTTGCAACGCAAAGCAGGATACTCAAGATATGTATTTTTGCTACGGGTTGCGCAGGCATCGTCGCCGAATTTGTATTATCCACTCTCGCTAGTTATCTTCTCGGAAATCCCATACTCCAATGGACTGTATTGATGTCTTTGATGCTTTTCGCAATGGGATTGGGATGCAGGATCAGTAAATATATATTACACAATCTGCTTGATAAATTCATTTTTCTGGAATTCACCCTCTCCATCCTTTGTGGTATTTCAGTAGCGCTATGTTATTGGGCTTCTACATTCAGCCATAACACAGGCCTGCTTATATACTCATTCAGTATATTAATCGGCTTGCTGATTGGTGTGGAAATACCTTTAGTTACCAGGATGAATGAATCGTATGAAGAACTCAGGGTTAACATCTCATCCGTTATGGAAAAAGACTATTATGGCGCCCTGGTCGGAGGTCTTCTGTTTGCGTTTTTTGCCCTGCCATTTTTAGGCCTTACTTATACACCTATCGCCCTTGGGATAATAAATTTCCTGGTAGCATCAATACTATTCTGGAAATTCAAACATCTGTTGCACTACAAAAAGGCCATAAAAATTTCATTCTGGTCAATTACTGCATTCTTCCTGTTATTTATTTTTGCTGTTAAGCCTGTTATGCTGTTCAGTGAACAGAAGAAATATAAAGATCGAATAATCTTCGAACAACAGACGGCATACCAGAAGATAGTCATAACACAGTGGAAGGACAATTACTGGCTTTTTATCAACGGAAATGAACAGTTTTCAACATTTGATGAAGAAAAATATCATGAACCGCTTATACATCCGGCAATGTCTCTTTCCATACAGAGAAGAAATATACTGGTACTGGGAGGAGGAGAAGGACTGGCGGTAAGGGAGATCCTGAAATACAAGGATGTGAAGACCGTAACGGTTGTTGATCTCGATCCGGTAATGACAGATCTGGCACAACATAACCCCATTATCACAAAGATTAATCAAAACGCTATGGTAGACCTAAAGGTAAATATCATAAACCAGGACGCCTTTATCTTTATAGAAAACAGTGAAGAATTTTATGATGTTATATTTGTAGATTTACCGGACCCCAATTCTGTATCTTTATCCAGGCTCTATTCCAGAGAGTTTTATTCACTCTGCCGACGCAGGCTCAATAAATATGGCATAATCGTCACACAGGCATCCAGTCCGATACACTCCCCAAATTCGTTCGTCTGTATAATCAAGACAATGGAATCGGCGGGTTTTACCGTATTACCCTATCACAACAATATCCCGACACTCGGCGAATGGGGCTGGTGTCTGGGAATGAGAAAGGAAGTTGTGTCAAATGATATGTTAAAAACAAAGGTAATGGAAATTGAGATGCCCCTCCCCCCTACTAAATTCCTGAACAAAGACGCAATCATTTCAATGGTTCACTTTGGTAAAGGAATCCTGGAGAAAAAGGACAAAGTGAAAGTAAATACTGTCATGGACCCCATTATAGTAAAATATTACAAAAAAGGCGCATGGGATGTTTATTGATATAAGATTGTTTGAATTTATGGTTAGCATTTTTAGAGGTACCCCTTATACATCTCGACACTAAGCAGATCAGGGCGGTCCAGGTAATATTGCAATCTTGGTTTGTTGTTATACCTATAGATTGCTTTCAATATGGGAAGATAGTACCTTCCGTACCTATTGAAATACAATTTGCTGACATACCTAAAGAACTTTTCACCATTTTGACCATTGCTGCGAAATCGGAACTCTGCAACCTCATCAAGATTCATATCGAAATAGTCTTCTGGTATCCGTGCAGGTACGCCCGATATTGGTTGATACTTCTGAACAAATGGTACGACACCCAGCTTTTTCATCATCTTGAGTATTGCGAAATCCTGCGAAAGTCGTGTATTAAAACCAAACATAATGACAGCCGTTACCTGTCCTTTTCCAAACCCCCTGAGTTCGTCCGACAGCCAGTTAAACCATTTTGCCTGTTTGACAGTATTGCAGCTGAAATAGATCATCTTCCGTGTGAACCTCGAATTCACCGAGTTAACCATTTTCAATTTTGGATATAACTCATCCGTGAGGTGCTGAATATCTAATGTTTGACTAAAATTGACATTCAATTGTCTTTTAGCCATCTCTTCCAGTAGATCGTTGGCATTGGGTGCAGCAAGAAGGTTGTTATCAAGCAGCATCACATTCTGCTGATCTTTCGGAACAAAGTCATCAAAGGTTGAATAGTTTGGTCGTAGGTGCCCCTCCTTTTTTGGAACCACACAGAATGCACACCGCTTATTACAACCGCGCGTCAAAAAGCCCAGGGCGTATTGGGTATGAGCGTAGAGATTGTAATCAGGGAAACAGCGTTCCGCCTCATCAGCAAGGCTCGTTTTCAGATCCACCCCCGTTCCACCTATGGTAATTCTGTCACCATAAAGTTCTGTTAATCGTTCAACTTGATTGAGTGATTTTTCTGAGTTGAAAATAACACTTGCAAAATAAAGGTCAGCAGGTATCAGTCGAGGTTTCTTTGAAAGCAGTGTTTGATACCCTTTGCTTCTATAGAAGCTGCTCAGCTTCATCAGCGCGAGATTGGGTATTTTGCTATCGACATCATAGAGGACGACTTTCATCACTCTCATCAATGTTTATATTCACCAGATTATCCATACCATCCTCATATTTTCAGTCTCTTTTTTTATTAACAGCCTCACTGCCATGTTCACGCTAACGACAAGCTAAGCTGCCACCACCTGATAGGTATTATAGTAGAAAAACTATAGAATGGAAGCTAGAAAAAATGTTGAAAAGCACGGCTAATTGGTGGTTAGCTTGATGCCGTGTTAGGCAGATATAAAAACGTCTCATTTTATTTAAAGTGTAGTAAGTGAAACTTGACCCCATTTCACAAACTCATTTGTCAAATTAAATAGCGTCTGTCCCTACCGTAAGTTTACTACGATAAAGCTTATTGTTATGGCTAACATACTGTAATTATTAAAGATACAGTGATTTCTATTTGTATACAACAAGATCCTTAAATCTTGGTCTTTGGATATGAAAATTATTAATA
>JACZYU010000154.1 GCA_022570935.1 Planctomycetota bacterium | reverse complement strand
CTCATCTACTTTTTTAACTATTTCGTCTGACATCACAA
Organism: Planctomycetota bacterium; assembly: GCA_022570935.1. Lineage (GTDB taxonomy): Bacteria > Planctomycetota > Brocadiia > Brocadiales > Scalinduaceae > Scalindua. The sequence continues at coordinate 5,494 of JACZYU010000154.1, read as the reverse complement.
GTGGTGCGGGATAGCCCTTTTTCCATGTGGCGTCAATACCCATCTTACCCTTGAAGATAGGGCTTATACCGACCAGTTTCTCCTCGGTAAACATAATGTCACGCTCAGCATCGAATCTGGTGAAAATACCCCAGATAGTTTGTTCCTGATTACGAATGTCAACATCAGGACTCACAGCCGCAATAATCTTTGGGCCGACTAGTTCTTTGGATTTTATTAATTTATTAACCACATCCCTTCCATTTTCCCGAACCGTAACTACCAATAGCGTATCGCCCAGGAGATTCCAGTCTGATACTCGATTATCTATTGTCTTTATCAAACTATCTAACTCTGATTTCGGATTTCGGATTTCGGATTTCGGATTTTTTACTCTGCAATCCGCAATCTGCAATCCGAATTTCTTCGTGGCATCCATAATCATCTTACTTCCGAGGTTCATCTTATAACTGGTGAAATCAAGGGTATCCAATGGGACTTTTGGAATCATAATAAAATCGTATGTGGGATCAAAGTTTTCGCGTATTGCCTTAAGGACGGCATTGAAGTCTCGAGGATTGACGTCTTCTGAAACTGTGACAATACATTTTGTTAAAGAAAGCTGACCTTCACCCATAATTGAAAGTGCGGTCTTCATCGCCTCTTTTTGATAGCGTTCTTCTACAGAAACCACCAGCAGGTTATGAAACCCGGCCTCATAATAAGCCCAGAGATTACAGATTTCCGGATGGATCAGACGAATAAGCGGGCCAAGGATCTGCTGGGTTGAATTGCCCAGATATTTATCCTCCATTGGTGGGCGGCCTACTACGGTTGCAGGATAGATAGGATTTTTTCTATGCGTGATTTTGCTTATGTGAAAAACAGGAAATTTTGAGGCGTGAGAATAATGCCCAAAATGGTCACCAAATGGTCCCTCCATACGCAACTCTGTCAGATGAACGGTTCCTTCCAGGATAAACTCTGCATCCGCAGGTACCTTAATAGAAACACTCTTGCCTTTCACCATCCTTGTCCTTCTGCTGCGGAGAAAGCCGCTGAACATAACCTCATCAATTCCTTCCGGTAATGCGGCAATTGTAGCCAGCAGTAACGCAGGATCGGTTCCCAATGCTACAGCAATCTCAAACTTCTTGTCCCGCTTCCTGGCCTGATAGTAATGGAAACCCCCACCCTTTTGTATCTGCCAGTGCATGCCTGTTGTCTGTCCATCGAAGATCTGCATACGATACATTCCCACGTTCCTTTTCCCATCATGCGGGTCGTAGGTAAAAACCTGAGGCAGTGTAAGAAATGGGCCTCCATCCTCCGGCCATGAAGTTGTAATTGGCATCTCATTTAAATCCGGATTAATCACCACTTCCTGTGATGTAGGCCTTGATGTTTTCTTCGTGAGAGTGCTGAAAATCCGTTTGGTTATTCCGGCGTGTTTGAAAAACACCTTTGGGCGTGGAGGCATGGCATCTTCCATAAACGTAATCAACTCTTTGCCAAGCTGATCCGGATGTTTTCCCAGCGCCAGTTCAATCCGTTTATCACTGGCAAGGACGTTCATGGCCAGCGGGAATTTTGCACCCTTTACATTTTCAAAAAGTAAGGCGGGCATCCCCTCCTTTAAAGCACGGATTGAGATTTCAGTAACCTCTAACCTGGCATCCACCTCGGTCTTGATGCGTATCAATTCACCGTTTGAGTCCAGATATTTGATAAAATCCTGTAGTGAATATATTTTCATTGATATAAAAGACTTGTTTTTTAGACAAGATTTACAAGATAAATCAGGATAAAAACCCTTGTTTAAGGAAGCTGGTTTATATCATAAGAAAAATATAAAATAAGGCAATATAAAACCAGTGTTTTATAATATGCAAAACAAAGCGGATGCAACAAGGTACTATTTTGTTTGACAAGTATTCGATGATTATAATATTATGCAACCCCCATCGTAAGAGTTACCGTTAAATTTACTAAAATGTTTTTTGTGTATGAACACCATCTTAAAAACATTCATAGAACGCCTTGAAGCTTTACCAGATAAAATATCCCCTGATGAACTGGAACACTACGTATCGGAAGAGGGTATAAGCAAGCTGCCGATAGATGAATATATCAGTTTTGCAGACCAGGGATATAAAAGGAATCTCGTACACGTCAGCAGTAAGTGCGAAGTTGTTGTACTGTGTTTCAAGGAAGGGCAGATCACACCAATACATGATCACGGTGGCTCTATAGGCATTACGGTTGTTCTAGATGGTATTATGACAGAAGAATTATTCAATAAGCAACAAACAGGTGTTATTTTACATACGCTTATGCGTGAGTTCAGGATTGATGAATTATCTCACACATACCTGACAACCATTCACCGTGTGTCGAATGCCCACACTGGAGGATTGGTCATCATTCACATCTACTTCCCACCCTTAACCCTGATGAATATTTATAATTTAAAAGATACCCATATTGAAAAGTGGACTGCTGATTACGCCAATAAATTATGAAAGATATATTTGATTTGAAAGTCATTTGCAATTACAGCTTTGTTGTTGTACAAACCACACGGTTAGCAAAGTAAATTTAGTAGTAACTTTTAAGCTCGCCAAAAAAGATTGGTGAGGCCTATTATCCTTTTGGAGAATATAAAAATGACTAAACAGTCTGAAGTTGGTTTTGAGTGGTATCCATATGCCAATAAAACTCCCATACGCAAACTTCATAAGTCAGCTTTAAATGGCAAGAGGGTTTTCTTAAGGGTAAACTACGATATCGTCTGGGATACCAGAATAATTGATGACAGGCGCATCAGGGCCACGGTCATGGATATTCGTCACATCCTGAAGCAGGGAGCGAGGACGATTATCATTGTATCCCATAACGGTGTAAGGGAGAACTTCTTTAAGGATAAGAAGACCTCGGTAGGGGTTCAAAATGACGGAGAGATCCACCATGGTTACAGCCTGAAACCCGTGGCAAAAAGGCTGGCAGAGGTCTTGAAGGACAAAAAGGTTCTACCAAAAGATGGAGAGGTTACCATAACTGATGACTGCATTGGGGGAAAAGTTAAATCCATTATCAGTAAGGAGGGTGTTTTCCTGTTAGAAAATGTCATGTTTCGCAGCGGTGAGACCTCAGAGGATGATAATGAGGTTATGGAATTCGCAAGGCAACTTCATAATACTACTAATTGTGATGTCTATGTAAATGCTGATCCGGTAACAGCCCATATGGGTCAGCATGCATCACTCGGACCGATAACGAGACTTATCTCAGGCCCAAAGGTAGCCGGATTTCTGCTTACCCAGGAATTAACCGCACTTGATAGTTTTATGAGGTATCCTCATAAACCTGTAGTTGCCATTATCGGAGGAGCCAACGTCTCAGCCAAGGTTGAGACAATGAAGAACCTCATTGTTTATGAAAAGGTTGATAAACTGATTATCATTGGTGGTATTGCATTTCCATTCCTTAAGGTACAGGGATATGACGTAGATAACTGTATACTTGAAGAAGACCCCGATTTGCAAAAACAGGCGCTTTACAATGCAACCATAGTGCTGGAACTGGCTAAAGGATATGGTGTCGACATAATACTTCCCGTTGACCACCTTATGGCAAAATTAACAGGACTTAACCCCGAAAACGTTAAGGTGAATAATATTAAGGGACGATTTGCCAAATTGAAGGCATACGACATCGGCCCCGGTACTCTCACCCTTATAAAGAAAAAGATGCGGGATTCAAAAACCATCATCTTCAACGGAATTGCAGGGAAGTACCAGGACGAGATGTTTTGCCATGGTACGAATCAGATTTTAGACCTTGTATTTGCCCATGAAGCGGAATCCAAGATTATACTTGGCCTTCATAGTGTTACCGCAGCGCAAAAAAGGCTTGGTGCAAAACCACCTCCTGCAAGGACGTACTTTTCTACAATGGGAGAAACCGGTTTGAAATTCCTTGCCGGTGTAGAACTGACTGCACTTAACCATCTGGACGACCTTCCTTCAAAAATACACCTGAAACCAAAAGAGCCCGTAAAGGAGAAAATAAACCTTAATGCCGCAAACGCAGAAGAACTGGAAAAATTTCTTAACATTAAGGGCAGCATTGCAAAGAATATTACCAACTACAAGAAAGACATAGGAGAATTTGAAAGAGTCAGTCAATTGTTTTCTGTACCCGGTGTTACCCTTAAGGAATATGCAAAGATAAGGGAGCACGCCGTTGCCCTGCCAAGTCCACTGGAAGTGGCAGAAAGTCAATTTGCTGTTGTTGCCGGTATTCTCAGGCTTCCTTTGTTTTTGAAAAAGAAATTACTTACTCCTGAACGGACAGAGACATTACGACTCTCAGAGGGCAAAATAATTGCCTATCGCGTACACCACAATTCAGCCCGAGGCCCTGCCAAAGGAGGATTCAGAGAACACCCGGAGGTATCACTTGATGAGGTCAGGGCTCTTGCTATCTGGATGACGTGGAAATGCGCCATTGCCGGAATTCCATACGGAGGTTCGAAAGGTGGTATCATAGTAAACCCTCGAAACTTACTTGATCGAAAAGATGCATTAATAATCAGAGAATACAGTCGTGAATTGAAGGACAGAAATGCGATTGGGCCACACCTTGATATCCCCGCACCGGACGTCAACACAAATGCTACAAAGATGGCCTGGTTTGTAGATGAATACCTGAAGACATCAGTCGAAAAAGAAGATTTGTCTGACTGGTTGACGGATGATACGGAATTGACCAAGAAAATCATTAATGATTTCCGTCCACTTCACAAACAAACTCCCTTTCCTGTTGATACTCCATATCTTGATAAATGTATGGAAATACTGAAAAAACATCCGGAAGTAAAATGCCGGGCGCTTGCCGTTGTTACAGGCAAACCGGACGATAAGGGGGGATCGCTCGGCAGGGCTGAATCAACGGGACGTGGAGTATTTATTGCCCTCAAAAAAGCAGCCAAATATAAAAACATAAACCTTAAAGGCGCCACAGCAGCCATACAGGGGTTTGGCAATGTTGGCAGGCCGCCTGCAAAATTCCTGTATGATGCAGGCGTAAGAGTCGTAGCTATTACGGATGCCAGTGGTGGTATCTACAACCCCAATGGTCTGAATATAGATGCTGTTATGGAACACGTGAATACGACTGGAGCAGGTTTTTTGAAGGGATTTGAGGGGGGAAGAGACATCACAAACGATGGTATTTTCGCACTGGATGTTGACTTCCTTGTCCTCGCAGCGCTTGAGAATGCCATAGACAGGAATGCGTATAGTGTAAAGGCCAAAATTATAGTGGAAGGAGCAAACGGGCCTGTTACTCCTGAAGGCGATAGAATTGTAACGAGAAAAGGCACCTTTATAACACCCGATATCAGTACAAACATGGGAGGTGTCTTCGTGTCTTATCTGGAATGGGTACAGAATCTGAAGAATGAGCGTTGGGATTTAGAAAAGATCAATAGCCTGCTTGAAGATAATATTTG
>JACZYU010000025.1 GCA_022570935.1 Planctomycetota bacterium | reverse complement strand
GATTGGAAATAAAGATGGGTTTTTAGGCTTACGCACAGCAATTGTTAGCTGCCCAAATGAAAAGTGTCGTGAGTATGTTATAAACGGCAGCCTTTATAAAGCAAAGTTTAACCATAATTATACTAATAAATACCTTGATGGAGAACCTATCTTAACATGGAGTATGAAACCCTCATCGTTATCAAAGCAATTCCCAGAATATATTCCCCAACCGATAATTTTGGATTACGAAGAAGCATGCCTAATAAGAGACCTTAGCCCTAAAGCATCGGCCACTTTATCACGACGTTGTTTACAAGGGATCATTAGAGACTTTTGGAGTGTAAAAAAGAGACGGCTTGTTGATGAAATAAATGAGATAAAGGAGCAAATTGACCCTATTACTTGGCAAGCAATAGATGCGGTAAGAAGTATTGGCAACATTGGCGCTCATATGGAAGAAGATATCAATTTAATTATTGATGTAGAGCCAAATGAGGCCCAACTTCTTATTGGATTAATAGAGATACTAATAAAAGATTGGTATATAACTAAGTATGAAAAGCAACAACATCTTGAAAATATTATTAGTGTCGCTGGCAGAAAAACAGAAGAAAAGAAAGTTACTAAAGAAAAGAAATGAAATGAAACAATATTTTGAAAGATTTGAAAAAGAAGGTTTTATTAAAAAGGGGCAGGTAAATGACAGGAAAATCCTACAAACTCCTACAAATAAAATAAGTCCCGTCATACAAGAATTTATTGAATTAACCACACTTACTTATAAGGAAATCACTAAACATTCTGGATTATCACATTTTTCTTCTCTTTCACTAGGCGGGTCAAGATTTCCTTGTGATGGATTTGAATGTAGAATGGATAGAGTGCAGCAACTTTCGCATATAGTTGCTCTTTATAGTGATAAGGTATATATAAAGAACTTCCTTGATGATTTATTAGAACATTCTAATGCTAGGTTAGAGGTTAAATTATTCGATGAAGATGAATTTCGTTTGAAATTTTGTGAAGACTTGTCTTTATTATTATATCTTCGGCTATTAATTGAAAAAGGACTTATTGTTCCCTACACTTCAAAAGAGCATATATGTCCACAATGTCTTGCAAATGATAATTATGGAAAAGATGCGGACAAAAGATATGCAAAAGAATTTCAATGGATTGAAAACGAATTTTTAAATAAAATCGTTGTATATTTGCAAAAAGATGAATATGGTAATTTCGAATTTCTTATTTCAGGCCCTGAGGATTTGATTGTTCATAGTCAAGTTACGGTATCTTTGACAGGGCTACCAAAGAATATAAAGGATTCGGCAAGTATATTAAATAAACTAGAAAAGTTTAAAAGAGTTAAACTTACAAAAAATGTTATTAAAAAAGCTGAAATTGTGAGTACTTTAACTTCTCGTGAGTTTTCTAATATTATTCCTGAATTTTTATCAAGAAAGGAATTAGGTGCATCTTTTGTAACTGACAGTCCACTTCACATTAAGATATTAGATTCGATTTCAAATAATAAAGACATAAGAATGAGTAATCAACTTGCTGAACAATATATGACTTCTTTGGTTCCTTTTATTGAAGGCCTTAGTGTAGACAAAATATTGAAATTAAGATCTAGAGAAGAGGAATCATTTTTAATGTTTAGATTGGCTATGCAAGAAGCTATAAAAGAATATAGTAAAAATCTAGGCCGATTGACTGTGAAAGATGCTAAAACAATTCATTCAGATATAATAAAACCTAAACTTGCGGTCTTAGATAAAAGAGTAAAAGAGGCAAGCAAAGATTTACTAAAAAGTTCTTATAGAACAGCGACAGCTTGGATTGGTGCAATTTCATTTGGGTATATGAGTGGGATGTTGACTGGTGATATGATAAAAATGGCATCTTGTTTTGGAGGAATGAATGTTATCTCAAATTTATTACAAAACATGATGAAGGAAAGTGATAGTGAAAGAAAAATAGTTGAAGATAGTATGTATTTTTTGTGGAAACTTAGAAAAATTAAAAAATAGGGTTCATCTCCCAATTAGTTGGAGAAAAAAAGGAATCTATAATGAATTAAACTGTTGAAAAAAGTGGACATCCGGTATTCTTATAAATAAACATATATCCATATATAATTTATTTATAGGAGACCAGCAATGTCCACATTGAGTATATTACCATATTTTCCATTTAACCGAGTACGAATTACCAAACAATCAGTTTCATCTGATTCAGATATATCACAACTTACGGCAATACCAGATCAGCGATTTAGTCCTAAATGCCATGTGTGTGGTAGTAAAGCACAACGTATTCATAGTCATGAGAAGAGGTCTATCCGTGATCTGAACATTGGTTCAACACGTGTATGGATAAACTGTTCGTATCGTAAGGTTATATGTGTACCGTGTAACCGAATAGTTGTTGAAGATTTGGAGTTTTTTGAACCATACATTCGCGTCACTCGTCGTTTAGCATTGTTTATTTATGAGTTGTGTAAAGTATTAACGGTAAAAGATGTTGCAAAACATTTTGGAATTAACTGGAAAACGGTTAAAACTATCGATAAGTATTTCCTTGAACAACAATACGGTGAAACAGACTATCATGGCCTTCGTATACTGGCGGTTGACGAAATAGCTATTTCTAAGGGGCATCACTATATGACAGTTGTTTTGGACTATTTGAGTGGCCGGGTGGTCTGGGTCGGAAAGGGCCGAACCAAAGAAACCTTGATAGACTTCTTTAATGATATGACCAATGAACAAAGACAAGCCCTTGAAGCTGTGGCCATGGATATGTGGGACCCTTATATTCATACGGTAAAAAGCCAGGTACCTCATGTTAAGATAGTCTTCGACCTTTTTCATGTGGTTTCAAGTTTTGGTAAAGTTATTGACAAGGTGCGCAATGCCGAATTCCGCAAAGCCACAAAACAGGATAGAAATGTCTTCATAGGTTCGAAATACATTCTGTTAAAGAACAAGCGAAATATTCGCAAGAAAGAACATCGAGAGCATTTGAAACAACTCTTATCGCTCAACGAGACAATAAATACTGTTTTGATTCTTAAAGACAAGCTCAAGCATCTTTGGTACTACCGATCGCGAACGTGGGCTAAAAAGGCACTTGATGAGTGGTGTCTTTTAGCTGACACGCTTAATCATCCTTATGTAAGGAAATTTACTAACATGCTCAAACGTTATAGCTATGGAATCCTGAATCACTGTGACTACCATATCCATACGAGTAAACTCGAAGGAGTTAACAACAAAATCAAAGTCATTAAAAGAAAGGCGTATGGATTCTTAGACGAACGATACTTTTCCTTAAAAATTATACAAGCTTTCTCCAACTAATTGGGAGATGAACCAAAAATTTATGGTGTTTTTAAAGAAGGAACAAAATGGAATTAATCAAATGGGATAAAACATTTAGCGTAAATGTATTAAGATTTGATGAGGAACATAAAAACATTATCTTGATCATAAATAGACTTAATGCTGCGACACAAAAGAATGATGAACGTGAAAGGGTTTCAGACGCATTAAACGAAATGACTTTATATGCGATTTCTCATTTCAAGGCCGAAGAAGATTATATGACAAGGTTTGAGTATCCGGAGTATGAACTGCACAAAGAAGAACATCGTGAGTTTACCAGGACAACCATTGGGTTCTGTAAAAGAGTAATGAATAGGAATGATAACATTGCATATGATTTGGTTGAATATCTAAACTATTGGCTGACAAATCATATACAGGGAACTGATAAAAAGTATACTGAATGTTTCAACAAGAATGGACTTTATTAGCACATAAGCTAAGCGATTTTGTTTGGTATCTCTTTGCATCCGTCCACCTGGGCGGACGTTTCTTATCATCTAACGGGTATATGGAAATTTCACATAAGTTACGCAACCTGCCCTGTCTGCCGACAGGCAAGATATGCTGGTGTGACTAAATAAGGCTATGCCGAGTAGAGTGATAGAATTGTTTCGACATCTGTGAGGTATTTAATCTATCAATTTGGTTTCCATTCGCTTTACGTTATTTTGAATGAAGTGAAGAATTTTTATTCGTTAGGTTTTTACAACCCCCTGGCCCCCCTTTATTAAGGGGGAATTAAAGCAAGTGCTCTTAGGGGGCGGAAAGATATTCCCCCTTAATAAAGGGGGTTTAAGGGGGTTGTGACTCTTTTTGCAATGGAGTTTGGCTGATACCCCGTGAACAGTTGCAAAAATAGTTACATTAATACCCCCTTTCAGGGGTTTCATCCCTGCCTGCCGGTAGGCAAGCCTGCCCGCCAGCCTGCAGACTGTGTCGCAATTACGTGATTACCATAAATTACAATTTATCATACTAGATATGGTGTATACGCAACACCATGCATGCCATATATAGTATGGCTCCGTCTGTAGATGCAATTGCGACACAGCCTGCTGCCCGCCGGTCTGTTAGGCGGTGTTTGTAAGCGGGAATTCCTTAATTAGAATTAGTAAATAGTAGTATAAAGGGGACGTTGATTACTAAGATTAAATAGTTGACGAAAATTGAATATTAATGATAATAAGCAACGTCCCCTTATCCCTCCTTGTCGCTGGCGGGCAGGAACATATGACATAATCAAATATTCAATACGAGAATTTTGGTGTTATATAGAAATTACAGTAAAGAACGTGCTCGATTTCTTTTTTAACTTGAATACCAAGAGTTTCTGATATCTGGCTGAAACTGTCCTCAGCTATCTCTTCTTTTAAATCAATATCAGCTACAATAATAATTCTTCCCCGGGTTCCTGCAACAATACGAAAGTCGTGATAACTTACAATTTGTGGGAAAGTATTTATGATTTGCTTGAAACTGCCCTCTATGTCCTTTATTTCTGGAGTCATTTCCATCATTGGGTCCGTATGACAAACTGCTTCACCACCGAAGGTTTGCCTCAGTTTGTGTTCGCATAATTCGGTAATCTCATGCATCTCAACAGCACCAACTTCAGCCGGAATCTCCGCGTGTAATGAAACCAGATATTTTGACCCATAGTCATGCACGATGATTTCGTGAACATTTTCAATCCCTTTGACAGATTGCGCCGTTTCCCGAATTTTATTTATAATATCCTTGCTGGGAGCCTGTCCGAGGAGAGGGACGATAGCTTCTTTCCCATGAGTATAGCCGAGGTATAGCAACCATGCTGATACCAGGATTCCAATATAGCCATCCACCGCTGGATGATGAAAGTATTGACCAACTACCAGTCCTCCAATAACTGTGAGTGTCATTACCATTTCGATATTATGGTGAGCAGCATTTGTTAGAATAGCATGTGAATCAATCTTCTTGCCTAGAAAAGTTACAAACCTTGAAAGCCACTGTTTCACTACAATTGTAAAGAGCAGAATCCATGGTAATGCCGGCCAATAGTGTAATTCGTGAGGCTTAATCGCCTGATGGAGTGAATGCTCTCCCATTTGTATTGCAGAAACAAATAGAAATATTGACATGATAAGTGGTGCTATATGCTCCATCCTTCCGTGGCCAAATGGACTTTTCGCTGTAGCAGGGCGGGCAGTCAACTTGAAGCTGATGACAAGGATAATTGAGTTGGCAAGGTGTGACAGGAGATGAAAGGCATTAGCAACCATAGACACAGATCCTGACAAAATTCCAAGTGTCATCTTTATCACAAAAAGTACAAAGGTTGAATAAATTCCAAACCAACCGGCGACCAGACCATACTTAATGCGTACTGATTTGTTGTCTGTATTATCAAAGTCATTTATAAATCTCTTGGCAAATCTTCTGTTAATGTTATCCTGAGACTGTTTGGAAATACCGAGATATATGAGGAATAATCCAGCACTTATAATAAGCATTACTCCCACACCTTCTGCCCAACCAATATTTCTGAAAATCCTGGTAAAGGTTAATTTATCGGTATTCTTTTTGCTTTCTGTTGATTGTACAACGATATCCTGTTTTTCTATCTTGAGAAGAGTTGTGCCCGCAGGTATAGACCTGTATATTCTGTAAAATGTCTCATTAATATATGTAATTTCCCCGGTTATCTCTGATGAAACTGTAATTTTGTTAGCATCCTTATCCACAAAAATGGCAAGGAGATCACCTGCTTTGACTGTATCTCCTGTCCTAAAATCTGCACAAACCTTCGCAAGAGTTATATCAGACGGTACAGTCAGGGTTACTGTATCCTGAGAAGATGTAAAGAATTCCTGTGCCTTTACTGTATATAACAGTGAAAAGAAAACTATAAATAAAGAAAAGATTGTTCGTAAATATAATATATTCATTTATACTTACTACCGTTGTAAAAGTCTTGTCGAAAATAGTTTTTAATAAGACATCATCGATTCCTATTTTCCGAAAAGATGAATAAGTGGCTGGGGGAGGGAGTGATCAATAAATCTTGTTTTCCGCAAGTTATTAACAAATACCATAATTAATATGCGGGTATTGAATAAGCTATTCTGTCATAACAAGCGTATCGCCATTCATCACAGAATTTTCAGACACGGTCTCATTTACAATGATTTTACAGTCTTTCGGAGCCTTAATATGTAGCCATAGTCTGATTATCTTGAGGTCTGGAAATTTCCATTCTAAATCTACTGGAGTTTATGCTGTGTTCATAACTGCAACACAAAATGCGAATGTCATAAGATTGCTTCATTTTTATACTAAATTCCATGTGTAAAACTTCTGTCGGTATAACGGCCGTTGTTACCCAGCTTCCTCCCTGCAGTCTATTTCGCCAACACTTTGCAGCAACGGTGCATTTGTGCCGGAAAGGTATCGCACAACTTTATCAGGGTCTGTATTAAAATGCTGGTGCCATGACCATGGTGGTGCATAGATAATGTCACCTGATTCCCATTCTACCTTATTACCCTCTACGACGGAATATCCTTTTCCACTAATGATGTAAATCAAGCTTTCATAGTAGTGACGGTGATTACCTGATGTCCCACCTGCCACAACGATACCAACATTCATACTTGCAGTGTGTGAAGGAAGTTTAGCAATGTAACATGGATGCTGCGCCTCTCTTTAGAGAATTGTTCATCCAGGGAATCTTCTATTTATCGATGTATAGCATACTTCGAAGGTTTAAACCTGGTATTTTCAATTGAATTTTCTGTTTCTTCAAAAACGTCTGTACTCATTATTATGTTCCTTTCTTAAAACAATTTTTTTGATGCCTGTACATTAACGCTATTATTAACCCCCAAACCCTCCCTGTATAAGCCTGCCAGACAGCCCACCAGCTATCGGGTAAACAGACAGGGAGGAGAGGGGGTTTATTATCCGCCAAATGCCCTAATTACCGGAACCATTGCCTTTATCTCTTCGGCTGTCAGTTTGTCCTTAAAAGGGAACATCTTTTCTTCTGTTCCATTCTCGATCTGCTCTAAAATTTTTTCATCAGTAATAGAATCCTGAAATTCCTTATCTGTGAAGTCACGTGCACCGAGTCCCTCTCCCAGGTCTGTTTTACCTTTACCGTCTTCACCGTGACATATGACACAGTGTTTTTTGAAAAGCTCCTGCGCGTCTATTCCGTCTGCAAATGTTTTTGGCGCCATAAAATATCCTATTAATGCTTGTAAGAAGATTATGATTAATATTCTTGTAATCATATTATTCCCCTCCATTTTTAGTTGATTAATTATCTACTCATATGCTACTACGCGTATGAGTCCCATTGTTCCACCGTCAGCATTTACTGTTGATGAATCGCTTACTGAAATAATCTTTTCTATATTGTTTTGCTCTATAAAATCGTTTACTGCTTTGTCAAGCGCCTCCAGTTCTTCATGCACATGAAATATTTTGAGTTGTGAACTAAATGTCTTTACTTTTGCCATAATTATTCCTCCATATGGAAAACGTGGTTAAAAAAGACAACTAAAAGTATGCTAATGATATTGATCTTTTTCATGTATTTATTCATTTAGTAACATTCCTTACTTTTAAATTAGAAAGTCTGGTTATTTTTAACAAGGTGGTTTTCATAAATTGGTGTCATTATCAGTTTTAATAAAGCCCGGCTTAGTCATTGACATGGGTGAAAGTATTTCATTGAGTTTTTTCTCAGATAGTAATTTCTTTTCCAGTATGACTTTCTTTATAGATTTGCCTGTTAATAATGACTCCTTTGCAATATCTGCGGCCTTTGAGTAACCTATGTAAGGGTTCAAGGCTGTTACTATCGACATGCTATTGGTAGCATATTGATAGCATCTATCCTCATTTGCTGTAATCCCCTTTATGCATTTGTCTGTAAATGCCTTTAATGCGTTTGTTAATATTGAAACAGAACCAAGCAGTTTGTACTGCATTACCGGCATCATTACATTCAATTCAAGTTGTCCTGCTTGTGATGCCATTGTGATAGTCAGGTCGTTCCCTATTATGGAAAAACAGACCATATTCAGCATTTCGGCCATAACCGGATTAACCTTACCAGGCATGATTGAAGATCCCGGTTGTACTGCCGGTAGTGTTATCTCGGCGAGACCGGTTTTGGGCCCTGAACTTAAAAGACGCAAATCATTGGCAATTCTGATTAATTCAATTACTAATACTTTCAAGGCTCCTGATACTTCAGTAATAGGCGCATTGCTTTGCATTGCCTCGAAATAATTGGTGGCGCTTCTTATGTCTAAATTTGTGATCTTCTGTAACTCTTTAATAATTTTTTCTTTATAATCAGGATGTGTATTAAGTCCTGTCCCAACCGCTGTACCACCAACGCCTAATTCTTTTAGCGCATCACTTGCCTTCTTAATCTTCTTTGCAGATTTTGAAACTGCTTCAGCATAACCTGAAAACTCCTGTCCTAATGTTATGGGCGCAGCATCCTGCAGATGTGTTCTGCCGGATTTTATGGTTTTATCGAATTCATTTGCCTTTTTATTAAATGATTTCACAAGCGCATCAACTACAGGAAATAATTCCTTCAGTAGATACAATGCTGAAATTCTCATAGTAGCTGGGAAGACATCATTTGTTGATTGCCCCAAGTTCACATGGTCATTCGGATGTATGACAGAATAATTCCCTTTCTCCCAACCTAAAGATTCTATTGCAATGTTGGCTATTACCTCGTTTACATTCATGTTAAATGAGGTGCCGGCACCCGCCTGATAAACATCAACAACAAATTGATCTTTAAACTCTCCTTCAATAATCCTGTCAGCCGCATTTATAATCGCTTCACTTTTCTCATTATCAAGACACCCTAATTCATTATTTACCTTTGCGGCGGCTTTCTTTATGTAAACCATCGACTTGGTAGATATCGGATGTGGCCTGATACCGCTGATTGGAAAGTTCTCCAGTGCCCTGGTGGTCTGTACACCATAGTAAGCCTCTATAGGCACTTTTACCTCGCCTAATGAATCTTTTTCTATACGGTACTGTTTGTTTTCAGTATTCATTGAGGTTTGTCCAATTTGACTACTTAAGTGTATATGTGGATTCGTCCTCCCGCCAGGGGCGGATCTTGAAACTGCCCACAGGGTTGACTCTCCGCCACGGCGGATCTGCCTCTGGCATGACCGCCAGGGTCGGATATTGAAACTGGTCCACAGGGTCGTCCTCAGGCGACAGGCGACTGGCCTTCCTGCCCGACGGCAGGCGGGAATCCACCTTTATTATCTATTCAGTCTTTACCTGAACAGTACCTTCCCAAAGGCCGTGTCGATTGCAGCGCGCTATTGCCCTTAATGTAGAATCCAGACCACTATGACTCAGTTTCAGGGGTATTGTTACCTCTGGTTTTGTCATTACGGGTGCAAAATCAAATCTTCCCAGATACACACTACCAATGTAAAATTCAATCCATTGAATAAAATGTTCATTTTCATTCGGATGTTCCAATTCTCCAACTGTAATCTTTACATCGTAAAACTCACCGGTCTTTAAAACTGGTGGTACCGTAATAACAGGTATATGTTTTTTGGTTAACGGCGAATCTTTGTCAGCGTTTTCCAGGTTGTTTAATTTACAAAACAGTCCTTTTTCGTCACTCATTTCAATCCTCCTCTTTCAGAAATAAAATTAAAATAATATCCATAGCCACTCACTGCCGAATCTTCTAATTGTTAATTGTAACAAGATGTCAAATTATATTCTGATATTTTGTCGTTATGTTATATGTAGCTGTGGACGTCTATGAAACCCTACAATTGTATGTTCAACGTTTTTTTAGAGCTTTAAGCATAATAAATCTATACGTTTAACGTTTAAAAGTGCAATATCAATGCCATTAATGAAATGTTTACGGACAGTATGCTGTAGTTTGTGCTTAAGCATCTAAGCAATAAAGGCATACATCATTAAGGTAAAAACCTGGAATAAATAATTATTCCAGTAGCACACTCGGATTGCGAATATATTACGCTATTTGCCATTCGTCAATCCTTGAATACGAAAATATATCGCTTTTGCATGAAAGAGTGTATTGGAGAGAATACTTTCCCTGTATATTTGAAGATATAAGTGTATATGATTACATTGCTTACGTGTGTTTGTAAATCCTTATCAGCGAAAATAAATCAATGGTATGAATATTGCAATTGAAGTATTGATAATTTGGTAAAGATTTTTCAGGAATTATTTGGATAATAATATTGTTCTGAAAGGGAGAGGCAAGTAAAATTTACAGAAAATTAATGATCTATAATTATATTTTCGCTTATTCTAGTAATTTATTCTACTTTGTCAATACATCAAATGTGCAGGATTGTTAGTTAGTTAATTATTTATTTTTTAAGGAGTGTAAATATGTCTTCACATAAAAATGAATTGTATTATTGTGAAATATGCGGGGCTGAGATTGAAGTAAAAAAAGGTGGAGATGGCACCTTAAAATGTTGTGATCAGGCGATGGAAATTAAACAACCTTAATAAAGGAAGGGGCATGTTTTATGGATAACGAAAAAATAGTTGAGCTTCTGAATAAAATGAGAGTTGAGGAGCTTACAGCAATAATGCAGTATTCTCAACATCACTATCTGGCGAAAGGTATTAATAGTCCGGTAGTATCAGAAATTTTTAAAAAATTAAGCATAGTAGAAATGAAGCATGCTTATGCAATTGCGGAAAGAATAACGGCTCTGGGTGGTACCCCTACAATGAAGATTGATAAGGTAGATGTACCAGAGAAACTCGAAGACATGATCAGGGTAAACTGTGAAGTAGAAAAGGGCGCAATCGAGGCTTTTAAGGGATTTATTAAGGACGTTTCTGAAGATCCCACCACAAGGAGAATGCTTGAGGATATTTTGGCAGATGAAGAAGAACATCTTGATGAGCTGGGGAAACTATTGGAAAATTAAGAATGATTCTATCATTTGGGTCTCTGATAAGCACCAAATAACAAATTCCAAATAGCAAACAAATACCAATAAACAAACACAAAATTCTTTACCCTGTTAAATTATTTAGGTCGCCGACTCGTAGAGTCTCTGACTCGGAGAGATGATGTCATTACAATAACTTTCAAAAGTCACATTTTTTATGAAGCAAATTAGAATCCCAGGATATATATTTAACAGGGCGGGCAAACTGCTCGACTGATCCCTCGACGTGAGTCCGGACGAACGCTTGCCGAAGTCTGGTTTTGGTTATTCTGACATTGTAATTTGAAATTTGTTTGGGATTTGCTATTTGAATTTGCAATTTATTAACTCCGGTTTGATTCCCGTCAGAGTGGACCTTGAGTCACTCACAGGGGCGACTTTAGCGGCTGGCTTGTCCATGTTAGGGTAATTCACAGTTTCTGCTATCAAAGAATAAAACTGTCATTAGAATACACATTATAATATAAATATTCTAATGAAACATTCTGACAGCAACAATCAAATAGAGGCCTTTAAATCTGCTATCAATAAAAGTCAAAGAATAGTTGGATTTACAGGTGCGGGTATAAGTACTGAATCCGGCATCCCTGATTATCGCAGTAAAGGGGGCATCTGGGACAAATTCCAGCCTGTTTATTTTGAAGAATTTATCTCAGACGAAGGAAAACGTATACTTTACTGGCAGAGGAAGCAGGAATTATGGAAAGACTTAAGTAATGCCTTACCCAATAAAGGACATCTGTTTTTCAAACATCTATATGATGAAGGCAAACTCGCCGGACTCATCACGCAGAATATAGACGGACTTCATGAGAAAAGCGGGTTACCTAAAGACATAATAGTAAACTTACATGGAACAAACCTGGAGGTTACGTGTCTTGACTGCGGATTCACTGTACCATCTGAAGATGTGTTTGACCGGCTCGACCTGGAGCAGGGAGTTCCTTTATGTCCTAAATGCGATGGGTTATTTAAACCTAATACAATTTCTTTTGGACAGCAACTACGTGGAGAGGATTTGGACAGGGCAAATGATTTGGCCATTTCCTGTGATCTAATGATTGTAGTTGGTTCTACGCTTGTTGTTCAGCCTGCAAGTTCAATCCCTTCAATCGCAAAAGAGAAAGGTGCGCTCCTTGTTATAATAACCCTTTCCGAAACCCCCCTTGATAGCCTTGCCGATTTTGTTTTTAATTTAAAGGTGGAGGATTTTATAAACCTTTTGACGCTGTAAAAAATTCGGGTGACAGAATAGTCGTAACCTATTTATTGTACATGCCTTATGTACAAACTGTTAAATTTAAGGTTATCACCACGATTTTTTACAGCGCCAACCTTTTTCAATCATAACATTCCAGAATGGATGCATAATAAAAAAAATTATGTTAATTCAATAAAAACACTTTAATTTTATGAAAAAACGCCGATGATTATAGAAATTGGACCGACTCCATGAATACTACAGGGAGCTTTGCATTCAGGAAAATAATCTATATTTGTTACGGATATAAAAAAAACTGTTGTATTTATACAAAACCTTGTATATCTTTATACGTTTTACATATTATATCTGTGTTGGGATATTTATATTTGTAGCTGTCCATCCGGATGGACAGCTATCATCATTTAAAAGATTGAAAAAATGTTCAGGAATTCTACTTGTATATGTTTATTGTTATTATTGATCACCATTCCTGTTTTCGCATCTGATTCTAAGTCTGAGCAATCGATTACAAAGTCAGTGGAATTTAGTATAGATCAAGTTTTAGATGATGTTTATGCTCTTGTCGATACTGAGAAAGTAAAGCTGTTCAAGGAGAAAAATAGTGAAATGGACAAAGAGCTAAAGGAGCTTTTTGATGTTTCTATTCTCAGGTCAAAACTAGAGCAGTTTTATACGATGCTTTTTTACATTTCCAAGTATGCGTCAATTGAAAAAGATGAGCTTTTTCTTGATCGTGATTCGACAATTAAGCTTTTGATTTCAAGTGAAGTTTTTACCAATCGTGAATTTCCGAGGAAAATATCCAAGGTTTTCTTATCCAGAGCTAAAAGGGAAAGACCATTTTATAAGGTTTTCTTTGACAGCGATAGAGTAGAGTTGAATTTGAATAAGGGTGACGGATACGGGATTTCCAGAGAAGGAATGCGCCAGCAGGCAAAGGCATTGATTTTTTATGGTTCTTTTTCTTTCCGTTTGAGAAAAAAAGGAGAAAATGTCGAAGCCTTTGATTTTAAGGATGTTGACCTTTACGGATCTTTTGGTTCTCGCGGCTTTATTAATGTTGATATAAACTATGTGGCGGTAAAGTCTATTGAATTCCATAAAGGATCAGAAATGGCTCTTGTAAGGGCAAAGGTTTCAAGGAAAGAGTTTGAAATAAACGAGCATACTTGGCTTCTTGCCCTTGTTACGAGATTTATCACGGATAAATCTCTTCAGCCGCTTGACTGGTAGATCCCTGATACCGGAGTAACATGTTGGAGTTTTAAAGGGTTTACAGGGATTACCAACCGCCTGAGAAGCCTCCTCCCCCGAAGCCTCCTCCGAGTCCGCCTCCAAAACCGCCGAAGCCACCACTTGAACTACCGCCTCTATGGCCGCCAAAACCACCTAAGCCGCCAAACATAAATGGCATCATCATCATTCCTCCCATTCCCATTCCTCCCCAACGGCTTCTTCCACGTGCTCTTCCTCTGCCCAGTAGCATCGGCAGTATGAAGATTAAGAGAATTGGCAAAAATGATAGTCCTGAACTTCTTCTCCTGGGCAGATGTACTTTTGTCGGTGCGCCAGAAATAGTAACACCGGCATCCTTTGCTATCTTGTTTATGATTGCTGCGGCACCCTGGTAGATACCCTCATTATAGTTACCATTCCTGAAATTAGGTACAAACAGGATTTTGCCTATTTCAGCACAAAAATCGTTTGGAAGTACCCTCTCCAGACCGGAACCAACCTCTATGCTGTACTTTCTGTCTTTTGTGGCAACTACAATCAGTACGCCATTGTTTTGTTCAAACTGGCCAAGTTTCCATGCATTAGCTAAATCAATTGAAAATTGATCGACAGGTGTGCCATCGGTAGTCTTGACAGTCAAAACTACCATCTGTGTACCTGTTTTGGCTTCCAGTTCTGCCAGAAAAGCATTTAGCTTGCTTTCTGTTTGCTTGTCTATTACCTTTGCACGATCAACAACATGCATTTCTGGGGCGGGAATATCTGCGGCTCCAAATGCCGCTATTGTGGACACACACAGAGTAATCAAGGTAATTGTGAATAATACAAAGTGTTTTTTACAAAGCATCATGGATTCAGTTCTAATGCTAACGTTCGAAAAATAATTCTTACTTACCAATCTCTTGTCTGCGTGCTGGTAAAACTTGTTATTTTGTTACAAGAGGCAGTCTGCAATTTCCATGGAAATTGCATTTTGCGAAGCAAAATGCCATAAATTAGTGACCGAAGGAAGCTAATTTATTTATACTTGAAATTTATCAATTATTTTTGCGATATCATCGAGGGTATTATACATTCTTTGGAAATCGTTTTTTAAATCTTCGTGGGTTGGTTTGTATTTGCCTCTCTTAATCGTTACTAATTCTCTAAAGACGCTCATTTTAATATTCAAAACACCTTCACACATATCCAGTACAGCATTTCTTTCCTTTGGTAATTCTCTGTCATATAGGAAAAGTATTGCCCTGAATATGGGAATGAATGCAGAGAGAAAGCTGACAAACAGTTCTCTTATTATACGGTCATTACCAAGGGATTTTATGTATGCCTGGCCTATATTCTGGATCCAACCCTTTAATTCTCTTTCACAGACAAGTCGTAAATCTGATTTTTCAATCTTGATACCGTTAAGAACATCGTCACCATAAACGAGTTCATTAATTGTTTTCATATTTAGAAATTGAATAGGGAATACTTCAAGTGAAGACCGTATGTACTCATCAGACATTATGATTGGTGCTCTTATTTTTCTCTTGCCGTATTTTTTGCCGATAGGCGCTATAAAATCAAAGATATCAAGATTCTTTTCCTTCAACACTATAAGAGAATCAACATCAGATGTCTTTGTATCAAAGTCATTTGTAACAGCACTGCCAATTATGTAAATGGATTTGATTTGACTCGCAAAAGAAGAAAGTATTTCATTAAAGAACGGTTCCATCCTATTCTTAACCTGCACACTTAAATTCGATAGGTTTAGATTTGCCATAAATGTGTTCTTACTTGTGAGTTTTCTCTAATTTTAATAGTAGTGTGAGATTCTACAAAAAGTCATTTTAGATTACAAGTCAAATGTATAACTTGACAATATTAAGGAATAACCAATATACCCCTTTAGTTTAGTACTAAAATGTATACAACTTACATCGTTTAAGATTACATATTTTCTTGCTTCTTTACGCCATCAACCATGTGAAACATCTTGACATTCCCTTTATGTAATGTTAGATAGTATAGTAAGAATAAGTGATAAAATTCACTTAATTCGATAAATTATTAAATTGTATGCCAATATGAAGGGTATGTACGGCAAGCGACACTAAGTGAAATTTACATCTGGAAAGTCACACACCATGTTAGTAATATATATAATAAAGGTTGCTAAATATCAAATACCATGATAAATGTATTATTCCATATAAGTAAATTTGTTACCTCCATTAGAAGAAGTAAAATCATTCGATTATTCATTTTAACAATTTTTATCTTGTTTCTAGGCGCATTAGGTCTCCATTTTTTTGAAAAGACTCCATACATTGAGGATGCCTTCTGGTGGAGTTTTGTAACGATTACCACGGTAGGGTACGGTGACATAACACCATCAACAATGGGTGGAAGGATTATTGGCGTAGTCGTCATGGTATTTGGCATTGGACTACTGGGAATGTTTACGGCAACGATTGCCAGTGCCTTTGTTGACACTAAGCTCAAAGAAGGCAAGGGTGTGAGGGGGGTAAAGGTTAAAGGTCATTTTATTATTTGCGGATGGAGTTATAAGGCAAAGGAGATTATTGCTGAATTACGGGCAGATAAGAAGGTTCATAGCAAACCTATCGTTATTGTCGCAGATATCCCTGAAAAGCCACTGGAAGATGAGAATACCTTTTTTATCCATGGTGAAGTTGATGATGACATAATGCAGAAGGCCAACCTGCAGGAAGCATCGGTCGTTATGATCCTGACAGACGAAAGTCTTGATTCGTATTCAAGGGATGCAAAAGTCGTACTGAACACTCTTACCATACGTAAGTTAAATCCGAATGTTTATATCTGTGTGGAGATTTCTGATGCGAGGAATATGCAGCATGGAAAGCTGGCAGGAGCAAACGAAATAATTGTTATTGGTGAACTGAGCGGCAATCTCCTTGTACAGGCGGCCCTGGATCACGGTATAACTCGTATAATTACTGAGCTTGTCAGTAATCGATACGGTAACGAACTCTACAAAGTAAAACCACCGGAAAGTTTTGTGGGCATGCAGTTTATTGAGGTGTTGAGACTTATTAAGGAAAAGCATAATGCCATTATCGTAGGAATTGAAACACAAAAAGACAATAAATTGATAGCTAATCCTCCCATGGAACAGACTATTCAACCCGGGGACCATCTGATCCTTATAGCGCAGGAACGACCACATTTTGGCAAATAAAAGTAAAAGTTCACCGCTCCCCGGACAAAAGGCGCCGAGGACAAGAAGACGCTAAGTTCGCAAAGGGAAAAAGATTTAGATTTAAAAATTCTTTGGAATAAAGGCTTTTAGTTTTTTTATTTAAGTAGTACCTTAGCGCTCTCTGCGCCTCTGCGAGAGATTGTTTTTCTTTGTGTGAGTATAACTAAAAAGAATTAAGTTGTTTTGATAATAAATTTTATAAATTTGAAATAGGAGAAAAGAGATGTCTGGAAATCTGCAAAAGGTGAAGGATTATTTACACGAGTTAGAGTTTTCAATCTCCAGTGAGGATGTTGCAGAGGAGTTAGTAATTATAGATGACGAAGAGAAAGGTATCAAGGATCTCATCATTGATTGTGAGGACCCTGTTTTAGTTCTTGAACAGGTGATTATGGATGTTCCGCAAAAGACAGATGGGCTTTTTAAGCGACTGCTCCAAATGAATCGTACATTGGTACATGGAGCATTTGTATTGAATGAAGAAGGGAAGAAGGTTATTTTCAGAGATACCTTACAGTTGGAAAATCTGGACAAAAATGAGTTGGAGGGTTCAATCAATGCATTGAGTATAGCCCTGGCAGAGTATGCCGGAGAGCTTATTGAGTTTAGTAAAAGCTAGGAATTGCTAAATAATAACATTATTAATTCAGGATAAGATATTTTCTAATTAAGAAGGAGAGAGACCATGGCTAGTATATTTCAGCGTATGTTTAAGGTTGGGCAGTCCCAGGCACATAGCGCGATGGACAAATTTGAAGATCCTATCAAAATGACTGAACAGGGAATAAGAGACCTGAAGAACGATCTGCAGGGAAGCATGAGAAGCCTGGCAGAGGTTAAGGGAGTTGTCATACGCTTGAAGAAAGAGGCTGATGACAATAAAAGGTTAGCTGCTGATTATGAGCGCAAGGCCATGATGCTGCTCAAGAAGATGCAGAATGGTGAGTTAGACTCGGCTCAGTCAGAAAGATTGGCTACAGAAGCCTTAAACAGAAAGGAAGAGTGCAGTCAAAAGGCTGTCAGCGTGATGCAGAATTGGGAACAGCAGGATAAAATGGCCTCACAGTTACAGGCAAGTGTATCCAAATTGAGGTCAACCGTATCTTCTTACGAAAACGAGCTTATCACACTCAGGGCACGGGCTAAGACCGCCGCAGCCACTCGTAAGATAAATGAGCAAGTGGCGAGGGTCGACTCTACCGGTACTATTGCAATGCTGGAAAAGATGAAGGCCAAGGTTGAAGAAGATGAATCACTGGCACAATCCTACGGAGAGTTGGCATCTGCAGAAACGAGTGTAGATGATGAAATCAATTCCGCACTGGCTGGTAGCCAATTAAGTCTTGCAAGTGACAAACTCGCTGTATTGAAGGCTAAGATGGGGATGTAGGAATAGAAAAAAGCTTTAGACACGAATTCCCCCCGGACAAACAGCGCCGAGGGCGAGTAAAAGGCACAGATTAACACTGATGTTAAAGGCAAAAGAAATCAAGAACTGGAATCCTCCTGAAAAGGAGGAGGTAGCGGTCAATCATTTACTTAACTCGTTCCCATGCTCCTCGTGGGAATGAACTGCTTAGACGACTCCCTGCGTTATAATAATAACATAGATCTTAATGTATGATTGTAAGAACAGTAGAACAGAAACAATATGTTCTTTACGTCCTTCGCTCCTTTGCGGTGAAATATTTTCGTAATTTATAAAGGATCAATATGGCTTGGAATAGAATGTTTGGCAAGAAGAAAAAGAAGGAAGAATTTGATCCTTTACAGGACCTTGTTTTGTCTAAACTCAAGGTTGGATATATTCTGGATTATGACATGAAGACATGGGAAGTTACTGAATATAATAAATATGACTGGGATGATGGAGAATACAGCTATGAATGGGAGCTTACATCCGGAAATGAAGTTGTATACCTGGAACTTGAGGACGATGATGAACCTGAGTGGGTTATGACAAAAAAAATCTCCTTTAAGAGCCTGGGCCGTGGATTACATAAGCATATTCGTGAAAATGATGATCCTCCGAATGAAATCGAATATGAAGGGGTAACATATTGCCTTGATGAAGGCGGCGGCGGCTATTTCTGTAAAGGTGGTGGAGAACAGAAAATCGAATTTCTCTACTGGGATTATTATGATAAATCAGAAGAGAAGACTCTTACCATAGAGCAGTGGGGGGAAGATAAGTTTGAAGCATCTGTGGGTAAGTACGTTGAGGAATACCAGTTCACAAATATATTACCGGGTTCGTGAGGTGAACATTTCCAAATTGTGGAAATATGTAGGGTTAGTTTCCCAAACTGGCTTATTATGAGGCCAGTTTTCGAAACAGGACCTACTGTTTTGATCAGGGAACGAATGATGATGCGTATTAAAGCAGTGACACGGTCACCGCACCCCAAAAAAACAATCCTGTACAAAAATTTAGGAATGCTCCTAATGACAGTTGTATTAGTTTACACGGAAACGAATTAATAGACGCTGTCTCCATTATCTTGAGAATGAAGTGTCTGTTTTTATAGATAACAAAACATGTAAATCTTCATATTATCTATATCTTATCAATTACTTGTTATTTTTCTAAACACATGCATAAATCGCTAGTTGATAGCCCTATATTATAGGCAAATATGAGCCAGCAGTTGTCAAACAATCAATTTAATCCTCAACCTGAAGTAATAATCTCCACGCATTTTAACGCTGCTCGACAAGAAATTTTGGAAAAAGTTAAGATGCGCGATACATATATACGTTGGTTTGTTTATTCATCAGCAGTTTTGTTAGGATTATATTTTCAGAAAGATCGGGTAATAGAAGTAGATATGTTGTTAGCAATTCCTATACTCGGAGCCATTACAGCATTTATATACCTAAATGTAGACCAACATATCATGAAGATTAGTGAATGGATGTTTGAAGGGCATAAACAAAATATTGAAGAGTATTCAAAACAAATTGGATTTAAAAAGGCAATTGGATGCTGGGATTATTCAAAACAAAACAAAGACTTCGTAACAAATGAATCTTTTAAACCTCGATATTTTTCTGTCATCGGCCTTATAAGCGGTGCATCTGCTCTGACTGGTATATTAATGTGTAAAGAAATTGTTTTTGCGAGTGGATGGGAATTGTCCTATCAAATAGTACAATATATTATTATACCTTTTGGGTTCTCAGTGTTTTCATTTATTGTCATTTATAAGGGTATGAAAGCGCGGCAAGATTTAGTAAGCAAATACTAATTGAAATCAAAGCTCTTAACAAACTGCAAATGACGTGAATTCAATACTTATTAAAGTCGGGTAGAAAAACGGTGCGCGCAGTCTTAGGTAAAAGCTTGTCTGTTTCGGTGTTTCCACTTTATGTGCCCATATAGCTAATACCATAACTCACGTTTCCGCTAGCCCCCCTCTCATCCCGGACGGTCGGATTTCCCGAGTCCGGTTGGCAGCAACGGCGTTTCCTGAAGACCCTTCCGATCACAATCCGAGGTTTAAGTCCTTGCCAACATACACCCCTGGATCGACATGTTTGATTCTTCAGTTCGACATTTTACTTTAGGATCATCCCATCTTATGACGGTTGTCGTTATTTCAATGTCCACCATTTACCGAGAGCTCCTTTGCCCCTTAGAGGCGTTATCTCTCAGGGAGTCACGTCAATCATGACTTCAATCGGCATTACCCGATCTTCATAGCTCATACTAGCTCATGCGCCATACCAAATCCCTTCCTGATTATTCAATATATTATCAAGATAATTGCAGGTTGCTGCAAGCCCCTGCTGGAAGATGGTACTTCCCGACGTTATCCCCTTAATCTGTATATGGGCGCTTGGTCCCTTACCCCGTGGCGTCTCTTCAGTGCATTTACCCGTTTCTTCCTGAAGAACTTCGGCCTCGCTTTATCCCTAAAAAGCTTGGCACGCTCAATTTTTGTCATAATGCAACTTCAACGACTTAGTGCTTTCGAGGCTGCAGACATTCCTTTATGTTCAGGCTCCCATACTTGCTAGACCCCCAAGTTGCACCTACCGTTGTGATTCACAATCACAAGGCAGTCGGGCCGTTTACACCACGCAATGGACATGAGGTTACCCTTCATGAACTGTGGTATCGCTACATACCTGATTCGAGCAATTGGTACGGTCGGGACTTTCACCCGCTAGATTAAGGCCTTGTCGGCCGCTACCTAGCGTAAGTTTATTACGATCAGCAAAAAAAACAGGACAAGATCCCCGTAAACAATTGTCATTCAATGGTTTACCATAGCTTCTTTTGTTAAAATATGTATACAACAACTAAATGCCTTGACAA
>JACZYU010000024.1 GCA_022570935.1 Planctomycetota bacterium | reverse complement strand
TTTCTTCTGTGCAATCAAACTTGCTACTGATTTATTCTCTGCTATCTCACCTTCTCTATAATAAAGAATATGAAAGTCTCTGAAGAAATTACGAAGTTCATTATGCTTTAGCAAATAATCCGGATTCTTAGGCCCGGGTGCATCTTTTCCATACTTCAGCTGATCAATGGTATAGGTCTCAAACATAACCATACCGCCCTCCCTCAGACCTTCCTTGATTTGAGGAATAAGATCTCTTTGTGTGTAATAAAAGCACGTAATAAGATCGTATTTATCAGCCGGTATCTTATAGTCCTCCAGATCCGCTTGAAATGCATTTAGTGTCACGCCGCTTTCCCAGGCTAAGGATTCGCACTTCTCGACAGCTTTTTCAGAGATATCACAACAGTCAACGTCAAATCCATTTCTGGCAAGAAATACTGCATTTCTCCCTTCTCCCATAGCCAGGACCAGAGCCTTGCCCTTAGTCAAAAGATCAACATTTTCCTTCAGGAACTTGATAGGCTCTTTCCCGTATATATACTCCATGACATCATAACGTTTGTTCCATTTCTTTCTATCATCTTCACTGGCATTAACAATCTGACCAATGAAAAAGAATAAGAGAGAAGAAATTATTGTGGAGGTTAGAGCCATTTTCATTAAATTAGCTCCCGCTGGTCGCCAATTTATATAATTTGCTTCGCAAAATAAAACCTATTAATAACAAATCAAACAACTTTATAATTTAGCTATCATTCGTTACATAAACATGACCAGTTCGCCACAGCGAATCTCCGCCTAGGCGGAACTGCCTCAGGCATGACCGCCATGGCGGATCTTGAAGCTGTCCACAGGGTCGTCCTCAGGCGACAGGCGACTGCCTTCTAATCTTTGTACTAATAAGGGAAAGTTTGAAAACCGCAGGTTTTCATTTTACAACCTGGTCGAGCCAGAACCAAAAAGGGAATAGCTATCTAAGCAAAGCTGAGCATATTTTACGTATATTCAAGCCCTACCAGGTTAGGGATATCCATGATTGAGAAATCGCGAATAATGCCTGCCTGACGGTAGGCAGGAACTTCGGATATCGAATTAAGATTGATGAACGACAAAATAATGAGAACTACCCGGAAGAGGCTTTTTTTATCTTAGCGGCTGTTAAAAATCCGGTGCGTTGACCCTTTGCCTTAACTCTTCCGCATTCTTTATTACCTTTTCCTGTTGTTCCTTTATCGACAATGGCTCTAATTTAACTAAATCATAATTTAAGATATGTTCATCTTTTATCTCGCGCGGCCATAACACTTCGGAGAAGAAATCCAGTGGAAAGATCTCATATACTGGCGCCTTTATTTTTTCAAATACAGTTGTTCTTTCATGGGTAAGCCTTCCATCCTCATCCCTTTTCTCTATCATTATTTTTCTGGTGCCATAATATGTAAAAGGTATCGTAACGGGACTTTCACCTTCAAGCTTATCATCAATATACACCAGCGCATTGCTGGGATTTGTCTTTACGGTTATTGTCCTGGTCACGCAACCGGCTGAAACAAAAATAATTGCAACGATAGCCAGAAAACTGAAATATTTTATATTTTTAATCATGACAAAGCATATGCCCCATAGATTACGGGTTAAAATTATTTTATTGAAATTTGATACGCCCAATAAATAATGGATGGTATTATCCACCATACATCTTAAAAATTATCACCTTTTCCTATCATGAGGGTAAAACAATGCAGCATCAGGTAAAGTATATGAATGTAAATCATGGACAGCCCCTTCTCCCTGAGCAGAAGGTGATCTCGCCTCAAAAGCAAGAGTGCCATCATAAATCCCGTTATGCAGTTCTTTTATTGTCTTATAACCAAGATTTTGCATCGCATGCAGTAAGCTTTTTATAATATACTCACCAAAATGAGTTACTGATCCTTTATCAACTACCGTACCTGATACTCCCTGTGCGATCTTAATCTTATCGTCTTCTGCATAATATCTCTTGTCACCACCTTTATCCATTGCCTCTAAGGATGCCATCCCTCTATATTTTTTCAACCTGACACCACCCTCATAATAATAGTCACCGGGAGCCTCGTCCGTACCGGCAAGCATAGCACCAAGCATTACGGTACTCGCCCCTAATGATAATGCCTTAACTATGTAACCTATGTTTGCTATCCCTCCGTCCGCAATTACGGGTATTCCCGCATACTCTCTTGCAAATTTTGCACAGTGGTAAACCGCAGAACCCTGTGCCCTTCCCACTGCCATGGCCTCCTGTGTAATACAGATAGAACCTGCACCCATCCCTATACGCAGGGCATCTACTCCCTTATCAATGAGTGATTTACATTGTCTGGCAGTTACAACGTTTCCACCCACGACTTCTATCTTCGGGTAATTCTTCTTTATATACTCTATCATATTATGCTGATAAATTGAGTCTCCCTGAGAAGCATCAATAACTATTATATCTACTCCCGCATCTACCAGTTCTTTAAGCCTCTCCCTGTCTTCATCCCGTGTTGAGACTGCGGCTCCGACCAACAACTGTTTTTCTTTGTTTTTTGAAGCAAAAGGAAAATCTTCATTCTTCAATAAATCTGTCCTGCTCATTAAGGATACAAGGCATCCATTTTTGTCCACTAAAGGCAGCTTACCCTTCCTGGAATCCTTTAGTATTTTATTCCCCTCTGAGAGGGAAATACCGGCGTTTGCCGTAACGAGCCGGGTAACCATAACTTCACGTAACTTTTTTGTTCTATCTGTTTCGAAATCTATGTCTCTCCGTGTAACGATACCTATTAATTTAGTCTTTAAAGTCCCGTCCTCAGTTATTGGTATGCCGGAGAATCCATATATCTTCTTAATCTCGTCAACATCTGAAATGGTACTTTCAGGACTGAGTGTTACCGGGTCAGTAATGAATCCGTTTTCAAATCTTTTTACAAACCTGACTTCCCTGGCCTGTTCTTCAATAGTATTATTATAATGTATAATTCCTATTCCACCCAGCAGCGCCAGATAGATTGCCATCTTTGACTCTGTTACGGTATCCATGGGAGAGCTGACGAGAGGCCTTTTTATCCGGAGATTTCTTGTAAAGTTTGTTTCTATATCGACATCTTCCGTAGGAAAACCTATATGACCAGGCAACAGGATAAAATCACTGTATGTCAGTCCGCCGCCATCTCCGAAAAACTTTTCTGCACTATAACCATTTTCTGGCATTTTTTAACACCTCATAGTGCGGCATAGCCGCAACCAGGGTTGAAGTGCCTAAAGTGTGAAGTGAACTCCTGCCTGCCGGTAGGCAAGGAAAGTGACTAAAGTTAGGAAACAGATGCGGTTTGAACCGTTTAAGCCGTTTAAACAGTTTAAACCGTTATTTTCCCCCAACTTCAGGCACTTTTAACTTTAGGCACTTTTAACTTTCTATGTACTATAATAACATATACGGATCCACATCTATCATAATCTGAACCTTTTTTGAATATCTATTTTCATTTTCAATATTCTTTAAAATCGTACTCAAGTTTTCAGAATTATCCGCCTTCACTATTAAGTGCCACCTAAAATTGTCTTTAACCCTTGCAATAGGCGCAGGTGCAGGGCCCAAGACTTCAACTTTATCTTTGTGCCTGTCTGATTGAGCCGCTCCGGTTGTCAATCGTATTGCTTCTCTCAATTTCTCGGCAATATCCATAGACTTTTTTTTAACATCCTGGTCCTTCTTTCCGCGCAAGACAATCCTGGCCAATCTTCCATACGGAGGATAATAAAGTTGCTTTCTATATTCAAGTTCTTTTTTGGCAAACCCGTCATAGTCATGTAAAGCAGCAAACTTAATGCTGTAATGCTCCGGATTATAAGTTTGAACTATAACCTTCCCTCCCTTGGAACCTCTTCCGGTTCTTCCCGCTACCTGGCAAAGCAGTTGGAACGTTCTCTCACCTGCCCGGAAATCAGGCATATTGACAATTGTATCAGCAGAAAGCACACCAACCAATGTGACGTTCGGAAAGTCAAGGCCTTTTGCAATCATCTGGGTACCCAGAAGTATGTCTATATCGCCGCGCCCGAAGGCGCTCAGTGCCTTTTCATGAGAGTCCCTTCCCCTCATGGTATCGCTATCCATCCTCAAAAGTTTGTACTGAGGGAACCTGGCCCTGATATCTTCCTCCATCCTTTCTGTCCCAACACCCAGAAAACTTATACCGGGAGAACAGCATTCAGGGCATTTTTCGGGAACAGGTTCTTCCGAAAAACAATAATGACATATTACGGCAGCCTTATTTTTATGATAAGTCATAGAGATATCACATCTTTTACATTTTAGTACAAAACCACATCTTCTACAACTTATAAAAGGCGAGAACCCACGCCTGTTCAAAAACAACAGCACCTGCTCCTTTTTAGAAAGGCACTGTTTCATACAAAGTTCCAGATAATCAGATATATATTTCTGGTTTTTGCCCCTGTACTTTTCGTGGCGCATATCAATTATTTCCACCCTGGGAAGCGGTTTATTTCCAACCCGATTTTTCAGGGTGACATATTCATACTTACCAATAACGGCATTATAAAAACTCTCAAGAGACGGTGTAGCGGAACCAAGTACAACCAGGGCATTTTCATACTCCGCCCTGATCATGCTCACATCACGGGCATTATAACGTGGAGTGGTGTCCTGCTTGTATGTATTCTCATGCTCTTCGTCGATTACGATCAATCCCACATCTTCTAAAGGGGCAAATACTGCTGAACGTGCGCCAATAACAACGTCTGCATTACCATTCTTGATATCCCACCATTGATCGCTTCTCTGCCTGTCAGTCAAACTGCTGTGCAGGACGGCTACTCTATCAAAACGAGATTTGAATCTTTCAATAGTTTGCGGTGTAAGAGATATCTCGGGAACCAGAACTATTGCCTTAAGTCCCAGAGTAATTACTTCTGAGATTGCCTGCAGATAAACCTCTGTCTTGCCGCTTCCCGTAACCCCTTTCAGCAAAACTGTGCCATACTGTCTTTCCCTTAATTTCCTCTTGATGAGGTTAATAGCTGTTTCCTGTTCTCCGGTTGTCTGTAAATGGCATGTCTTCTTGAAGTGTTTTCCGGCAAAGAGGGAATCATTTACTTTTCTTTTATCAAGAGTAATCAGTCCTCTATCTCGAAGCCTGTTAATACTGTCCATTTTGCAATTGCTGATACTTGCTAATTCCGGAAATGTTATTTCGCCTACCTCAGAGAGAACCTCCAGTACTCTTGCCTGTTTTGGCGCTCTCTTTTTTATTATGGAAATCATCTCTTTTACGGATGCTCCATCTTTGCATAATCTGACTACACTTACCGTCTTGGCGTTAATGCCCTTTCTTACAACGGATGGAAGAAAAGTTTCCAGGGCTTCACCCCAGCCACAAAAATAGAAATTGGCCAGCCATTCCGCAATCCTTAGCATTTTGGAATTTAATATAGGCTCTGTATCAATTACGCGGATTATATCCTTAATTGTTTTAACATCCGATTTATCGGTTAGCCCAACGCAATACCCTACGGCTGTTCTCCCTCCGAAAGGGACTTTAACCCTTTTACCAATCTCGATCTGGTTTATAAAAGATGGTGGAATCTTGTAGTGAAATTTCTTATTCAGAGGTATGTCTAATACAACTTCAGCAAACTTTCCATAAGCCATTGACGTGTAATCCTTTACAGGCAAAATAAATCCTGATATTATTGCTGAATCCTATCACAATAACAATAAAGTGTCAAGGTAAGCATTGATTTACAAGCATATTAATCTTGCTTTATGTTCTAAAATTTCTATAGAATATTGTTTTAAAGGGTTTTTTAAGACATCAATATCTGAAAGGAAGCAATATTAAACCGGTATCCCGGCCCACCAAATGACGTTATGAAGATAGTTGAACGGCACGTTATAATATTTTCAATTGCTATGTATGTTACTGCAATAGGGTTTTTCATTTACCTGCCGTTTATTGGGAAAGAAAGACAATTTACAGTAACTATAGATATTGAAAAATTATGTAAGGTAGATGTAGACGAAAACGAATGGAAATATGTTGTATTACATCACAGTGCCACTGATGAAGGAAATGCAAGGCGCTTTGACAGGTACCACAGAGAAAAGAGAAAGTGGCCGGAAGGCCTGGCCTATCATTTCGTTATCGGCAACGGTAAAGGTTCAGGCAATGGCGAGATTGAAGTGGGTGATAGATGGAAAAAACAGATTCATGGCGCACATACCGCCAATATGGATCTTAATCAAATCGCTATTGGTATCTGTCTTGTTGGAAATTTTGAAGAGGACAATAAACCCACAAACAATCAGTTGGAATCTCTGGCAAGTCTGGTCAATTACGTTTCTAAAAGATATAAAATACCCGAATCAAACATCATCATGCATAATCAGGTTGTCCAAAAAGGCACAGTATGTCCCGGTAA
Source organism: Planctomycetota bacterium (assembly GCA_022570935.1). Taxonomy (GTDB): domain Bacteria; phylum Planctomycetota; class Brocadiia; order Brocadiales; family Scalinduaceae; genus Scalindua. The sequence goes on along the minus strand of JACZYU010000024.1, from coordinate 14,953 downwards.
AAACTTTCCCTACAAACAACTTATTGATGAAATAAGCTCTTTTACAACCACTATAAAACAAGCACGCACACAGTTTCGTGATGATTGATCAAGGCTACCCGCCTGTCATGCCCAAGGCAGACTCGCTGTGGCGAGCCAATCAGTTCGGGCAGGAAGCCATGAGTTACACACCCACCAGTTGGTTCGATGCCGATGCATAATAATTACGGCCTGCCCTAGTGCGATCCCTGCCCGTCCGGCAGGCGGGCGTCCTGCGGTCTGGGCCAGGGAATGTAACTCATACCGTTCGGCTGAACTCACGCCGATGCCTTTAGGTTTGAGTCGCTTAGAACAAACTGGATACTTCCTGCCTGTCGGCAGACAGGAACTACCTTAGACTTAAATGAAAATCCCTCATATAATCAATCGAAGTAAACCTATCAATTCCTTTCTTTATGCACCATCGAATAACAAATTTATATGCCTTGATATCTCTGCGAAATCGAAAGGTTTCTTTATAACAAAGTCAACTTTTGCACTTTCTACTTCTTTAGCCGGAATCATCTCATCCCAACCGGTGATTATGCCTATCTTTGGTCTCTTCTCCAATCGATCCAGAAACTTTGCTATTTCATATCCCGTTACATACGGCATGACATAGTCACTCAGCACAAGGTCAAACTCCTCCTCCTTTAGTAGCTTAATAGCTTCAGTACTAATGTTAACAGCCTTAACATTGTGACCGTTTTTTGATAAAAAGATATTCAGAATCCTGCATATTTCTATATCATCATCAACCACCAGGATGCGGAGTCCTTTAGCCTTTATCTCATGAGACGGTTTCGGTGATAATGCTTGTAATACTCTATGAGTAACGTCCCTCGTAATTGGAATACTTATGGTAAATGTTGTGCCTTTCCCCTCCTCGCTTTCAACCTCTATCCTGCCACTATGTCTCTTTATTATGCCGTATGTCACACTCAGTCCCAACCCACTACCTTCAGGTCTCCTTGTTGTAAAGAAAGGATCAAATATCTTTTTCTTTACATCTTCTGACATACCTTTACCTGTATCAGAAATACTTACAAATACGTTGTCCTCATCACTCCATGTATTAAATGATACACTTCCACCGTCAGGCATTTCATCCAGAGCGTTATTTATTATATTTACAAATACCTCTCTTAATTCTAAAGGAATACACATTATCATTGGTACCTCCTCCATGCCTTCTTCGTCTATATGGTAGTTTATGCCTTTGGCCTGAGCCTTATTCTCCCACCTGGGCTTTGTAAATTTTATCGCCTGTTTTGCTATCCCCTTAATATCAGAAAGAACAAATGCAGAAGTGTCTTTTTCCATTTCGGTAAACATTTTCATTTTGCTGATTAGTTCAGCGCCATTTACTGTAGCCTTTTGAATAGTGAGAAGTCCATCTCTTAAGTCTTTAATTTCGCTATAATCTCTCCTCAATAACTGCGTGTTGCCGGAGATTATGGCAAAGATATTATTAAACTCGTGGGCTATTCCGGCAGTCAATGTCTTCATGGCATTTAATTTTTCTGACTGCAATAACATCTCCATCCTCTTTTCATGATTGGAGCTCTCTTCCATAACTACAACAAAGAAAACAATATCTCCCTTTATATTTTTCACAGGTAAAGCAACTATATATCTCAAATCTGGTGTACCATCCTTGTTTTTAATACATAATTCTCCCCTCCATTCTTCACCAGAGGTAATTTTATCCCACATCTCTTTATATACTTCAGGTAATGTTTCATCAGATTTTAAGAGGGAAATATTCTTCCCTACGGCTTCTTTGGATGTATATCCCGTTAGCTGAATAAATTCGGCATTTACGTATTCGGTCTTCCCTTCGGTATCCATAATCAGAACCATGTATGGGTTGTGTTCAATTGCGAGAAATAATCTACGAATTCTTTTCTCTGCCTGTTCTTGCTTTCGTTCCAAATCTTTTTTATAAAGGGCGATCTCAATGTTTGCTCTTATTTCGTTTTCTCTAAATGGTTTGACAATATATCCGTATGGTTCTACTTCCATCGCCCTCTTTATATATTTATCATCCGCATACGCAGTCAGGAATATAATTGGAATATCCATATCCGCCTTTATTATCCTGGCTGCATCAATACCATCAAGCTTTCCCTTCATTACAATATCCATTAGAATTAAATCGGGACAAAGTTCTCTGGCCATACTCACAGATTCTTCTGCCGAAGAGGCGGTTCCCACTACATCGTATTTCATGGAAAGTAAACGATCCTCCAATTGCGTGGTTATCACTGCTTCATCATCTACTACCATTAGTCTTTTCATGAGTCCTCCTTTGAATTCTTGAATTCTACGATAAACTCTGTGCCCTTATTCCTTATAATCTTTATTTTGCCATTTAGTTGCTTATTTACAATGTTTCTCGCCAGTTTTAACCCCAAACTCTTAGTCCTTCCTATGTCAATCTCCTCCGGAATACCTACACCATTATCTCTAACTCTCATAAGAATTGTGTCATCGTCTGACTGCTGCATGGAGATACTAATTGTTCCTTGTTCTCCATCTCTGTAAGCGTGTTTCAGGGAGTTTGAAATCAACTCGTTTAGTACCAGCGCACAAGGGACTGCCTGTGTCACCGGAAGGTACACATTGGCAGATTTAACGTTAAGTGTAATTGTTTTCTCTTTTGAATATATATTTAACAGGTTCCTAGATAGTTCCTGAATATGCCTTTCCATGTCTATCTCATCAAATCGTTCACTTTTATAGAGTTGTGAATGGATAAGGGCCATAGAATCCACTCTGTTACGTGATTCTGCAAACAATTCAATCGTCTCTTGATTCTGTGTCTGCATACTACTCAAATCGAGCAGGCTTGAAATTATCTGGAGGTTATTCTTGACCCGATGATGAATTTCATTCAGAAGTACTTCTTTTTCTTTGAGAGATGCCTTTATTTGTTCCTCTGCACTCTTACGGTCGGTAATATCCTCATGTACCGACACCCAAACCTTACCGTATTCCAGATGGTTGAAGCGTGAAACATTCGCGCGGCACCAAAATGTAGTTCCATCCTTTCTTATATTACATATTTCGCCTGCCCAGCTGCCCTTATCATTAAGTTCCCGGATAATCTCTTTAGCTTTTTCTTCAGGAGCTACTTCAACCGGTGCATTGAGGACAGACACGTGTCTACCAACAAGTTCACCATATTCGTAACCAAATAAATTATTAAATTGGGTATTTGTATAAACTATTATGCCATCACTTGCTTTGACTAAGTTGACACCTTCATTCATATTCTCCAAAATTTTGCTGTGAAGGAGAAGTGTCTCTTCTGCCTGCTTAATTTTTGTCATGTCCTTTATCATAGCCAACAATAGTCTCAGTTCCCCATCTTTATCGTAAATTGCAGAAACTTTTAATAAGACTGGTACCTTCATCCCATCCTTTCTTATATACTCCTTTTCATATTCTTGAGATACCCCTGTCTCCAAGAGGATTCTCACCTTTTCTGCCTCAGTGTCATAATACTCCGGAGAAGTCAGATCCTGATATCTCATGCCAAGAAGTTCTTCTTCCGAAAATCCCGTTATCTCAGCAAAAGCATTATTAAGTGCAGTAAGCTTACCTTCAGGAGTACATAATCCTATGCCATCCATTGCATTCTCGAATATACTACGGTAATGCTGCTCTGAAGTTCTTAATTTTCCTTCAATCTGTTTACGCTCTGTAATTCTATCAATAGCACTTGATAATTGAGCCGTAATTGTATTAACAAAATCGATTTCATCTTTTTGCCAGTGTCTGATATGCTCAGTCTGTTCCAGACATAAAACGCCTGAAACCTTTCCTTTTAATTTTATAGGTGTATCCAGCATAGAATAAATATTTAAAGGAAGCAGATAATCATTCAGAAATTTCTTTGTGCGTGGGTCTGTCCGGGCATTATGCGCATCAATAGGATTATCATTCAGTATAGCCCTTATATAATCAGGATATCTTTCCCCTGAAAGAACCGTTCCTTCAGAAAATGAGCCTTTAGGATGTTCGTAAAGTTTCTGACACACCAGATTATTAGAATCATCTAAAAGCCAAACTGAGGCACGCTGAATGTTGAGTTGTTCTGCCAAGCCTTTAGTAGCCAACTCAGTAACCGGTTTAAGTTCCACAAAATCCCGGCATGAACGTGAAAAATAGGCCGTAAAAATAGATCTTTTTTCATGAATCTCCGCTAGCTTTCGCCCTGTGATGTCTCTTATTATGGATATTACATGCCATTTATTTTTTATCTTTACCGACGAAAAAGAGTGATCTGTAAAAAATTCCGGCCCATCTTTTCTGAGACTAGGCAAGATAAATGTTTTATTAATAATAAGACCTGTTCCATCTTTTTTAAAACCTTCCATACCTTTCAGATAATTTTCATAGTACCTATCAGGAACAATCAGCGCATGCAAATCTTTTCCAACTACTTCTTCTCTAGAGTAACCAAACATCCTTTCAGCCGCCTCATTCCAAAAAGAAACTTTCCCTTCATCATCCATCATGACAATAGCATCAAAAGCCGAAGATGTTATTTTCCGAAATTTCTCTTCACTCTCTCGCAGTATCCCCTCTATAAGCTTTAGTTCTATGTTCCTCTGTTCCAATACTGTCGTGCGTTCGACCACGCGTTGTTCCAGCGATTCGTTTAGCGCCTTAACCTCTTCCTCAGCTATCATTCGGCGGACACTTAAATTAGCCAGAAACCATGAACCACACCCTATTGATGCAATCACAGCCCCATAAATGGAAAATAGTATGGTAGTAAAGCTACCCAACCTGACGCTCAAAACGTCTGGCACTATGTGAGAGACTATCTTCCAAGTATACTCCTTTGCTTGTAAGTCTTTAACGCTTTCCTCAAATGTACTATCCGAACCAGATGTTGATTTCCATCCTTCCAGGAAAAGATACACAGTCATAAACGTAAACAAACCATTCTTATTGTAAAAATGGCCCGATTCGCCTACAGCAATTAGTTGCCACGCATTGGGAAAATCATTACCAAAGTTGACATTCTTTCTGCTCTCGTACATAAACCCCCATTCATCTTCGGGTTTGGCACCACGCAGCCAGTATCCATCAGAATTAAGAAGCATAATGTGTCCCGGAGCGCTTACTGACACCAACTTAAGTGCATTGATAAGGTTCTCTCCTAAATAATTCAGAACTACAATCCCTCTTTTTTGTCCATAGCGGTCAAAAACTGTAGTTCCAAAACGGAGCATTGGTTTCAAGGGCTTCTCAATCCTTCCTCCTTCTATGTTCAGGTCAAATGGCGATATAAACATCTCATCTTCATCCAGCTTGAAGGTATCTTTAAAATAATAACGGTCCCCCTTAAACTGAAGTTGGTCTTCCGGCACGATGTATGGATTGCCTGAATTATAGTTGACCCGCACAATCTCCTTCCCTTTCTCGTCAAGTAAGCGTACCTGATCGTAAATACCCTTCTTATCACAAAACAAGAGAAACTCTTCTGCAAGGGCTTTTTTACGGTGGAATTCGCCACCTTCATGGTGTTTATGCATTTCGTGATGGGAAGTAAGGATTGCCAAATCCGATTTGATCATTTTGAAATCATTAATAATTGTTTGCATTTGTAGTTTCACATAGTTAACCTCACTGGTTTCAAAAATGAACCTCTCTTCTTTAGCGTTTTTAGCTTCAAGGTAATAAAACAACATTGCTATAACGCTTGCCAGTGTTAACAAAGGCAGAAATATTAACAGAAAACGTCTTAGCACTAATCGCAAGCTTAATTGTAATTTCATAAAAAACCTTTATAGTGAATTTGCAATCTGAATAATTCAGGATATTCTTATAAAAACCACGTAAAGAAACATGATTAAAGTAAATATATTATTAGAATAATGCTGCTTGAGTGTGTGAATGATTGAGTAAAATCAGACCAGTAATGTTTTGTGATAACATTGGCTTATCCAATTATGGATTATGATTTTATATAGACTGAACGAGTATAATATTACTAAAATAATATAAAGCCAAATACTAAACCTTCCCTACCTTCTGCCTTACACTGCCGCAGAACACAAACTCGTCCTATATCATTCTTCAAATCCCCCATATCTCCCTTTTCTAAAGGGGGATATGGGGGATTTACCCCTCCTGGTACCCAATTTCTATATATTATTGTTAGGATAGAGACCGTGTTTATATAGCAATGCCTTCATGTATTCTACATGTGACCACATCAACGGAGTAACAAACATGACATATCCACCTTCTTCCATCGTGACATCAGGTATCATGCACCTGTCTGCCACTTCATTATAAGCCCTTTGCATATTATTGGCTTCCTCTAAAATCTTGTCAAAGTCCAGGTCGTCCTGAAGGATATGCTTGTCAAATTCCTTTGCAAAATCAAGACCCGTTTTCCATTCAGATTCCATAAATGCATCGAATCTCTTACAGGTTGAAATATGTTCAGGGATCTCTCCTTTTTCGTTTTTATAGCCATCAATAAGGTTCATTAATTCATCCCCCCTTTTAACATTCTTACACCAGTAATGGTATTGGGCAAGTATTGCTGTGTATTGAAACCAGGGACCGTTACCAGCGTGAGTGTGTATCTCCATATCTCCACTGAATGGCAGGTATCGCTGAATCATGCCTAACTCCGGATCCCAGAGTTGTCTTTCCAGAAAGTTCACACTATTGTCAAGATAATCTTTGGTTTCATTTCCAAATTGAAAATAGAATGGACTTAATAGTGTAAAATCCGGCTTAAAGTCATAATTACCTTTCTCGTCTATACGTCTTAGGAATCTCTTGTTTGCCACCATTATGCTGAACAGATTATGCTTAAAAGCTGATTTAAATGTGAGTATTCTGTCTGGAATAATATCCGGAGCATCTAATTCATCATTTACCTTAGAAACAAGAGTAAAGGCCCTTAGATATGCGAAATTAGTCCAGCAACTGAACCCTTCTTCAAGAGCCGATTCGTGAATAGATGTAGTGGAATGGAAAAGATTTATCTCCGGACGGTAATAATTCTTAAGGGCATATTGTGAAGCATTATTTATTGAAAGGAGAAATTTGTCTATGTCTTGAATGTTTTCCCCTCTCGCTTCCGCAGTAAGTAAATAATTAGAAAGGATGATCAAACCGTGTGCATTATTATCTTCCTGCTTATAAATACTTTTTTCTTCACCTGAGAGGGCGTATCTTTGTCCGAGATGGCCGTCATCCCCCAATACCTTCAACACAAATCCTGCAATGGTCTTGAGCAATTCGTATGCATCATCAGCAATAGAAAGGCCGGATGTAGAAAGATATGCTAAAAGCCCGGACGCACAGGCAGCATCACGCGGATAAAAATAAGGGTATCTTGACTCAGGCCTTGCGGCCAATAATATTCTTTCTCCGTCATCCGTCTTTACAGAACACGATTGTATAATCCTGAAATGTGCCTCAAGCTCATTATTAATATCTTTTTGGGATAATTGTTTGTCAGGTTCGGAATGAGTCATAGCGAACTAATTTAATGTATATGAATTTCAATGTTGTCGCAAAATGTAGGGGCGTATAATTATACGCCCCTACGCAGTGGTAAAAAGTCGCCGAAGGCTTAATTTGTTTCTTCTTCCCCCTTTTCAGACCATCTTTGTAATAAATAGTCTTTGGAATTTTCAAACATTTCTGCCTGTTTCTCAACAACCTGTTCCGCTTCTTCGTTTGTCATATCTTTCGTCTCGGTAACAAATCCGGCTATCCTTGCAAAGTACAGGGGCGTCATCATATTAATCAATTTTACCCTGTTTCTCTTCCAATTACGAAAAGTTACAGCTATATCATAAAGTATCCTGCACCATAAATCTGTCGGAAATACAAAATTCCCAGTATTAAGAGATCCTATTTTCTTTAACTCTTTAAAGTTGTCTTTTTCTATTATATTTTCCCATAGTGCACCGAAATGATTGAGTCCTGTCTTGAAATACTCTACAAGATTGTCCAGGTTGATATCAAAGGCCTCCGGCTTCGTGCCGGTTTCCTCTCCCAGGATTGGCACGGAAACGCTTCCCTTTATGTCCTTCCAGTAATCATAATTTTGCTCCATGAGGACAAAGAGTGTGGTGACAACCTGTTGAAACATCGGCCCTAATGACTCACTTGGGTCCTTAACATCATGAATCTTCGTTCCTAATCGAGTCTGACAAATTCTAAACCCCTGAATGATTGCAGTAGTGGTGAGCCATATGTCTATCCCAAACCTGGCCACATCGGTCTCCCAGACATCCTGATCATTATAGAATTTTACAAGTTTCCTTGAAAAGGCAAAGTCTCCGCCTATTGGCTGCCGAACCCTGAGACCATAGAGTGTGCGTGTGAGGTTATACACTATATTATTGGTAATAGTACCGTCATACTTGTATCGTTCATAATATGGAACAACAAACTGATACTCTTCTTCGTAAACAGGCGTAATAAGGTTTTTTATCCATTCGGGCGTAATAGACCTTATATCAGAATCACAGACAACACATACCCTTGCTCCAAGGTATTCGGAGGCCTCAAATATTGCCCGCAATGCAGTGCCCTTACCGGGAATACCCCTGTATATTGTGATTAGTTTTTCAATCCATGGTTCGACCTGCACGGCCAGGGTTTGTTCTCGTGAATCGTCTGTCGAGCCACCATCTCCAACCATAATAAGGGCCTTTGAATCAGGAAAGTATGTCGACAACCCTTTGCCGACGGTTTTCACTACATGTGAAACCGTGGAATCGTTATTATAACATGGTATGCCTACGACAATGTCAGCATTCTTTATTTTCTCTATCCTTCTTCTTGAATATTGCCTTAATGCCGTACTGAATTTCATTTAGATATCCTTTTTATTTATTAAAGAGATCATTATATCCATCACATTAGTCAGGGTGGGGCCCGTAATTATGTGTTCTCCAGTCTTGTTAAAAAAATTGTAAGAATCGTTCTTGGTTAAAAAATCTTCGGGTTTCAGGCAAAACTTTTCCCTGGCAACCGTACAGGTATTGGAATCAACGATTGCCCCTGTAGCGTCTGTCGGGCCGTCAGTACCATCGGTGCCTGCGCTTAAAATCACTATGCCGTCATATCCCTCTATCTCCATGGCCGCAGAAAGTGCAAACTCCTGGTTTCTCCCACCCTTTCCATTGCCCTTAATGGTAACAGTAGTCTCACCTCCAGCAATTATGCATGCGGGTTTAGAGACAGGTATTCCTGTACGATAAACCTCTTTTGCAATGGCAGCGAAAAAGATTGCGGCTTCTTTACTTTCTCCCTGTATCATGGATGAAAGGATTAAGGAATTATATCCTAAATCTGTAGCCTTTTCTCTAGCCGCTTCCAGCGCTATCTTATTGGAACCGATGATTACATTCTGCGTGTTGGTGAATACTCTATCTCCCTTTTTAGGATTCTCTCTGGTCTCTCCACTTTGTCCCATCTTTAAAAGTTTACAAACGCTGTCAGGTATCCTGTCTTCCAATGAGTACTTTCCTATAACTTTACAAGCATCGTCGAAAGTGCTCTCATCCGGCACGGTAGGGCCGGACGCTATAATATCCAACGGGTCACCGATTACGTCCGACAGTATCAGTGTAATCAATGTTGAAGGGTATGAAGCATGTGCAAGGTGTCCGCCCTTTATTATCGACAAATGTTTTCTTACGGCATTAATTTCATCAATCGTAGCGCCGCAGGCCAGTAATTCATTTGAAGTTGTCTGTATATCCTGTAAAGTTACTTCCTTATGCGGCTGTACCAGTAAGGCGGAACCACCACCGGAGATAAGGCAAATAACCAGGTCTTTTTCGCCTGTTCTGGATAAAAGTCTGAGAATCTCAGAAGCGCCTTCTAAACCGTTTGTATCTGGGATTGGATGTGATGCCTCAATTATCTTAATTTTCTTAAGTGGCAGGCTGTGGCCGTACTTCACAACGACTATACCGTCTTCCAGCCTGTCGCCCAGAATCTCCTCAATTGTTTTAGCCATTGGAGCGCATGCCTTGCCGCCTCCAATCACATAGATATGCTCATAATCTTTGAGGTTATACTCCCTTTGATCCACTAAGAGTGTTGAATCATTAATGCTGACTTTATTCTTAACTAACGACTCTGAGTCTAATGTACTTAATACATGCTTAAAAATTTCATTCGTGTGCTTTCTGAGATCAAGCATCTTCACCTTACATTTTTAATAATGTTTAAATAATTTTTAACAGATCCCTATAGTTGTGGTGAACAAATATCCCAGTACATGAAAAACCTTGCTTCCCCGGACAAAAGGCGCCGAGGACTTTTCGCAAGGAGTCCAATACTGGCTTCCCTCCAGGGCGGACGAGGACGCCTCCCGAAAGAGAGGCAATATCTATTAAATTAGCGCCCTCTGGGCGGACTTTAACCGCCAGCATGAATCTTGCATCATCAAACCTAAAGGAATGAGTTACATCCACTATCAGCACGAAACCAAGTCTTTAGCTTTAGAATTACGAAATGTAACTCATTCCTTTAGGTTTGAGTCGCCTCACAGTAAAAGGACAATGACATAACCACAAAAACCATAAAGACTTAAAATGGAAATTCCTATATAATCAAGATAAAACCTTAACTCCCAGAAACTTAAAAATGGAAATTTATACTATATATCTATTTCTGTTCCAGAGCGATTACAAACTTTTTTCCAAATTTCTGACACTCTTTTAAAATATTGTCATCTGGAATTAGTTTTATTTTTAAGGAAGGTTTATGAAGTTTTATGTGCAGCCCGCTTAATCTGTCTTCAATCATTTCTACCGCTTCACCGCTCCAGCCATAAGAACCAAAGGCAGATCCCAATTTAATCCTGGAGTTAACTGTGGAAAGGAGGGAAAGAGCATCCCAGACAGGCTTGGGAGCATCACCGGCAACTGTCGGTGCGCCGACAATTATACCATCTGCTTTTTCAATGGCATCCCTGATAAATTGAGGATCTGAATTATTCATATCTAATATTCTAGTATTCACACCCGCTTCTGATACTCCTCTGGAGATGGCTTCTGCCATATTTTTTGTACTTTCATATATACTAACATATAAAATCAGAACATTCTTTATTACATCTGTTCGGGCCTGGCTCCAGCTACGATAGCTTTCAATATATTTCCGGGGATCTTTACGTATAATCGGCCCATGTCCTGTTGCAATAATATCAATATCCAATTCCCCGATCTTTTCAATAGCTTTAAGGACATACGGCTTAAACGGACGCATTATGCTGTCATAGTAATAGTGAAAATGATTATCAAAATCACCGACCAGATCATCAAACATTCTTTCATCACAAAAATGTGAACCAAATGCATCGCACGTAAAAAGAATCTTTTCCTTCTCTAAATAGGTCCAAATAGTATCGGGCCAATGTAAATATGGTGCAGATATAAATCCAAGTTTGCAACTACCAAGATCAACTACGGTATTATCTTCAATGATTGTCAGATCAACCGGCACATTGATTATGTTTTTCAGTAAATGTCCACCGGCTTTTGAAACCATAATCTTCGCATTGCCTGCATACTTTAACAACTCTAAAAGTGCGCCTGAATGGTCGGGCTCTGTATGATTAACAATAATATAGTCAATATCCTTGAGATCAATCTGTGACTTAAGCCTTGAAATGAATTCAGTTGTAAAAGGCTTTTTAACCGTATCTATCAATGCAGTTTTCTCATCCTTAATAAGGTAAGAATTATAAGTAGTTCCATGATCAGTCTTGAAAACTATATCAAATATTCTCATTTCAGGGTCTAATGCACCAACCCAATATATGTTATCTTTTATTTTTATACCATTCATTTTTAAAATCTTTTCGAATATTTTCTTATAGAATAAAATTCGAAGCACGAAATCCAAAATTCGAAACAATTTTCAAATCACCAAAATTCCAATTTCAGAAACACCTGCCCGAATACGTCATTCTCGTCCGAACAAATATGACGGGCAGGCAGGAAAGAATTTAAGTCTACAAAATATCTTTTGGTTTTGGGCATTTGAGGAATTTGAATTTTGGATTTGTTTCGTATTTCGATATTCATATTTCGAATTTTAACTATTAAAACTTCAAGAACTTACAAAACATCGACAACAGGTTGGGTAGTTTAGGCGCTTTAAGCGCCTATTTATTATCCCTCTCAACTGTATCAATAAGTTTTTCAAAAAAATCAGGTATTGCTGAAGTTATCCTGCTCCAGTTCGGTATGAGTGGTGAACCGCCTGGATCATCAAGAAATTGATCTCCTGCAATCTTAAGCCCATTAGCAAACGCCTCTACCGCCTTTGCTTCCATGTGCCTGTCAAAGTATAGTCCATTTATTGCTGAATCAGTCTCATATTTTTCAATGAAAGCCTGGGCTGTCCTTAGATATGTGATTCTTAGTGTTCTGAGGAAACCATCATTGAATATTATGCCCGTACTTGCCAGTATCGTAAAAAGCGTCTTGGTGATGTCTATGCCCATCTTCATCAATCCTGTTGTGATATCTTCTTCAGAGAGTGGTTGGTGTTTATGTTCATATGTCTCACATATATCTACCTGGCATATCCTTCTTTTGGAACAGTTCCTGTATATCTCTGCCAGAACTCCTACTTCCAGTCCCCAATCACCGGGGATTCTATTTACCCTTGCCAGATCAGCTAACATGGAAAATTCTCCCGCCAGAGGGTACCTGAAGCTATCCATGTATTTAAGGAAATCCAGATCCCCCAATAACCTGCGCAACGCCCTCAACAGAGGCGTCACAAGGAGCCTGGTTACCCTGCCATGCATACGGTCAGTGATACGGCTGTAATATCCTTTGCAAAATTCGAAATCCAGATCTTGATTGACAATCGGGTAACATAACCGCGCAAGAAATTCTTTATCATACGTCTGGACGTCACAGTCATGCAATACAATTACCTTTGATTTCTCACTTGCCAGAATATAACCGTAAGCCATCCATGCAGACCTTCCCTTGCCGTCAGTGCCTGCTGAAACGTTCTTATCGTCAAGCAACTTATAAAGTTTCTTCATCCCGGGGCCATCATTCCATATCAACGTTACCTCCTGAGGCAGGACAGAAAAGAATTTCTTCGCATATTTAAATTGTTCTTTATTAAACCTGCCCAGAGTTACTATTATTTGTTTTAAGTACTTAACATCCTTTAATTCGTTTAGTATTTTTGGTAAAGCGGTGCCTTCCAATTCAGAAAAGATTGTCGGTAACACAAGGGCAATAGGTCTCAAGCGTGAGAGTTTCTTTATTTCTGATTCCAGTTTGGCAATATCCCTGCTGCCAAATCTGTGTAGTGTTGTAATTTCTCCTGATTGATGAAAGTCTCCCATAATACAAACCTCCTACTATTCTTGAGTCATGACATTAAAGCCTAAAGGGCTGACTTACTAAAGCCCAGGGTAAAACCCTGGGGGGGGTTGAGGTGTTAGATATTTAGCCCTGAAAGGGCGATTTAACAATTTAATCCCATAGATAACGTTCGTCATATTCAACCCCATAACGATTTAATATTTCAAGAAACTCTTCTTTAAATGATTTCTTTTGGTGATGTTCTTCCTGATTTTGTATATATTTTCTTAACGTGTTGACTTGGGATTTTCCAATGGAAAAGGCGCCATATCCGTTCTGCCAGTAAAAGTTCTTATATTCTACTCCTCTGGTCTTAATCCATTTCGAAGATTTTTTCTTAACGTCCTCAATAACAGAACTCATACTTCTGGTTTTGGACAATTTGCATAAAACATGCACATGATCTTCAATCCCTCCAATAATGATCGGAGAGCAATCACAATCTTTCAGAATCGAGGCCATGTAGCTGTAAAGCTCCTTTTTAATTGCCTGAGCAATGAAAGGTTTACTTAACTTCGTGCTAAAAATTATATGAACCAGAATATTCGAAAGGGATTGAGACATAATAATTATTAAATCGCCCTTTCAGGGCTTACGTTTCTTCTGTCATTTGTCCCCAGGGCGATGCCCTGGGCTGTGATAAATCAGCCCTTCGGACTTTTAAACAAACCCAAAACTGCTTTGTTCCAGCCGACCGGCCCGATCCCATCGGCATAAGTAAGACCCTCAACCTTTATGCGTTCTTCATAGTTTCCCGCTTCTTTCTTCACGAGAAACGCTTTATCTACTACTTCCAACATCGGAAGATCATTTAAGCTATCGCCGATACCAACAGTAGTTATCCTTGTCTCCGGAGAGTTCTTTTTGAAGATATCCGCCAGAATCTTAACAGCCTTACCCTTATCATTACCTCCCATAAGGTGTACAAACCGTACACCTTCAGTATAATTGAGACCTAATGACAGTATCTCATCTTTAATATTCTCAACGTCCTCTTCTCTACCATCAATAATAAAAGGTAACATATACTCTCTTTTTTGAGCAAGAGAAGCTTCTTCTCTGCTCAAACCTGTTAACTCAACAATTTCGTCTATAGTAAATTGGGTAATGCTCTTAATGTTTATACCTGTTCTTCTCTTTATCTTTTCAAAGGCATCTACAAGCGGTTGATATTCAGAACCAATCTCTATCACTAAATAACCATCATCAATTTTATCAAATTCGCATTTCAAATCACCATATTCTTCAGGAATAAATATAGCGCCTCCATTTTCTGATATAAAAGGTTCGTTATTTGACAATTTCTTACGATAGACCTCTATCTCACCCCTGGATTTACTGGAACATAAGATAAGTGCTACCCCCTTTTCTCTCAATAACGCTAAGGCATCTTCCGCTTCACAAAAAGAGTAAGTACTATGGTCCAATAACGTACCATCCAAATCCGTAAATACAATTATTTTTCTATTATTCATATTACAAGTGGGAATTCTAATTCTTTTAGATAAATGTTTCAATATTAAAAAGGG
>JACZYU010000153.1 GCA_022570935.1 Planctomycetota bacterium | reverse complement strand
TCCAAAATGGAAATTACTAAAAAATGAACTTACATACTGTCGGACTTAATCATGACTCTGCCCCTGTCGAAATAAGGGAAAAACTTGCTTTCAGCGCTTCTTCGGTACCTATCGCATTGTCTTCCTTTGTACAGACTTTTCCTACTTCGGAAGCAGTGATATTATCAACCTGTAACCGTGTTGAAATATATGCCACCTCATCTGATAATAGCCTGAATAAAGAAACGCTGCTGGATTTCTTGTCTGCATTTCATGACCTGCCAAAGGAGAAATTTGCCGACCATATGTATCATTATCAGGATATGGATGCCGTCAGGCATCTGTTCTTTGTCTCGTCCAGCCTCGATTCTCTGGTCAGGGGCGAAACACAGATTCTCTCACAGGTAAAAGAGGCGTATATGACGGCAACTTCCGCTGAAACAACAGGCAGTATTCTCAACCAACTCTTCCAGCGTTCACTGAACGTTGCCAAGGAGGTGCATACAAAAACAAGCATCGGCAAAGGCAAGGTATCTGTAAGTTCGGTAGCCGTTGATCTTGCCATAAAGATATTTAAAGATTTCTCCGACAAGACTCTATTTATTATTGGCGCGGGTGAGATGTGTGAACTCGTCTTGAAGAATCTGGTAGAGCGAGGTGCAAAGACTGCAATAGTTGCAAACAGAAACTACGACAAGGCAAAAACCCTCGCTGAACAATACGACGGAAAGGCCATAAACTACGAGAATCTTCAGGATTATCTCCCTCAGGCAGATATAATCATCAGTTCTACTGCCGCCACTCATTACGTAATTCATACGGAACACATAAAGAATGCCATAAAGGTACGCAGGGGCAACCCCATGCTGCTCATAGACATTGCCGTGCCCCGTGACATAAACCCCGAAATAGCGAAGATTGACAACGTCTATCTCTATAATATTGACGACCTGCAGACAGTAGTAAGCAGTAATATAGATGATAGAGAAAGTGAACTTGGCAAATGCCAGGCAATCATCAACAAAGAGGTAGATAAATTCATGGCCTGGTTTGAAGAGCTTAAGATCGGGCCTGCTATCGCTCAACTGAGAAACCATTTCCATGAAATAGGCGAACAGGAACTTGAAAGACTGCGTCCAAAACTTGGAAGAATTGCACACGAAGAGTGGGAGCACATAGTCTATTCAATGCAGCGAACACTCAACAAAATCCTCCACGAACCCGCCAAGGTAGGAAAAGAAAAAGCAAAGAACGGCGGTGGCTACCAATACGTAGAAACCATAAAACACCTCTTCGGCATCCACCACAAAGACGATACAAAGAAATAAACTTCTCCGCGTCCTAATTCGTTATTTGTCATTAGTCACTTGTCGTTAGTTAATCCTTAATTCAGTTGTTGCAAAATTTGCACATACTGCCGAAGACGGTAAGGTGTATCAGGTGAAGCTAAAGGGCTATTGATTTAGAAAACAACAATAAGGGCTTTACTGCCCTGGATACACTTTTATATTTTAAATTCTTCTTTGTATGCTATAGTGTTTTTTATGAGTCCTACTGTTTTCAAAGAGGGGAAATATAGATTTCATTTCTTTTCAAAGGAAGAGGACAGAGTACATATACATGTTGTTTCTCCAGATGGAGAGGCCAAATTCTGGTTAGAGCCAACTATCTCTTTAGTAAATTATTCTGGTTTGTCAAAAAAAGAACTTAATTTTTTACAAAAAACAGTTGAGAAGCACAAAAATGAAATCATTAGAAAATGGAAAAAACATTTCAAATCCGGAAATAACTAATATTTCGGAACATGGTTTCTGGATCCTTTTAGATAAGAAAGAATACTTTCTTCCTTTTGCTAAATATCCCTGGTTTAAAGATGCTATAATTTCATCTCTGATTAATGTTGAACTATTACACGGTCATCATTTCCACTGGCCGGAGCTAGATGTTGACCTGTCAATAGAAATTTTAGACAATCCGGAAAGATATCCTTTAAGCTACACATAAGCTACAATCCCTCAATACATTAATTCCTATCGCCTTCCTTTGCGCCTGCCCTGTGAAATCTAATGATATTTCACCGGGGTTCTCTGTGTCTCTGCGGTGAATCTTATTTCTCTTCTTCTTTCTTTTGCCTTTGACATCAGCGTATATCCGTGTCTAATGTCTTTTGTCTTGCAAAACACCCCCACTCTTTTATAATAACCACCAATATGCAGCATGGTTAATGAAAGAAGAAGTGATTCAGGGATAATTCATTAGTTCTTTAATTCTTTAATACTTAAATTCATCCCTGTCCGCCCGTTTGTTAGGCGGGAATCCCTCAATCATCAATTTGCTACAATTCACTTTTATCACATTTTATATATCTTTTCTAAAACGGGTGTTGTTCTTATTTACTTCAAAGTAATGAATCACATGAATAGTCATAAACACGTCTTATTGAGATCAATATACGTATGAAAATAACTAAAATACATATTAAGAATTATCGATCATGCTTATCAACAGAATTTGATCCTAACGAATTGCTTTCAGCGCTAATTGGTCCAAATAGTAGTGGAAAGACAAATATTCTATGCGCAATAAGACTATTGACATTGCTAATGTCAGTTAGAAGGCGTAGATATCGTGCAGAAAGGCCAATTACCTCATCATCTGAAATTAAAGTATGGTATGACTGGAAAGGTAATAGAATTATATGGGTACACGCTTGACTCAAGTAACCTCAAATATGTGGTATGCATCAAATGAAGAAACCAGTATATAGTGGGGCACTTGAGCCAACCGTGTAGGCACATAGAATTATATACACAGCTACTTTAAGTATTGTTACAGACGAACAGAATAATGATGAAATTATTTCGTCAGACGAGACCTGGTATATGTTCGATGTTACAGGAAGCAAAAAAAAGATTAAGTTGCCTTTAGTACTTCTATCAGACTACTTCGCTGAAAGTAAATATAGACAAGATAGTGACTTCCTTAGGAGAAGAAATGCTAATTTTTTTAGATACGTTACTAACCAAGGTTTAACTAAAAATTCAGAACAGGCATTTTACGAAGTTGTAAGATTCTTATCTCGACTAAAATATTACAGCGCATCACAATTTACTAATCCTTCTAATTGCCCCATCTCATTTGAAGCAGAAGGCACTGGAGAAGTTAGGCACGGTATAGGAATAAGAGGCCACAAAAAGCTTTTGTACGATATGTACGACGAATATATAAGTCAGTCAAGAGGGGTCAACCCTAATTTGTTGACAAATAATCCAATCCATCATGCCTGATCTTCGATCGGGATCATATCCCTGCCAAACAAATCGTCGGGCAAGCCATAATACAAATCAATCCTTGCTTACAAAAGCCTCAAGCCTACAAATGACTTAACTATTAAATAATGTTATTGTTTTTGCTACAATACACACTTAATGTAGAAGATAAATTATAACCATGTCTTTTGGAAAATGCGGTAATTGTGGTCACTCAGTTAATGTAAAACAATCCAGGAAAAGGTATATACTTCCCTTGTTCTTTCTTTTCTCAGGACTATTGTTACTAGTGTATGAACGTGATCTTAACAATCCAAATATAATCATGACTATTTTGGGAAGCCTATCGGCAACTGCCGGTTTTGTCTGGCTGGTCGTGACAGGGCTTCATTCTGGCAGGAATTGAAGAATGCAATTATTCCAAAAGACAATACGAGAGATGCTTCAGGAGTAAAATCTTTAAAAATGAACGAAGTGTCTTCCCTTGTGGAAGCAATTGATAAAATCTGTTAAGGGAAAGGATATTTTTCCTTTATGAAACAATATATTCCTTTAATATTTATATCTTCACTTTTGTTGTTCTTTCTAACATTTGGTTGTTCTCCCTCGCATTCTAAAAGAACTCATAGAAATAGTAACATAGTTGGAGTAACGGTCGATGGCCAGGATGCTTCTGTCGAGATACGAGAAAAACTTGATGAAAAAGGAAACGTAATAAAGAAAAGTTTTAATCATCCATATTACTTTACGGGGGCAGGACTTGCCGATCTCCTTTCGTCCGTTTATTACAAAGGAGGTGAGTATATTACAGACAAAAGTGTAAAATTTGTGTTTCGGGAGGATGAACTACAGAATATCATACCTCCAATTATAAGTGCATTCTCAATGGCTAACGATTCTCAAGATATTTTAGTTTTTTCTAGTCCTCATAATGAACTTTTGCCTGATACTCCTCGAAATTATTTTAGTATGTTTATGACAAACAACGAACTTAACATTGTTTTTAGTACAATCAAAAGTAAAAAGAGCTGGCTTACTGACGGAAGAGCAATCCAAATGAACACTTACTCTAGAAACAGCAATAAGTATATATTTAAAGATCCGCTTGATGTAAAGAGAAGCTCTCGCTGGAGCCTTGTTCCCATGGAAGGACAGAGACTTGCAAGTGAGCGTCAAAACTGGCTTATTATTGACTTCACGTATTACGGCCATAGTAATTTGTTTGGTATGGCCGGCAGTGATAATGTTAGTGACAATATTAGTGATAATTCAATTGAAGCAGTCAGTAGTGTAAGGGCTATTGAAAGAAAAGTAAGAACTGATGAAAATGTCATAGAAGAAAAGAAAAAAAAAGAGCAGACTCATTCGGAATGAGCTTGCAGTACTGAGAATTTTGCCGAGTATAACATAACTATTTTAGCAGACGTTGAAAATAAGTCTTGGTATGATGAAGGTTAAGAAGGAAGGAAAATGGTTGTAAGTATGATAAAAAAACGCATTGGAAAAGTATACAAATGAGGAAATTAATATTATGTTTTTATGTTCTATATGTTATGTTAATTGCATATTTTTCACTCATACCAATAGAACATGAAATATTCAAAGGTATAGGGGACAAATGGGCACATTTTATAACCTATCTGCTCTTATTTATAATTGCTAAGAAAGTACATACAAGATACAATTATTTGACATGTGCAATAGCATGTTTTATTTACTCTTTTATTATTGAATGTATTCAATACTTTATACCTAATAGATATTTTGAAGGTCTGGATTTAATTACAAATTCATTAGGTATATTTCTAGGAATAGTTATATATAGATTATTAATAGAGAAATACTTTGAGATAAATTCTTGAATTCCCAAATTATAAGCAGGGTCTGCTCCTTGCTGGCTCAATCATGAGAAGAATAAAGCAAAATTCGAGGCATAAGAGATTTATAAAAGATATCGCAACTCACACGCCATTTGCAAAAATGATTTCTCTTCTGGTTATATTGTGGCTTGCTTTTTCAACTGTTGGGTTTAGTACCGCCAACGCTTCAACGCCAGAGGTTTCAAAGATAGGAGCCTCACAGATTCTTGGCCACATGGGCTACGAAAATGTTAAAGTGGGAGCTTTAATTAAGGGCGTTGGTGGAGTTGGAATGGCTGCCTTTAGTAGTGACAACGTTGCTTTGATTGTAGCGGTTGGCACACGTAACGGAAAGTCTAAAGAAATCAGGGTGACCATCTTCTACGATGCAGATCATGGGTGGTTTTATCATGAGATTGTTCGTGACAAACTTACAAAACAATACGAGGTACGCCTTTGGACTAAAGATGGTTACAAGAAGGTTGAACATCCTGAGCCTGAGTCTGAACCAGAGGAAAAGCAGAATGAAGGCGATTCTAAAGAATAAGCTTTCGCAATTGCCTACCCGAATGGATGCATTCAGTC
>JACZYU010000023.1 GCA_022570935.1 Planctomycetota bacterium | reverse complement strand
AATGTGCCGATATGGACCCGATACTGGAAATAGCGAAGAAACATGATATCAGTGTAATAGAGGATTCAGCACAATCCATTGGCGCTGAATACAAAGATAAAAAATCAGGTTCAATTGGTGATTTGGGATGTTTTTCGTTTTTCCCAAGTAAGAATCTTGGCGGCTTAGGAGATGGCGGGATGATTACTTGCAACGGTGATGAGTTGGAAGAATTGATTTATATGCTGAGGATTCATGGTGGCAAACCAAAGAATTATTATTCTATCATAGGCATCAATGGCAGACTGGATACCATACAGGCATCTGTCCTTATCAAGAAGCTTGGGCATTTAGACCTTTGGTGTGAAAGACGAAGGGAGAAAGCCTCATATTATACTGAAAAAATGAAAGGACTGGATTTAGTAACTCCGAAAATAATGAGTTTTAACAAGCATGTTTTTCATCAATATGTAATCAGGACAAAAGAGAGGGACAGGCTTATGGAACACTTAACGGCAAACAATATAGGTTGCGCAGTACATTATCCGGTTCCCCAACATTTGCAAAAATGCCTGGCATATCTCGGATACAAAGAGGGATATCTACCAGAAGCAGAAAATGCAGCTAAGGAAATACTGTCACTTCCAATCTTTCCGGAAATAACAAAAAAAGAACAAGACTACGTTATAGACACTATCAATGATTTCCTAAGCACATCTAATAATTAAATTTTTTACATTTATGATTTTCATTAAACCTTTTTAAGGCACATCGATAAATAAATCTTGAAATTAAAAAGTTATTTTACTAGAAATTCTCGATAAAACTATTATGCGATTATTTGTAACTACAACATTTTTTATAGCCTTAATAATACTTTGTGATAGAAACATTACACAAGGTGCACTCATAAAAAAAGATGTCTCCCCGCATCCCATACACATAAGCGCCGGCAAAATTACTACCTGGCAGAAAGATGGTGTTAGAGTATTCTCAGCGGAAGGTGACGTCAAGATTGAACAGGGAGATATTCAAATCACTGCAGACTCCGCAATAACCTGGTTTTCAGAGATCAAGATCACACAATTTACTGAAGGGCATATGGAGATTTTATGTGAGGGCAATGTATCCTTAATACAGGAAGACTCCTTCGATAATTATGAACAGGTGTATCTAAAGCTGATTACTACTTCTGGCGTTGTTTTTGAGCCATCTGTGCAAAGCTTTGAAGAAGAAAAGAGTACAGAACTATACCTTAGGGGAGAAACGATCAGGGCCAAAGGAATGGAAGAGTTTGCCTCCGAAGAGATATTAAAGGAGCTATATCAGGCCGGGCAACCGGCAGGTGTTGATGCCGAAGGAGAAGGAGAACTCATTGATATAACGGCAGATGACATTGATTCCTGGGAAGAGGGTAATACGCGTGTAATTGTTGCATTAGGAAATGTTAAGATTAAGAAGGGCGGTGAAACACTGGACGCTGATAGCGTCATATTATATATGGATCTGGAAAAGAGCGAAAAAGGCAAATCACCAAAGCAGACATATAAAGAAATGTATGCAGAAGGTAATGTAACCTTGGTACGGGGAGGCGATTTAATAATAGCAAAAAAAATCTTTGAGAATTTCAAGGAGAACAAAGGGATTTTTGTTAATAGTACAATTACCAGCATCCTTAAGCCTCCTGTTGTAAGGCAGGAGACTCCTGTTTATGTAACCGGCGAAGAAATTAAGCATGAAGATAAGGGTCGCTATGAAGTAAAAGACGGACATTTTTCTCTCTGTAGTTATGGACACCCTCACTACCGCTTTAAATTTTCAAAGTTAAGAATTACAAAATCGGCAGAAACCTCGATCGCCTCCACAAGAAACAATGTATTTTACTTAGGAAAAGTTCCAATAATGTACGTGCCATTTTTAAACTTTGATCTGAAAAATAAGACAAAACGGCTAGAAGAATGGGACACCGGAACAACTACAAGATTTGGAAGATTTGTCAATACTAAATGGGATGTATACGGTTTTGCCTTTGGTGAAAAAATGGATGCCTGGAGCGATTTAACACTATCCCTTAGTTACGTGCAGTTGAAAGGACCGGGAGCGGGGTTGGATTTTGAATACGGAAAAGAAAATTTCTCTGGATATTTGAACACTTCCTTTTTGATCGATGAGGATGAAACTGGTATTAATGGCGTTGAAGTAGATGAAACTACCAGAGGGCATTTCTTATGGCGGCACAGACTAATGCTTTCTAAGATTTTTGATGATAAATCCGGTACTGACGATGATGAATCTGATATTTACAATAACAATGGCTGGATTGCAGATATAGAAATATCGCAGGTTAGTGACAGGACTTTCTTAAGAGAATACTTCCAGCCGCAATTAAAGACCGAAAAGGACAGGGAAACTACTTTTTATTTAAGAAAGATTTCGGACAACAGGGGATTTACATTCCTGGCCGAACATCAGTTAAGGACCTACGATACCCTTGTTGATTCAGAAAGGCTTAGTAGAAAAAACCAATCTCTACCCGAATTGAAATACCGAATAATTGGAGAACCCTTGTGGGGTGGCAAACTAAACCTCACTTCTGAGACAGAGTTGGCATATCAAAACAGGATGTTTGACAGGATTTCACCCTTGAAAGCTGAAGAAAATTTCCTGGGTCGTGGAGCCTTATTAACTGCTGAAAGAGTTTTTGACAGAACACCAACGAGGTTTGCGCCGGAGGAAACTATCAGGTTTGATACCAACAATATGCTCAATGCTCCATTTCGCTTCCTTGGTCAAAAGTTTAACCCGTTCATTGGAGCCCGTTTCACCGGCTATAGCGAGAGTGTAAAAGTAGACCCTGTTACCGGACGCAATGTAGGGAATGGCACGCCGCGCGGACGAATAGCGATCCCTATTGGATTTAGTACCACCAGGTCACTTTCTCGAACCTATAGTGTCTATAATAAATTTTTGAACATAAACAGGCTGAGGCATACCATAACGCCTGAATTAGCTTTTGATTTCATCCCGATAGTAACCCAGAACCCTGAAGATTTAAATCAATTTGACGGAACAGATGCGCTTGATACCTATTCTTCAATCAGATTTGGTCTGCTTAACAGACTCCAGACAAAACGGGGAAAACCGGGAGAAGAGAAATCTGTAGACATTGTTTATTTTAATACCAGATTTAATTTCTTTCCGGGCAATGCAGGCCTTAATAGAAAAAGAGATAACTATATAGAGCTGGACTTGAATCTAAAATTACATGAGAAGATCTCTTTCTTTTCAGAAGGTAACGAGTTTAATCTAGACAAAGGTCGTATTGACATTCTAAATACGAGTCTTGGATATAACCATCCAAAATGGGGAAATTTTACAATTGGAAACAGGTTTTCTAAAAATATAATCTCTACTGTCACTTTTTCAGCTTCAAAAACAGTTAATGAAAAGTGGGCTGTAAACTTCACTGAGCAATATGCTTTTAAGACCGCAGGTAGCGATTCTGGAAGCTTATTTGCGAGTGCCAATATTCAAAGATTATTCCATGATTGGATTGTCAATATAGGCATAACCCAGATCGGCACCAGACAAGATGATAACATAGTTATTTTTAATGTTTTACCAAAAGGAATAAAGGCAAAACCACAAAGCTTCACTCTACAACAACTGGGAGTCTTGGTTCCGGGACAGGGTGAACGTAGTAAAGAATAAGCTATCATTTTTTTAACACATCATTTTTAAATACATCATGAGAAAGGCAGTTTATCCAGGCACATTTGATCCAGTTACTTATGGTCATCTTGATGTAATTAAACGTGGCAGTAAGATCTTTGATGAACTTATAGTAGCCGTTGGCCACAACCCGTTAAAGGATCCTTTGTTCACAATCAACGAACGAATGGATATGCTCTCAAAAAACACCAGAAAAATTTCAAACATTAAAGTCGATTGCTTTGAAGGAATGTTAATTGACTACACGAAGGAAATGCAAACCAATGTAATACTTAGAGGTATCAGGACGGTATCTGATTTCGAATATGAATTTCAGAGAGCGCTTACAAACCGAGTATTAAAAACAGATATAGAAACCGTTTTCATAATGACGAGCCAGGAATACTCATTCTTAAATTCCAACCTGATTAAAGAAGCCGTCAGCTTAGGGGGGGATATTTCTATGTTCGTGCCTCCTGATGTAGAAAAACTACTCCAACAAAAATTTGCAAACTAGAAAAGCACGTATACTTGAAATGCCTTGTAAAAGTGGTTTGCTCACAAAATGAACTTATGCAATTCTATTCAGAAATTTCTAAATGCAATTAAACATCCTCACAATAGGCGATATTGTAGGGCAACCGGGAAGGAAGATTTTAGAAAAAAAACTAAAAAATTTTATTAAGGAACAAAATATAGATTTCTGCATAGCAAACGCAGAAAACGCAGCAGGCGGCTCTGGAATAACCGTAAATATTGCAAAGGAACTTTTCTCTTATGACATAGATGCAATAACAATGGGTGATCATGTTTGGAAAAGAAAAGAAATTTACGATCTATTGCAATCTGACCAAAGATTACTCAGGCCCGCAAATTACTCTCCATTAGCTCATGGCAGAGGTTCTGTTGCCATTAAAACAAAAGAGGGCTATTTTATTGGTATAATTAACCTCCTGGGCCGAATTTTCATGAAACCGGTAGACTGCCCGTTCAGAGCAGCAGATGCTGCAATAGAAGAACTTTCAAAACTGACAAACATAATAATCGTAGACATGCATGCCGAAGCAACATCTGAGAAAATAGCAATGGGATGGTATTTAGATGGCAGGGTGAGCGCTGTTGTTGGTACCCATACACACGTACAGACATCTGACGAGAAAATCTTACCTAATGGAACGGGATACATTACAGATTTAGGTATGACAGGCCCACACGAGTCAATCCTGGGAAGGAACGTTGATCGTGTGTTAAAATCAATTGTAACTCAAGTACCAACTCGCTATGATATAGCTGAAAAAGACCTCCATATCGAAGGAGTAGTCATAACCATAAACAAGGAAACAGGGAAAGCAGAAGGAATAAAAAGGGTCAAAATTACTGAAAAGGACAATTATTAGATTGTCTATTTCTTAAATTTATCTAATACAACCAACCACTATATAAAATGTTTGACAGTCTCCCGGATATTAAGACAGGCCAAGAGGAACAGGAAGTCTTTTATAAAGAAAAGATCGAGAAGTTTTTTACTGTTTCTCAAATCACAAGAAAAATAAGAGCCTCCCTGGAATACAATTTCTCTAATATAAGCATCTTAGGTGAAATATCTAATGTAAGGAAGCCAGGCTCCGGGCATGTCTATTTAACACTCAAAGACAAAAATTCTCAATTGCAGGCAGTTGTTTTCAGAAATATTGCAAACAAAATCAAATTTGAATTAAAAGATGGAATGGAAGTAATATCTTTTGGTTCAGTTACTGTTTATGAACCACGAGGGCAATATCAACTGATAATTAGCAAAATAGAACCAAAGGGGATAGGTGCTCTACAACTTGCCTTCCAGCAATTGAAGGAAAAGCTGGAAAAGGAAGGCCTGTTTGATCAAACTCATAAAAAGCCCATCCCGTTCATTCCTCAGAAGATTGGAATAGTAACGTCACCAACTGGCGCAGCGATCAAAGACATTCTAAATATTATAGATCGTCGTTTTGCTAACGTCGAGATACTGCTTTATCCAGTAAAGGTTCAGGGGGAAGGCGCCGCACAAGAAATTGCCGAGGCAATAACAGAACTAAATGCTTTAACCGATATAGACGTAATTATAGCAGGTAGAGGGGGCGGCAGCCTGGAAGACTTATGGGCGTTTAATGAAGAAATTGTTGCAAGGAGCATATATAATTCCAGGATACCCGTTATCTCTGCTGTCGGGCATGAGATTGATTTAACAATAGCTGACCTGGTGGCTGATAAAAGAGCCCTTACCCCTTCCGAGGCGGGAGAACTGGTTGTTCCTCGAAAAGACTTACTCCTCGACATATTAGAAAAACTTAATACAAGGCTCTTGCAATCCCTGACCGGTAAGTTAAGGCTGTCAAAGGAAAGACTTGTTAGAGTTGCGAACAGCTATGCTATGAAACAACCATTTGACAGGCTTCGCAGGTGGCAACAAAGGCTTGATGAATTTGCCCAGAGGCTTAAAATAAATATCACACATGCGTTAAATACCGAACGTGAAAAATTATCAGGGATTGCGGGTAAACTGGAAAGCTTAAGCCCCTTGAATGTTTTGAAAAGAGGATATACCATTACCACCAGACTGGAAGGCAATAAATCGCTTCGAGAGGTAAAAGGATTAAGTAAAGGGATCAAGATTAAAACAATTTTTTCTAAGGGCCACGTTATCTCTACAATCCTCTCTATTGAAAGTTAGTTGTTTTGTGCTAAATACTCTTATCACATTGTGGTACTGTAAACATAAAATTTATCTTACATTTGTTAATAAGTCAGGTACCTTGTCTGACCATTTTTGTTTTTGTTAAAACTTTTTGTGTTTGGCTAATTTTGAAATTCCACTAAATCATGTTTTTGGTAGGTAATATCTACCATAGTCAGCATGTACGTTAAGGGTAATTTCGTTTTGTGAAGCAAAACACAATAAATTAGCTACTGAAAGGAGCTAATTTATGAAGAAACCAGACTTTGAAACATCTCTGAAAGAGCTTGAAGAAATAGTTGACCAGCTTGAAACAAGTGATCTGGCATTAGATGAAACACTTGCAAAATATGAAAAGGGTATTAAAATATATAAGCAATGCTATCAAATCCTGGAAAAAGCAGAAAAGAAGATTAATATCTTATTGAAAAATTCAACCGGAGATATCCGTACAGAAGAGTTTAAGCTGAAAAAATCCAACGATATGGAATCTTTCTCCAATGAAGAATAACAGTAAGAAATATAAATTAGTCTTCAAGGCAATAATTAAGGAGAAATAAAATTGTCACAAAGAATATTAGAAACAATTGACTCCCCGAAGGACTTACAACAACTGGACGCTGAAGATCTGGCCGTTTTAGCACAGGAAATAAGAGAAGAAATAATTGATGTTGTTTCCAAAAATCCTGGTCATCTATCTTCAAATCTGGGAGTTGTTGAGCTTACGATTGCCTTGCATTATACATTTGACTTTCTTAATGATAAGCTAATCTGGGATGTTGGACATCAAACTTATGTACATAAATTGCTTACAGGGAGGAGAAAAGCATTTCCTACTTTAAGACAGTATAAGGGACTAAGCGGTTTTCCGGATATAACGGAAAGCGAATATGACCCTTTTACCTGTGGTCATAGCGGACATGCAATTTCTGCCGCCCTTGGTATTGCTTGTGCCGATAAAATAAATAACGTTAACAGAACGATTATTGCTGTCGTTGGAGATGCTGCAATGGGTGCCGGGATGTCACTTGAGGCACTCAACCATGCAGGACATTTAAAAAGGAACCTGATCGTAATTCTCAATGATAATAAAATGGCGATCTCTAACACCGTCGGAGCAATTGCAAAGCATATAAACAAAATCCGAACCTCGCCACTTTATGCGGATTTCAAGAAAGAAGTACACCATGTATTACAATCATTACCTATTGTTGGAAAACGAATGGAACAGACCCTGGAACATATCACAGAAGCATTAAAGCGGGAAATTACTCCGGGGCAGATTTTTATTGATCTTGGTTTCGACTACTTTGGGCCTATTGACGGCCATAACATTCAGACGCTAACTGAAACTTTACAAAATATTAAAAATGTAGAAGGGCCTGTATTACTGCACGTAATTACTGAAAAAGGCAAAGGTTTTGAACCTGCATCAGCAAATCCTGAACGTTATCACAGTGCTGGTAATTTTAAGTTGCATAACGGGAAAGTAAAAGAAACACCAAAGGATCCAAAACAAGTCAGTTATACAAAAGTTTTCGGCAAAACGATTATTGAGCTTGCTGAGACCAATAAAGATATAGTGGCAATCACAGCCGCAATGCCGGATGGAACGGGGCTTGATGCATTTAGCAAAAAATTCCCGGATAGATATTTTGATGTGGGAATTTGTGAGCAGCACGCCATTGGATTGGCAAATGGATTGGTATCCGCAGGGCTTAAACCTGTTACCGTAATATACTCAACTTTTTTACAGCGTGCATATGACCAGGTGTTTCATGACGTTTGCTTGCAAAAAAATGGTATCCTGCTTGTGCTGGACAGGGCTGGAATTGTTGGAAGTGATGGTCCCACTCATAATGGCGTCTTTGATATAGCCTACCTGAGACATTTACCCGGAATAACCTTAATGGCTCCAAAAGACGGAGCTGAATTAAAGGCAATGTTACATAAGGCAGTACAGCTCAATACACCGGCAGCAATACGCTATCCTAGAGCAGATATACCGGAAGGCAGCCTGTATAATGATTGTAATCCTGTTGAAATAGGCAAAGGCGAAATCTTAAGAGAAGGCAGGGATGGGGTAATCATTGCATATGGTGCAATGGTATATCCATCCATGGAATGTGCAGATATGCTTGCCGAGAAGGGGATTAATGTTACAGTCGTGAATGCTCGTTTTGCTAAACCACTGGATGCGGATCTCATAATGAAAGTTGCCAAAAAACACCAAATACTCCTTACTGTGGAAGACCATACCGAGATAGGAGGATTTGGTTCGGCAATTCTGGAATTGCTGGTTGAAAAAGGTATCAATACTCAAAATGTACACAAAATGGGTATCCCTGACAGATTCATAGAACAGGGTCCTCGTGATATTATTTTAAAAACCCTCAACCTGGATGCAGAAGGTATCTACAAAAACTTTATCTCCACCTGGAATTTGACAGAACCTGTTAGTATCAAAAAGAAGGAAGTGCAAAAACAAACCTCTAATTTGATATGAAAAAAATCATAATCCTGGGCGATAAAAGTAAAAAAAAAATAAGAGACACGATAAAAGAGCTTGAACCCTTGTTTCGCAAGAAATCGCATCTCTCAATAATTGACATTTCTGATGAAGATGAATTAGAAAAAGTATCTGCCGATCTTGCCTTTGTTTTTGGTGGAGACGGTACAATCCTATCAGCAAGCAGAAAATTAAATGCCAAGCAAATTCCCTTAATCGGCGTACACTTAGGGAAATTTGGATTTCTGGCTGATCTTACTTCACGAGAAATCAGTGATTCCCTGGAAAAAATTTTCGCTGGCGAATACGTTATCTCGCAAAGAATGATGTTAACCTGCAAGTTAATTCGTTCTAAACAGGTTATTAATGAAACTCTTGGATTGAACGATGCCGTAATTTCCAGAACTTCTTTATCAAGACTGATTTCAATTAAATTATATATAAATGAAAAAATAGTTACCACATACAGCAGTGACGGGCTAATCGTATCTACCCCTGCAGGATCAACTGCACATTCTCTATCTGCCGGCGGCCCTATCGTTACACCTGATATGGAAGCTTTTATCATAACTCCGATTTGCCCACACACTTTGTCAAACCGCCCGCTCGTGGTATCTGGAGATTCAAAGATTGAAATGGAACAGATTTCTGAATCTAAAGGAGTAGGCTTAACCGTGGATGGCCAGATATACTTTGATGTTAAGGTTGGAGATAGAATCGTTATTGAGAAAGCCGAAAACAAGTTACAGTTAATTGACATACAAACAAGGACTTTTTATGATGTCTTGCGAGAGAAATTAAACTGGAGGGGGCAACCCACTTATGACGTTAACTGAAAAAAACAAAAAATATCTTTTAACCGGCAATGAAGCGTGCGCAGAAGCGGCAATACAGGCTGGTTGTAGATTTTATTATGGATATCCTATTACGCCGCAAAACGAGATATTAACGCATATGACTATCAGAATGCCTCAAGTTGGTGGGACATCCATCCAGGTAGAAAGTGAACTTGCCGCTATAAACATGGTATACGGAAGCGCCGCTGCCGGCGCCAGGGCAATGACATCATCCTCGAGCCCCGGCATTAGTCTAAAACAAGAAGGTATTTCTTATTTGGCTGGAAGTGAACTTCCCTGTGTTATAATAAATATACAACGAGGAGGTCCTGGTCTGGGAGACATTTCACCTTCCCAGGCTGACTACTTTCAAGCTGTTAAGGGTGGCGGACATGGAGATTATCACACAATCGTGCTTGCCCCAAGTTCAGTACAAGAAATGGCTGATCTTGTCTTCGATGCATTTGATTTGGCCGATTGTTATAGAAATCCGGTAATGATTCTGGGTGATGCCCAATTAGGCCAGATGATGGAACCTGTTGTATTTAATAAAAAATATAAACCTGTTTTATCAAAGAAAGATTGGGCGCTGACGGGCGCTGACGGGAGAAAAAGGAACATAGTTAAGTCTTTTTATTCCGTTAAAGGAGAACTCGAGGAGTTTAACGCTAAACTGCAAAAAAAGTACCGCCAGATTCAGGCCGAAGAGGTACGTTACGAAGAAACAAATACTGAAGATGCAGATATTGTTCTTGTGGCCTATGGTACATGTGCCAGAATATGTAAAGAATTCTTAAATAAAAACCAATCTTTAAGTGTAAAAGTAGGATTAATAAGGCCCATTACCTTATGGCCGTTTCCTTCAGACATTATACAAAAAGTTTCAGAAAGAGTACAAGCTATACTTACGGTAGAAATGAGTGCAGGCCAAATGGTGGAAGACGTAAGATTAAGTGTTTCCGGCCGATGTCCGGTACATTTTTACGGAAGAACCGGTGGTGGTATGCCGACGCCCAAAGAAATCCTTAAGAAAATTTCAGAAATAGTTTCTGTTAAAGAAAAAGTAACCTGCACCACATAATAAAAAACATACATTTATAAATTTAACTAATTGTAAACAGGAAGTATTCTATACAATATGGAAGCAACATATAAGGCGCCAAAGACATTAATTGATACTCCAACTCATTATTGCCCCGGATGTGGGCATGGTACTGTCCACAGATTAATTGCAGAGATAATTGATGAAATGGATATCAGGGGGAAGACCATCGGGTTGGCCCCTGTAGGGTGTTCTGTCCTGGCATATAACTATCTCGATATAGATATGTGTGAAGCGGCTCATGGCCGTACACCCTCGGTTGCGACAGGTATCAAGCGGGTTCATCCGGATAAAGTTGTTTTCTCTTACCAGGGAGATGGAGATCTGGCTGCAATTGGTACGGCAGAAATAATTCATACTGCCAATCGAGGTGAAAACATCACCGTAATCTTTGTAAATAATGCAGTTTACGGTATGACAAACGGACAGATGGCTCCAACTACTTTGATCAATCAAAAGACATTAACAACACCTCACGGGCGTAGTGAAAAAAATGATGGATATCCTCTGCGTATTTGCGAACTCCTGTCCGTAATAGAAGGAAGCCGATTTATCGCCAGGACCTCTATGACTTCACCAAAAAACATAATCAAAACAAAACAACTATTAGAAAAGGGATTTAAGACCCAAATACAGGAAAAAGGGTTTTCTTTGATAGAAATCCTCTCTCCATGTCCGGTGTATTGGCGTATGAGTTCTGTCGAATCTTTAAAATTCATAGATGAAGAAATGTCCAAGACCTTTCCCCTGGGTATTTATAAAGATTGGGAAAATCAGAATTAGAAAGGTTCATTAAGATGTCAGAAAAAGTTATTTTAGCCGGTTTGGGTGGACAGGGGATGATGCTTCTTGGCAGATTGATAGCACAAGCCGTTATGCTCGAGGGGAAAAATGTAACCTTTTTCCCCTCCTATGGCACTGAAGTACGAGGAGGTACCGCTTATTATCATTTAACTGTCGCAGAAGAAGAAATCTTCTCCCCTGTAATAGAAGAAGCAGACGCACTTATTATGATGAACCTGCCCTCTTATCTAAAGTTTAAGGATTTCCTCAAACCGGATAGTATGCTCTTTTTAAACTCATCCATGATTGATAAAATAGACAACGAAATGAACATAGACGTTTTTAGAATTCCTGCTACGAAAATTGCAAACAGTATTGGAAACGTCGTAGCATCAAACATGGTTATGCTGGGAGCGTACAATGAAGTGAAAAACCTCGTCTCTATTCCAGTCTTTCTCTCATGTCTCAAAAACGTCTTAAAAGGAAGAAAAGAACCCTTTTATGAAGTTAATAAACTAGCTATAGAGAAGGGAGCGGAATTCGTAAGAAATATTAATGGTGTAAAACAAAGGCTTTATTAAGTCATAAAAAAACAAATTTTCTACCCTATTAATTACAACCCCTTCCTTCTCAGATTTTTCCAATACCTTCTATTTTTACTTCTTTCTCTTTTAAAGCAAGGATTGATTTAGACGATAAGATTTTTTTATTAAAGATAGACCCTTACGATTAATTTTTTAATTTCCCTAACCTACTTCTAACCTTCAACTTATCTTACATTTTTCTATTTTTTATTATTGACAAATTTAATTTTTCTGTACATTTTAACCTTAACAGGTTAGAGTTAATATATGAATATAAGAGAAGATAAGAAATTAATGAAAGTCGCAAGATTATTTTATGAAAGTAATATTTCAAAAACAGAAATTGCAAAAGATCTGATGATTTCAGTGACCCATGTTAATAGAATGCTGAATATAGCTAAGCAAAAGGGAATCGTAGAGGTTAATATAAAAGCTCAGCATTTTGAAGATTTAGAGATTAAATTAGCAGAAAAATATGAATTAATTGATGTTAAGGTAATATCTTATACTGAGGATGAAGACTATCTAAGGTATGATCTTGGACAAGCAGCGGCTAATTATTTCAGTGAAAATGTAAAAGACAATCAAAAGGTTGGAATTGGAAGTGGACAAACAGTCTATCAGATGATTGCAAACTTAAAAGAAAAATCAAGAAAAATTAAAATATATCCCATAAATATAATTACTCAAAGAAAAATAAAATTAGAAAGTTTAGATGCAAACTCACTAGTGAACATTCTTTGGTTTAAAAACAGACCACTTGCCGAGGCGTTTAAAATTGAATTGTTTTATCCGCATAAAAATGTAGACGATACTATTAAAGAAATTAAAGGATTAGCTAATTTTGATAGTGTGAAAGATTTTTTAAGAAACATTTTAAATCTTAATTTCTATTTTTTAAGTATTGCTAATTTACAACAAGATTCTGAAATAGTATCTTTGGCAAGTGAAATGGGTATAAGTTTAAGCCTGATGAAAGAGAAAAAAATTATAGGTGATTGTATTTTTAATACAATAGATAAAGACGGTAATTATATATCCTGCGGAATTGAGAAACAAAGGCTTGGATTAACCTTGGAAAATTTGAAGAATCTCAATAACCAAAGAAAGAGCAGAGTTGTTTGTATTGCCGGAGGTACAAGAAAAATAGAAGTTCTAAAAACTACTTTAATAAATAAGATTTTTAATGTTTTAATTACAGATCAAAAAAGTGCAATATCCTTACTTTAGAAATTACAAATATTCTTCAGAAAGGGACAGAAATGAATTCATCCTCCAATATTAAGAATCCCATTTCTGAATTAACAAAAAGATTTCATAAAATCCAAGAGAATGATCCTCCTTATCCCGTAAACTCATTTTTAAAATATACTAACATAATTGAGGTTCAAGAAGCTGAAATTGATTTTGATGGTTATGCTATCAGTATAGGAGGAAATAAATATATAATTGGGTATAATCGCAATCTCTATGACCATAGAAGGCGATTTACTTGTTGTCATGAGATAGCCCATACATTATCCTTTAAGGGTAAAGTTGAGGAAAGAACGAATGCCGAAGAAATTCTTTGCAATAGAATAGCGGCTGAGTTATTATTGCCAACGAATGTATTTATTAAATTTGCAAATAAATTGGAACCCTCGATATCATCATTCCTAGAACTTAGCAAGATTTTTCGTGTTTCATTGGAAGTAGTGATGGATTCTATTAGGAGGGGATATAATAATTTTTTTGTTTTATCAATATTAAGGAAACTCTAAATTTATATATAAGGAATTAAATATGGAAAAAATTGCGGTATTAAATGCTGGTGGACAATATTGCCACCTAATAGCAAGAAAGATTAGGGAGCTTGGAGTATATGCTGAAATACTGGATTTTAACGTAAGCCCAGAATATTTAACACAATCAAGCGGAGTGATATTATCTGGAGGTCCTGATAGTGTTTATTCATCAAATAGTCCAAAAGTTTCAAGGGAATTGTTTAATTCTGGTATACCGGTACTAGGTATATGTTATGGACATCAGCTAATGGCCAAAATGCTTGGTGGTAAAGTAACACCCAGCAAATCTCAAGAATATGGAATTGCAAATATGCGAATTGAAAAGAATAATTCCATTTTTGATGGTTTAGAGAAAAATCAAACAGTTTGGATGAGCCATGGTGATTCTGTTGAAAAAGTACCAAGTGGTTTTGAAGTTTTATCCTCCAGTGAAAATTGTATGGTTACATCGATGGCAAATCTTGAAAAATCCCTTTATGGTTTACAATTTCACCCGGAAGTCTCACATACAATTAATGGGAAAGAAATGCTGAAAAATTTTGTTATTAATATTTGCAAAGTTAAAGAAAAGACATGGAAACCCAAAAACAAAATTACCTCATTGATAAATGAAATAAAATTAAAAGCCGATGGGCGAAAAGTGTTTTTCCTTGTTAGTGGGGGTATTGATTCTACAGTTGCCTTTATTCTCTGTGTTAAAGCACTGGGTAAAGACAATGTAAAAGGTGTTTATGTCGATACAGGTTTTATGCGCAAAGACGAAACAAATGCCACAATTGGAGATTTTAGGAAATTGGGGCTTGATAACATAGATGTTATTGATGAAAGCAGCAGGTTTATCAATACCCTTAAAGATGAATATGATCCTGAAAAAAAGAGAAAAATTATTGGCAAACATTTTGTTGATATAAAAAACGAAGAATTTAGTAAAATTGAGAACAGTGATAAAACGTGGGTTTTGGGTCAGGGCACTATTTATCCTGATACGATTGAGTCCGGTTGTAGTACATATTCATCAAAAATTAAAACCCATCACAATAGAGTCGAAGAGATAATAAAGTTATTACATGATAACAAGGTAATAGAGCCTTTAGCAGAATTTTATAAAGATGAGGTTAGAGACTTGGCCGAAACGCTTGGTTTACCAAGAAATATTGTAAACAAAGAACCATTTCCTGGTCCTGGTTTAGCAGTCAGGTGTATTTGCTCACCAGAAGAAAGGATGATTCAGGAGAAAACTGAGTTAACAAATATTTTATCTAAACACGGTTTAAATGGATTTATAACTCCAATAAAAACAGTGGGTGTTCAGGGAGACTATAGGAGCTATAAGCATATTGCAGTTATTTACAATAACGTACCCTTTTCAAGATTGGATAGTATTTCTAACGAAATTACAAACAATATCTCTGCCGTCAATCGTGTTGCATATATTGTCAAAACCAAAGAATCAAATCCTAAAAAAATGAGGATTCATAAGGCAAGCATAAATAATAATAGATTAGGCCTACTTAAAGAAGCTGACTATATTATTAGGAATTTTGTAGAGGAGAATAAAAGAAACCTACCTGAAATCTGGCAGTTTCCAATAATTATTTTCCCTTTAGGATGTAATGGTAATGAATCAATTGCATTACGACCAGTTCTTTCGACTGATGGAATGACTGCAAAATTTGCTGAAATTAGTAAAACGCTACTGGAACAAGTAGCCCAAAAAATATTGAAGTTAAAGGGAATTTCAACAGTTCTTTATGATATTACTAATAAACCGCCTGCAACAATAGAATGGGAATAATCTAATAAATCTTATTGAGATTTTTCTCACACCACATTCAGGGGAACCGGTGAAGTAGCTGGCACTCAGGTAATATAATGAAAGACCCTATTCCGCGCTTTTCACGTGCTAATCTTTTCAAAGACTATTTCATTATCCTGAAGGATTGCCTTGATTTTGTCTCCCGATTGAAACTGCCGGTTTACTATACTTAAAGATAATCTATTTTCTATTTCACGTTCAATAGCTCTTTTAAGCGGACGTGCACCATACTTTGGTTCATACCCATCGGTTACCAGTTTCTCCTTAATCTCAGGGCCTATTTCAAGAGATAAACCCTCTTCCTCCAGCCTCTTGAAAAGTTTATTTAAAAGGATGTCCAATATATGTGAAAGATGCTCCTTTGTTAATGAGTGAAAAACGATCATATCATCCAGTCGGTTCAGAAACTCAGGTTTAAAATATTTCTTGACCTCGGATAAGACCATTTCCTTTGCTTCATCATGGCTGATAATACCCGGTTCGGATTTGAATCCGATCTCATGTTTTTCGGCCAGTTTCTCACTTCCTATATTTGATGTTCCTATAATAATAGTATTTCGAAAGCTTATGACGTGACCTTGTGCATCGGTTAGCCTTCCCTCATCAAATACCTGAAGGAGCATATTAAAGACATCGGGATGGGCCTTCTCTATCTCATCAAGCAGTATCACCGCATAAGGCATACGTTTTATCTTTTCAGTGAGTTGCCCCCCTTCTCCATAACCTACATAGCCTGGAGGCGCCCCTATAAGCTTTGCTACTTCGTGGCGTTCCATATATTCTGACATATCCAGCCTGACGATGCGGGTTTCATCATCAAACAGAAATTCCGCAAGGGCTTTTGCTAATTCCGTTTTCCCGACGCCTGTTGGACCAAGAAAGAGAAAGGCGCTTATAGGCCTGGTAACCTCTCTCAGTCCCGCCCTGTTCCTCCTGATCGCATCAGCAATTGCCTTTACGGCGGCCCCCTGCGCCACAATACGTTCATGTATCTTTTCTTCCATATGTGCCAGTTTCTCTGCCTCAGCCTCAAGCATCTTTGACGCCGGTATACCAGTCCAATTCGATACGATACCGGCTATATCCTCAGGTGTTACTGAAGTGTCTTTTTCCTTTAATTCTTTTTGCCACTTTTCTTTTTCTCTGGCAAGGCGTTCTTCTATTATCTGTAATTCTGCATGATGTTTCGTTGTTTCCTCAAAATCCTGTCTTTCAAAAGCCTCCATCTTCAGCGCAGTTTGTGCCCTCTTTTCATTTTCTAATTTTTTAATATCAGGAGGTGTGTAATGCATTTCAAGATGTTTTTTTGATCCTGCTTCATCCAGAAGGTCTATCGCCTTATCAGGCTGCGCCCTGTCAGTGATGTAACGGTCAGAAAGACGTGCCGCAGCATCTAATGATTCAGGAGTATAATCTATATTATGGTGCTTTTCGTAATAGGGTTTAAGTCCCTCAAGGATACATTTTGTCTCATCGATCCCCGGTTCGCTTATTGATACTGTCTGGAATCGCCGTGCAAGTGCTTTATCCGGCTCTATATGTTTGCGATAATCATCATAAGTGGTAGCGCCAATCATTTGCAACTGACCTCTTGCCAGTGCTGGCTTTAATATGTCAGGCGCTCCCATACCACCCGCACCACCGCCGCCACCAACACCAACGACAGTATGTAATTCATCTATAAAAAGTATAATTCGACCTCCAGCATCTATTATCGTATCCCTGATGGATTTAAGTCTGCCCTCAAATTCTCCTCTCACACCTGCCCCTGCAATAAGGGCCGCCATATCAAGCGAAAGTATCTTCTTTGACAGTAATGATTGTGGAACATCTGCCGCAGCAATTTGTTGTGCAAGGCCCTCCACAATCACGGTCTTTCCCACTCCTGCCTCACCTATCAAAACAGGATTATTCTTTTTACGTCGCGATAGTATCTGTATTACCCTTTCTATCTCTTTTTCTCTTCCTATAACAGGGTCCAGTTCTCCCTTCCTGGCAAGCTCTATCAGATCGACGGTATATTCCTTTAAGACATCCAGTTTACTTTCGTCATCCTGGCTTACAACCTTTCTGCCACCTCTGATTTCTTTAATGGCAGTTTGAACC
Source organism: Planctomycetota bacterium (assembly GCA_022570935.1). GTDB lineage: Bacteria > Planctomycetota > Brocadiia > Brocadiales > Scalinduaceae > Scalindua. The sequence goes on along the minus strand of JACZYU010000023.1, from coordinate 3,847 downwards.
CTTTCTAATTCAAGGCCGGCCCCCCTGATAATCTCACCGGTATTTCCCACCTGTGGATTAAAAAGTGCAATAAAAAGAGCTTCCGTACTAATGAATTTGTCTTCCATCTTTTTTGATTCCTGCAAAGCAATCTCAAATACTTTCTCAACCTCACTCGATATTACTAATTGAATATTACCGGTCGATGGAATATTTGATGCCTGCTTATCTATAGATGCAAAGATCCCATCCATAAGACGCTTTTTTATCTCTTCGGTATCCAGCTTAAGTTGTTCTGCAATTGCTATAATAGAAGAATCATCCTGAAATAATAATCCCAAAAGTACAAATTCCGTTGTAAATACATTGCTCTTCATATTTACCATTTCCATAGTCCCGATGTTAATCGCATCTAATACCTTTTTCGTACAATATCTTATATATTTTTGCAGCATTTAATACCTCCTCACTGATAAAGCCTTATCGAATTGTATTAAATATTTGGTTTTCAATTAATATAACGAAATGGTTTAAAAGTGTATTCTATATTTTTGAAATATTCTACACACAACTGTTGTTTAAATCAATATCACAATATATTGTACTTTTTTTCCTTCTTGCTTTTAATGCTTTACTAATATAAATATAATACTTTACAATCTGTCAAATCGCACACAAAATATACATTTAATCAATTAAATGATGAGGTATGTTTGCCATGGATTCCATAATTACCATCTGGAAAGATTCCTTAAATCGGCTGATAGTTTTTTATGAAGCAAAGAGAGGGAGTATTTTTGTTTTTTATCCGCTCTTATTCCTGCTCTTTGTTTTGGTTAATATAGGCTGTTACTGGTGGGCGATGTTCACTGCATTTCCTGAACTCACACATGGAAGTGCAGGAAGCCATTACTTCAAAATACAATTTCCAGTTGGGTTTCTAGGAGCGCTTTTTGATAGTCTTTCGTTCTTTGTAACTATTTTCATTATCCGTCATGCACTTCGCACCGAAAAAGGCATACAATACGTTGCTCATCTTTCACTTGACCTGGTAATTGCAATATTGGCAACTTTTTGGGTGTTATTTGTGTTTTCCTTTTCCGGTTGGCTAATAAACTTGATGGATGCAAAACCGTTAATAGATGCTAAACTGGAGGTACTAGCAAAACGCAATGCTGAGTATCAGGAATTGTTAGTAGATGCGATTGCCAGACCAACCGACAACCTGCGTAATATTTATTTCGGCCTCGTCATGGGGGTCTCTGCAATGATCCCAACATGTATACATTTATATATGTTTTTTAGATCCTGTGTGTACACAATTTTCAGGCAAACAGTCACAATTGGTGATAGCTGATTTACATTGCCGATCAAACCATATCCTGCCTATACCCCACTCTCTCCTTTCTTTCATCTCTGCGGATTATGCTTCTTTCATTAGTCACTTATTCTTTTCCTCTGTGGTAAAAAAGAAAATCGGAATGAATGCATTGCCTTGACAACGTCAAAACCAAACACCATGCAGAACAGTATTGTCACTGTTACATTTGTCATCCCAGGAGTGAGGAATTATTTTTCCGCACAGTAAACGAATGCCGGTGGGAAGTTTAACCATATGGTCTTTGTTTTTGTTACACGGCTAAATTTTGTGGACAATTTCCTCTTGAACTTCATACCGGCTGGTAGAAGCAAACCCTGCAGATAGGCGAAAGTCAGAAACTTTCCCCCCGGTCTCAGGATATCCATAATCGTGTCGAGTAACTCATTTTGTAATTCCTCACTAAATGCAGCCCAGGGAAGGCCGCATATTATACAATCACACTCATTGATACCAAGTTCGTTAAGGTACTTTTTCGCATTTGCTGCGGAATCCTGGTAAACTATTGCATCCGGACATCTTTTTCTGGTAGCCTTAACAAAATCAGGATTGATCTCTAACGCAAAAAACCTGGTTTCGTCAGATATTTTTTGAAGGATTTTCTCTGTAAAGACACCTGTCCCCGTTCCAAATTGTATTACGGCAGAAGCGCTATGTAAACCGGCAGTATCCGTGATTAAATCTGCAAGACCTTCGGAACTGGGCGTAACTGCCCCCGTCTTGGCCGTATGTAAAACAAACTGTCTTATGAAATGGATCAAATTCACGCTATGCTTCCTTTATATAAATAACCTGAGAGGATTCCAGAATTGGAATCCCACCAGGGCGGACGTGGACGCCTCTCGAAAAGTCCTCCCCGCCTGCCGGACGGGCAGGGGCGTCTTTTGTCCGGGGAAAGTCCTCGGCGCCTTTTGTCCGGGGAAGAGAGGCTGATCATGTTTGTGTAACGAATGATAGCTAAATTATAAAGATGTTTTATTTTTTTAACTTTAGGGAGGATGAGTGGCGGGTCGAACCTTGATCAGTGATTAGTGGCCAATAAAAACAATCCCCTCTTTTTACCATAAGTTTCACATTTCAAGCACATTCAATTGGCAAATCGCTCGACTGAGTTTACGTCGAAGTCTGATTTAAAAAACAGTTGCCGCATCTCTTTCTGAGTTTATAATCGATATCTTTATAATCTATACTATAGCATTTTAATTATTCAGATTTGAGGTTTTAAATATGAGAAAATTAAATCAACACATTGTCTTGCCGCCGTCAACTGTCAAACAGTTACCGGTCACAAAGTCAGACCAGTCAGAGGCGTAAAAGAGGACGGCTTTAGCGATGTCTATGGGCAGGGCAAGACGCTTAAGCGATGTCTGCTCGGCTATTGCCTGCTGCACGTGAGGGGGAGCGTGAGGCGTTTTCTTTGCTAATGTGAATCCCGGGTTTATTAAGTTAACGGTAATCCCAAAACTTCCAAGGTCAATTGCAAGACTTCTTGTAAACCCCACCAATGCTGATTGAGCCGTCATGTAACTGCCATATCCTTTTACCGGGTCATTAACTATATTATCCATTATGTTTATGATCCTTCCCCACTTATTCTTTTTCATCTCACCAATAACTGCTTGAGAGCAATTATACGCCCCTTTTATTGTGCCGTTCAGGTCTTCTTCATATTCATTCCATTTCGTTCCTTCAAAGGATTTCCGCTTTACGGTACTATGTGCATTGTTCACAAGGATGTCTATACGACCAAATTTCTTGACGGTTTCCTTGACCATTTTATTTACATTTGCCTTTGAGGTCACATCAGCCTGCCACGTCATGGCCTTCCCACCACTGTTTTCTATCCTTTTCAAGACTGATAATGCATTCTTCTTGTTTTTTAAATAGTTAATAGTTACCGATACACCTTCAGATGCCAGAAGTTCAGCAATTGCACTCCCTCTTTCACTGCTTGCTCCCGTTACGATTGCAACCTTGCCTTTTAGTTTCAAAGTAATAACCTCATTTTTTTTATAATATAGTGGTAGGGGCGAACGGCCGCCTGCCCGACGGTAGTTTGGCGGGTTCGCCCCTACAAAGATACTTTTTCTTTCACTGTATACCCATTCTCTGTCTTTTCTACCTTAGCGGCCTCTGTTATCGGGTCGTGCTCAAAGAACAGGATCCAATCGCCATTACAGGCCCTTGTCAGTAGTTTCTCTTTTTCTTCTATTGTTGTTAATGGATCAATATCATAGCTCGGTATATATGGTACCCTGAGGTGAGACGTAAAAGGTATTAAATCGCTACAGTAAACAAGTGTGTCTATACCATCTGATATTTTTATGAGTTGCAGTCCTATAGTATGGCCGTCTGAGATGATGACGTCAATGTTTGAGAATATCTTGGCGTATCCATCCACAAGCCGAAGCTTTCCTCCATCTTCTATAGCCTTAAAGTCTTCCCTGATAAAACTGCCTTTGTCTTTTTTACTCGGATTCAGCGCCCACT
>JACZYU010000152.1 GCA_022570935.1 Planctomycetota bacterium | reverse complement strand
GTCAGACCTTCCGATATTACGGCGAGTACGATACAGTTTGTCGTAATCAGGTCAATGTATGCTTTTATGTTGAAGGCTATTCTGGGGATTGTTGCCTGTGCTATCAGGTTGAATATAGTTACGAGTACAGACACGATAATCATCAGGAGCGTAATCTTGTGATGGGTGCCGGATGCTATTATTAATTTCCTAAATGGATATACAAGACAAAAGCTGGCACAGGTTACAAATACGACACCTACTCCCATTGTAAGAGAGTTCTCCATCTTATTTGTTACCGCCAGTGCTGAACAGAACCCCAACCCTGCTGCGGCTGAGATTATATAGTTATCTCTTAAAAAGAATTTTGATACCTGCCTTAAATATCTTGATAGTATAGGAAATCCCATTTTAATCCTTTGAATAACAAGAGGTTAAGTGTAAATAAGAGTAAATCCGAATGCCGAAATCCGAAACATTCAATCCTGAATCAAGTTCAGGGCAAATGTACAAGAAAGCTGTTTAGAATTTCTGCCATTTGGTATTCGAATTTGTTTCGTATTTCGGCATTCGAATTTAGAATTTAAAAAAGGAATTCTGCTGTAGGCAATTTATTTAAAATCATATTCATCCCTTATCTGCCTCCATTTCCAGCCAGAAGGTTTCCATCGCTTCGTTAATGATGTTCTCTATTCCCTTGCTTGTAAATGAAGCGCCTGTAATGGCATGTACCTCATTAGGGCCAATTGTTTTTCTTCCTCTTACGATCGACAACTTCGGCTTCAGCTTTTTTCCGACAAATTGTTTCATGAATTTCTCTTCTGTCATTCTGCCTCCAAGACCGGGCGTTTCAGCATGATCCAGCACCTCTATACCTTTTACCGTTTCCAAATCAGGGCCAACGCAAATGAACAGGGAAATATCTGCTGCTTTGTTAAAACCATAACCAAGTCTTGTAGCAATAAATCCTATACCCTGTAATTCTTCATCCTTATAATACATAAAGAGTTCTTTCTCTTTTCTTCCTTCTTCCGTTTGTTCATTGTATTGACCTGGTAGTGTTTCTACTGTGATACTATTTTCAAAGACATTTCTTACATCTTTCTTGTCAACTTTTTTGAATTTAAGGCCAAAGAATTTTTTTTCTTCGGTACGATACGGGATACTGAAGATATTGAGGACGGATTTCTTAAGCTTTATCTCGTGATATTCAGCTATTCTTGGAGCCGTTACAAAATAAAGTACCAGCAATAGAGTACACGGTATAGCCGTAATAAGGCTGATCGAAAGGACTCTTGTTAAGAATATTTTAAACTCGTTCATTTTTCCTAACCTGTTAAGCCAGAATCAAAAATGGGATAAATATCTAACAAAGCTAAACTAAGTTTTAAGTTCATGCAAAGGAATTTCAATGTTGATGACACTTCGACTCCGCTCAGTGTGACGTCATCCTGAGCGGAGTCGAAGGATAGTCTTTTGACGCAATAGCGACATAACTTGAAAAACAAAAGTCTTATTTTTCTACAACTTTAGTTCACTTCAAACTTTAGGCACTTTAAACTTTTTAAATTATCTATATTTCACCTTCAGTAGAATGGTTTGAATCGGGACGCTGAGAAGATTCATGAGTAATATTGCATACATTATGCCTTCCGGCATTTGTGTGAAATCTCTAATGACAACCGTGATAAGGCCGCAACCTATACCGAAGATCCACTTGCCGGCTTGACTGTATGTAGTTGTAATTGGGTCTGTTGCCATAAAGAAAGCGGCAAAGATAAGGCCTCCACTCAAGAGTTGAAATATAGGAGGCGCCATGGTCTCGCCGAGCATTAGAGAGAAAATGGCGGAAAGAATAAATACACTTCCTAAATAAGCAACGGGAATTCTCCAGTTTGCAATCCTTTTCACACACAACCATATTCCAGTTATAATGAGTGCAATCCTGCACGTTTCTCCCAGAGATCCTGTGTTTACACCGAACATAAGAGATAAGAACGATGCTGTTTCACCCGTTTCCTTGAAGGTTATTAGAGGCGTTGCATGCGTTACAGCATCCACTCCATACATCAAGGATTCAATTGTTGGTATGCCAGTGGAAGGTACTTGCCAACCGGATACTACCATTGTAGGAAAGCATATCGTCAGCATCAGCCGGCCAAACAGGGCGGGGTTAACAAGATTATGGCCAACACCTCCGAGTATATTCCTGAATAAAATACTGATTCCCGCTCCTACACCAATTAACCAGAGAGGCGCCTGTGGCGGTAGAAAAGCAGGGATAAATAGACAGGTTACAAATCCCCCTTCATTGATCCTCTCTTCTCTGGCCAGTATCACCCATATTAAATCCACTACAAATACACCTACCACGAATGACACAATAAGCCTGGGGACAACGCACATAAATCCATAGAAGTATATTGCAGGCAAAACCCATCCAAAAAACAATGCCGCCAGAATGGCGCCCATATATTGTTTAACATCCATCGAGCTTCGAATAAACGGCGGGTTCTTTGCTGTATCCTTTGTGCTTCTTATCAGCCCGTCAGTCGCTTCGAATAACGCCCCGAAAAGGAAATTTACCTTTGGATGTGAGTGGATAAACCCTTCGATCCTGTTCAGGTTTTCATTTAAGATTGTTTTAATGTCTTTAATGGTCTTTTTCATCTTTAAATTTGCTCCTGTTAGTCGCCAATTTATGTAGTTTTGCTTCGCAAAACAAAAATCATATTCCTGCTGTCAGGCAGGAATGCCATAAATTAGCGACCGAAGGAAGCTAATTTACATTCTTTAATAACATGAAGCAGTTCCAATTTCGAAGGGCATATAAAACTGCATAGTCCACATTCTATGCATTTCTCCAATGCATAAGTACGTGCCTTTTGCTTTTCGCCACGAATATAACAGTGCCAGTAAAGGGCAGGTTCCAGATTCACAGGACATATATCATCACAAAAATTGCAATATACGCAACGCCTCAATTCTCCCATAAGGCTTGTTGTAAAGAGTAATTCATTAACTCTTGTATAAGGAAAAAGTGTCTTATAGTCTCTTTCCTCTATTACTACAATATTTTTTGTGGACCAATCAATCTTTTGAGTTAAATCCTTAACTTCAGTACCATTCAGTAGTCCATCAAGAAAAACGCGATACTTGATATCTGTTCTAACGTAGAGTTCCAACATTCTTTTGACAGGAGTACCGGGCTTTACCTTGAGGATTTTATTATCTTTTAAACCCGTTCCGGAGATTGGTATAAGGCGGGTGTTAAATTCGTTTTTTTTGATATAGTATTCAAAAATACCGATAACATTCTGAGGGTCTAATAAGAGTATACCTTGTTCGGTGGTATTCTGGCCAAATGCAATATCTAATCCAAGAATATTCTTTACGATCAGAACAGGTGCGTCATAAGGATATACCGGTTCCATGGTATGTAAATGGAGATATTCTCCATTTGCAAAGGTGGGGGGGCTGTTTGCGCTGGCTTTATATTGGTTTAACTCATTAACGAGGGTTGTTTCCTGATGGCTAACGACGACATGACAGTGTGAATCAGGAAAGTACTCTGCCCTTACAGTCTCCAGTTTATTTAAGAAATCATGTGTTCTATTTCTAAGGATTGCCAGGTTGGGAAGCGCCCATGGTTCAGTGGGACATAGATTTACTATGATGTGTTCAACCTTTTTATCGGGAAAGGCAAAATTAAAGCTATCTACCTGGCCATTATGTTTTACAAATACTATGGTCTCAGAAAACTTTACAGGATATGTCTCTATAAGATTAAATCCTTTTTTGTAAACCTTTTTGTTTTTTTTGTTTTCAACCATAAAGCCACATATTACTTTCCTGGATAGAATCCGAATCTTCAGTTCATATTTCGATTTTTTGCTTTCCTGATTATGTAATTCAATAAGCCGCCGTAGATAATTTTGTTTCTGTCACCTTCGCTTAAGTCAATCCTTGTTTTTATCGTTTTGTCATGTAATTCAATAGTTACATGATCTTCATTTAAGATTTCTTCTTTGACCTTTGGAAATCTTAAGATATCTCCCTCTTTTATAGAAATGTAATCTTCCGGATTTTCGAAGACCAGTGGTATAATTCCAAAGTTGACAAGATTGGAGTAATGGATCCTGGCAAAGCTCTTGGTGATTTTTACCCTGACACCCAGATATCTTGGAGCTATCGCAGCATGTTCTCGTGAAGAACCCTGTCCATAGTTTTCTCCACCAATCACGGCAGCATTACCGGCCTGCTTTGCCTTTTCTGGAAATTCAGGATCGACCTGCATATAGACAAATTTGCTTATTTCAGGAATGTTACTTCGTAACGGCAGTACCGTATTACCGGCTGGCATGATATGGTCGGTGGTAATATTATCGCCGACTTTGAGGATTACCTTACATTCCAGGGATTCAGGCAGTTCTTCAAAGTCCGGGAATGGTATGATATTTGGTCCACGCTTGACCTCTACTTTTGCGGTATCGGATACTGGAGGGATTATCATTGAATCATTTATGATATATTTCCTTGGATTTGATACTCTTGGATAAGTTCCCAGATTTCTGGGGTCTCTAATTTCTCCGAATATACCGGCAGCTACTGCAGTTTCCGGACTGCATAGATATATTCTGTCATCTCTTGTTCCGCTGCGACCAGGGAAATTTCTGGGAAATGTTCTCAGGGAAACTGTACCTGACGCTGGAGCCTGTCCCATTCCAATACATCCCAGGCAACCGGATTGTTGAATCTTTACTCCTGCATTTAACAGGGAAATAATACCGCCTTTGACTGTTACGTTTTCAAGTACCTGCCTGCTGCCTGGATTAATTTCAAAAGATACACGTTCGTGAATTATTTTATTTTCCAGAACCTTACAAACTATCATTAGATCACGGAAAGATGAATTGACAGAGGAACCTACAATACATTGATGTACAGGTTCACCCTCCACGTCTTTAACCTTTTTTACATTGTCTGGAGAGGAAGGGCAGGCAATAAGCGGTTCGAGTTCGGATAAATTTATTTCGTCCAATTTGTCATATTCTGCTCCACTGTCAGCTTTTAATTCAATCCATGCATCACCCCGATTCTGAGATTGTAAGTATCTTTTAGTCTGATTGTCAGAGGGAAAGACGGTAGTTGTGGCCCCTAATTCTGCACCCATGTTTGCTATTGTAGCACGGTCAGTTGCGCTCAGGTTCTTTACACCGGGTCCAAAGTATTCGATAATATATCCTACCCCTCCATTTATGGAATGACGCCTCAACATCTCGAGAATAATATCTTTCCCGCTAACCCAATCTTGTAATTTACCTGTAAGTTTGATTCCAAATATTTCTGGATATTTGAGATAATATGGTTCTCCTGCCATGGCCAAAGCAACATCTAATCCTCCTGCACCAATAGCCACCATACCCATTGCCCCACCTGTGCAAGTATGGCTGTCTGAACCAAGTAAAGTTTTTCCGGGAATTCCGAAGCGCTCGAAATGAATCTGATGAGAAATGCCATTCCCTGGTTTAGAAAAAAATACGCCATACTTTGCGGCAGACGTTTGTAGAAACAGATGGTCATCCATGTTCCTGAAATCCGTTTGTAATAGATTATGGTCTACATAGCTTGCAGATAATTCCGTCTTCACCCTGTCAATTCCCATTTTTTCAAACTCGAGATAAACCATAGTTCCTGTCGCGTCTTGTGTAAATGTATGGTCTATTCTAATGGCTACTTCTTCACCAGGTACAG
>JACZYU010000022.1 GCA_022570935.1 Planctomycetota bacterium | reverse complement strand
AGATTCTTCTATTGCTTTTTCTTCCTTTGTTAATTTAATTCTTTTCATCTTTATCACCCTTTTTATGTTTCTGTGTATACTTACGACTTGGGAATAATGTTTTTAGAAATATGTATTTCTCTTCAACCACAGAAGGAACAATCCAAATATAATCCTTATACTCAAAGAATAGTACTATTTGATTTTCTCTTTTTGCGTGCTTTTCTGCACCGATAAATTTAGAATTTAAAATTTCTTCAAACGATACACCCCTAGTTTGTTTTAATTCCTGATTCTTCTTATCATCCCATCTAAATGTTTTCATAAAATGTTATAATATCATATTTAAATATATTTACAAATGTATTTACTTTTATATTTATTCTATAAATACTAAGATGATTTGAGTTGTGTTAAGTGGCTAGATGAGAAGCTTTGCCGGGCGGACAAGATTTTGAACCCCTATTTTATCCTTTATCACTATGGTTTTCTCTCCGAGGCGTAGGCGCTACGAGCCGGAGGCCTTTGCGCTCTGGCGCTTGTCCTCGGCGCCTTTTGTCCGGGGAGTTTTGCGGTGAACTATTTCTTTTCTATTATGTTATCCTGCAACCCTCCGGTATTACCAAAGCACCATACAATTTTGGATAATCATCCCTCACCTTCTCCCAATTCATTCCATAATCATTGGTCTCATATATAGACGTATCCTCAACAATAACCAGGGCATTGCCATCCCTGACTGTAATTATTTGAGATGTATTAATGTTATTGCTGATTTTCTCCGGCAGGCCATTAACCGGCTCCCAATGTATTCCCTCGTCCTCACTCCGGTAGACCCGTGCTTCTGCATATCCGTGAGGTCCCCTGGAAGTGGATAACAGATATACATCTCTCTCCAGGAAGCAGACACAAGCCCGTTGATAACAATAGGGCATATCATTGCTCTGGTGAGTAAACGTTTCCCCATGGTCCCTGCTCAAATAGAACCCTTCTGCGGTGGCAACAAATACAATAGCCGGGTTTGACGGGTGCGCCGCAACCTGATGTACATCCATATCTAATCCCTCACGCAGATTCTTCCATGTCTTCCCCTCGTCTTTTGAACGAACAATCCAGCCGACATGAACATTGGCGTATATTGTTCCATCCCTGGAGACTGCCAGAGAACGAACATCCGGAGGGCCACCCCATGGTGTCACCCAGAGATTACGTTCCGGTACTTCATCAAAGCTGTCAATAAATTCGAGTTCCCCGTCGGACAGCCATGCGAGACGGGCAGATTCAGTGCCGACTAATAACCGCCCGTCGGATGTCCAGCAGATACAGTTTAATTTGACTTCAGTTGCAACGGCCTGATGCCATTCCCCTGAAGCAAATGTCCATACTTCGTGTTTACTTACTATGACTGCCACCTGATCCCCACACACGTCACCTGCATTCACCGATGCACCTTGGAAGGGAACATTGGGATATGGTTCATTATTAGAATTTAAAATACCTTTTTCTGAAACCAATAATAAGTTTTCTCTGGCCTTCATGACGGGATTTGCTTTTATATTTATTCTATACTTTTCAGCATGCTATCGTGATAAATTATGTATGTCAAAGCAAAATCTACTAAATATATTGAAAGCTATAGTATATAATTAATATAGAGAAGACCATACTATAAGAATAATACAATTTTTTGATCATTTTTAATGAATTGGATAAATTATCAAAAGACCCAACCTCTCAGATCGTAAAGGACGAACTCAAAGAATACGAGGAAATACAAACACTAAGAGAAACTGTTATAAATATTAAAGAAATATGCTGAGGTTATTTTAGACAATATTGAGACAGAAAAGGAGGTTAGTTATGAGCGCAAGAAAAGATTATCAACGTAAACTGGAAGTTGAATTGAGTGACTGGGATGACAGAATTAAGAAGCTTGATGCCCTGGCTGAAAAGGCCAAACCTGAAGATAAGGCCGAATATACCGAACATGTAGAGCACCTTAAGGCAAGACAGAAAAATGCCAGGAAAAAACTTGAAGAGTTAAAGCAGGCTCACGACAGTATATGGGAAGGTCTAAAGGACAGTATAGATAGCATATGTGACGACCTGGTAAATTACTATGAGTCTGTTTATTCACGATTCAAAGATTGAAGGCTGTTGCACTAACTCTTAATACCCGGTTATATGCATGGCGGCTGTCTCTATTATTTCAGAAGCCATTGATGGGTAAATGCCGCTGCCAGCCCCCGTCCGATCCGGCACGGGCGGGCGACAAGCATTCTGGCAGGGACGGGTGCGGTGAACTATTTCTTTTTTTTAATTAACGTTCTTGTCTTGCTTCTTTCCTTTGCCTACTGTTTACTCGACGATCCTTTTGGCGGGCCTCCTGCCTCTTATCTGCTTTTATCTGCGTCCTATTTATTTTCTGAAACCAATAATATATTTTCTCTGGCCTTCATGACAAGATTTGCTTTTTAATGAATAGACGAGTTTTTTTGTCAAGTGGCGAGATGCGACCCTATTCCCCTATCTATTCCCCTATTTCCCTCGCCCGAAGGACCGGGTTTAATGAGTTGTTAAAAAGCATGTGGTATTTCTATTAACCGAAGGGTATTATTGTTTTATCGTGAATTTTTCGTAAAGCCAAGTAAATATTTCTTCGACCTTCTTTTTGCTTGTACCGTCAAGCAATATTTTGCTTGAATCTTTTCTTACAGTTTCCAAGAATTGCCTTGCTACTAACTCCTTTTTAGACTTTTTCACAAGTTCAGAATTGCTTTTTGCCTTTTCCGTGGTAGTTAACTCATTTGTATAGATATATTTTCTAAAATCAGTTTTGCTGAAAATATCCTCAATACCGTGACAATCTTTTAATTTAAGAATGTTTTCATGAGCAAGGACGTCATCATTCTCGAAATAATGTGTTTTCAGTTCATTATAAGCCTTTCGTCCTTGTTTTGGATCATCGTCAAACACGGCTTTATAATTCATCCCCCATCCTATCAAAAGACCTACTAGGCTTTTAACATTATCTACACCACACACAGGAATAAAATGTATTCTATTGTCATAGTTGTAATTCATTCTTAACGCAGTCAAATAGTAATTATCAGTAATTCCTTCTACGACTACATTGAGCTTATCCTTATCAAAGATTGAGCCTGCAGAATTTAATCCCATCGCCGTACGAATTGGAGAAAGTGCATCAATGCTACCACGATCTTTGCTGGCAATATATTGTGGAAGATTAAAGACCCGAGTTCCTAGCCTCTTGTCATTTGAAACAATTCTTATGCGGGTAAACTCTATTTCATTTGTGTTTATATCTGCGATGAGATTTGGATTGTGAGTTGAATAGATTATTTGTATTCCCTTACCCGCTGTTTCATTAAGTATTTTCTTAACGTCCTTTTGAGCAACGTCGTGTAGATGTTGACCAGGTTCATCAATTAATATAACGATATCTTCCTTGAAATTGTTATCCTCTGATTGTTTCATTAAAGCTCTCAATCGCAAATGGAAAGCACTAAACCACCTAAAACCCATGCTTTTTTGTTCCAAATACAAAGGAATTTCGTCCTCACCCTCAATCATAAATATAATTTTTTTGGGTTCACCATCATTTATTTCAATAAGAAAACTGTATTTTTCATTCCCTGCGACTGTGCTAATTGTTTGATTCCATGATTCATTGAAATCGTCAGTTGCTTTATCTTGGATTTCATTCTTTTTAATCATTCTTTCTCGAGTATCATTAATTTCTGCAAGTTCTTTTAAGCATACATCAAACACCTTTTCAAAATCTTGAACTGCTTTACTGCTCTCAAGTTCACTTACAGGAATTTCGGATGGAAGCAGGTCATTAAATGAGTTATAGAAACTAAAGGTTGGGATAATTTCAGTGAGTGTCTTTTTAGCCTCACTTATCAACTCATCCCTGCCTTGATCTGTATTTGAACCAGCAGGCTCAGATTGTGTTTCTGATGGAGCTTCTTGTTCAGTAGCCGGTTCTTCACCTTCTTCCTCAGCAGAGGAGTCGTCATCTTCTTCTTCATATTCAATCTCTGGAAAATCGTCAAAAAACCCTTCATTAACATTAATATCTTTATCTTCACCGTCTTTATATTGACGAGTAAACAAAACTTGTTTCTTCTGTTTTAAGAAATTAATTACATCTGAATGATTTTCATATTTACTTTCAAAATATTCAATATCCGACGGCTCTATGATAAAATGACATTTTACTTCTAATTCGATTGTTCCTGTTCTTTTTTGGAACTTTTCAAGCCTATCACTCGGTCCATTGGCGAAAAAATCTAATGCTTCGAGAACTGAAGTCTTGCCAGATTCATTTTGACCAGCAAGAATAACAATATTATCTGTCTCTGAAATTTTACATTCCTTAGTGTCGATTATTGACTTGAAGTTGCGAATTTGAAATGAATATAGTCTCATTTACCTAATATCCTCCTCAATTAAGAAACAATTAAAAAACCTCTATGTCGCTTAACGATGAAATAATTGAACACAAAATAAACATTCCTTTTCATCGTTGTTAGTGCAAAAACTGATAATAAATCTATATATTATTGAAGTCAAGATGGAAATCTGACCCCAATTTCCTTCTGTCATTATCTAAATTCCCGATTAGCTTTAAAGTTTAGTTTATCAGGAGCGTACTGTTGATCCATATGTTAGAGCTTTTTCGATTGAAATTAGCTTTTCCATGCTCTCAATGAGGTCAAGGCTATACTCTGTTGTTAATCCAATAGAAATGACAGGGTCACATCTCGCCACTTGACACAATTCTTTTGATTTTTATTTTGAAAGAAATATATTCTGATCTAAGAATGACTATATCTGGCAAGAAAGTTCATGTACTTACATCCTTGTAAACATAAACATTTATTTAAGACAACTTATACCCATCTCAAAATTGTTTTCGGAAAAAATCCGAAAACAATTTTGCCCTCGCCTAAGCCGAGCAGGCGAGTAAAGTCCTCGGCGCTTTTTGTCCGGGGAAAGTCCTCGGCGCTTTTGTCCGGGGAAAGTCCTCGGCGTTTTCCAGTCCGGGGAAAGTCCTCGGCGTTTTCCAGTCCGGGGAAAGTCCTCGGCGTTTTCCAGTCCGGGGATAACTGCAACCAAGATTTGGTTTTTTGAAAAGCCAAAAACCAAACCGGTTTTAGTATATCCACATCACAAGTTGCGGTATAGTTTTTATGCTGTTTGAATTGAATGAAATGTGATAATAAGTAAATAGGAACAACAGACACTTATTTATGAGTATCTATTCCTGTTTGTATCTGTTTCTTTGATTCCTGAAAGCGTTTCAAATGTTTCGTTTGTTCCTGCCAAAATGTCAACTCTTGTGCGCTGGTCATATTTCTTGTTTTTTCCTCTACTTTCTCAGCTCCACGATGTTTCATTTCAACACAATTAAATTTAGTAATCTTCATCATATACTCCACCGAATACTGAAGTGTCAGCATAAACACGAATCGTCTTCATTTATGTTGTTTTTTCCTTTTTCGTTTTGGCAACGACAACCTATCAAATCACTATAGCTTACCATATATTAACGAATTTCATTAACTATTCCACAGCTTTTAAACCTTTTAGGGGAAGAGGCAGAATCAAATTTCGTATCTAACAAAGCAATGATTATTATTGACACTACTCTAGGATTAATGTAGCATGTAACTTTCTGTATTCTGTATTTGAATTTTGTGTGTATAAAACAGTAGGAGTCTTACTCTCTCGCATCCATTAAGTACGTACGGCAAACTGACTCACGCTTTCCGGAACTCTATTGGAGCAGGTAGTTTATCCGGAAAGGGCATTTCGTCCCTCCCTCTCTCTGTATGCATACCACATTAGTACAATTGATCCCATAAACATCAGGAACATTTTGCCACAGGTTACACAATATCATGTTTAATTTTTATATCCAGAGACACGCAAATATAAAGGATGACGTTCTGTCCGGTCTCACTGTTGCACTGGCATTAATACCTGAGGCCGTGGCATTTTCCTTTGTCGCAGGTGTAGATCCCCTGGTTGGTTTGTACGCGGCCTTTATTGTGGGGATTATTACTGCGGTGGGCGGTGGCAGACCGGGGATGATTTCGGGTGCTACGGGAGCCCTGGCGGTAGTAATGATCGAGCTCGTCGCACAGCACGGTGTGGAGTACCTGTTTGCCGCGGTTGTACTGATGGGCATTATCCAGATAACGTCAGGACTTCTGCGTCTTGGCAAATATATCAGCCTGATACCGCATCCTGTAATGCTGGGATTTGTCAACGGCCTTGCAATCGTAATCTTCCTCTCCCAGTTGCAGCATTTTAAACTGCCGGGAGTAACGGGGGCATTGGCCTGGATGAACGGAACCACCTTATTGATTATGATAGCACTGGTTGCGTCAACAATACTGATCATTTACTTTATGCCACGCTTGACGCGCGCAGTCCCCGCTCCACTGATCGCAATATTGGTGATCTCGGCAGTAGTAATAGGATTCAACATAAACACACTGCAGGTAAAAGACATGGCATCTGTTGCCGGAGGACTGCCGCAGTTTCACCTGCCGGTAGTCCCGCTGAACTGGCATACACTCAGCATCATCTGGCCATACTCCCTTATACTTGCCGCCGTCGGCCTCCTGGAGTCTCTGATGACTTTATCTCTGATAGATGAGATCACTGAAACCCGCGGTCATAGCAACAGGGAATGTCTTGGACAGGGAGTCGCAAACGTAGTCGCAGGCTTCTTCGGAACAATGGGAGGGTGCGCCATGATTGGCCAGAGTATGATAAATGTTAATTCCGGAGGACGCAGCCGTTTATCCGGTATTTCAGCCGCTATCTTCCTGCTCCTGTGTATTCTGTTTGGTTCCAGGTACATAGAGATGGTTCCTCTTGCCGCACTGGTAGGTGTCATGTTTATGGTGGTAGTAAGCACTTTTGAGTGGTCAAGCATCCGTATCATACACAAGATGTCACGGTCTGATGCATTCGTACTGATCCTCGTATCCGGAGTAACGGTATTTACTGACCTTGCCATTGCAGTTCTGGCCGGAGTAATCGTATCTGCCCTGGTCTTTGCGTGGAAGAGCGGTAAGAATATACAGCTAAGCTCACTCGTAAACACACCAAGATTATGCGTCTATGGGCTGACGGGCCCATTGTTCTTCGGATCTGTAAGAAAGTTCCTGGATTCTTTTGATCCGCACAAAGACCCGGACCATGTAGTTATAGACTTTAAACACTCCAAGGTGTGTGATCAGTCAGGCCTTGAGGCTATCAAATCTCTTTCCGAACGCTATTTCAATATCGGTAAACGCCTGCACCTGAAACACTTCAGCACGGACTGCCAACGCTTCTTGAAGAGCATGGAGGTCTTTGTAGACGTAAATATTATCATGAAACCAAAGTTCCGTATGATACCAAGCCACGAGCACCTGGAACTGGCAATACCGGACACTTAAAATACGGATGATTTAAGAATTTAAGTATTAAGGGATTAAAGAATTAAGGAATTGAGAAACTACTTAAATAGTTCGAAGTGGAAAGTTTAGAGTTCGGAGCAACTTGGTGATTAAGGAATTTAAAAATTGAGAAGCTAGAAAAAAGACACAAGAAACTGTTTTTTCTGCGGGGAAATCACCTCTTGATATAAGAATCATTATTGATATCATATCTCTCTAACATATATTAGAATGTGGTAAAAGTGAATTGTAACCCTTCTTGTTTAACGCATGGGAACCACCCCGTTGGAGTTGTTAGATGGAAAGATACTCGATTGATCTTAAAAATTTGAAAAAGGAAGTCCGGATAGATTATTTTAAAAGCTCCGGTCCCGGCGGCCAGCACAAGAATAAGACTATGTCTTGTGTAAGACTATACCACAACTCCACGGGTATAAGGGTAATTGCAACAGAATCACGTTCACAGATAAGAAACAGAGAACTTGCTTTTAAAAGGCTCCAGGTAAAGTTAATGGAGCTAAACATCAAAGCGAAAGACCGGATTCCTACGAAAAAGCCCCGTC
Organism: Planctomycetota bacterium; assembly: GCA_022570935.1. GTDB lineage: Bacteria > Planctomycetota > Brocadiia > Brocadiales > Scalinduaceae > Scalindua. Next base: position 13,775 of record JACZYU010000022.1, on the reverse strand, counting down.
GTGTGAAGGAGCAGATACTGCAAAATAAAAAGAAAAGATCTCAAAAGAAACAGTCAAGAAAAAGGGTTTCAGAAAATGAGACTGAATGATATATCTGAAATATTTCCCAAAGCGAATTTTAAAAGCCATTGACACTTATATTTTATTTAAATAGAATGTAGCAATACTATTGTAAGTCCAAGGATAGCGGCTTAATTATGATTCACACAGTAGACTTTTTCTTCACAATTTATCAATATATAAATTTAATTGTAAACAGATGAAATATTCTATGTCTTTCTGGGGAATAGCTAAATGCTTCGCAATCATGCTTTTGGCTTCGTTATTTGTAACCGGATGCGGTTCTTCGGTTAAACGAAGAACTACCGGAGAAGAACCTTTCTTTCAAAACGAAAAAGGACTTGCAGAACACGGAAAGAAGAGCACTTTAGACAGGATTTACCAGATTGATCCGGGAGATAAAGCGTTTGAGATCTCGGATAAGTTTTATACCGATCCGCCCAGGAGAATCGCAATACTACCATTTGATAATCTGGTGGGTGGTAATTATATCCTGAATTCCATTCCAATCCCCAGGTTCAGCGATAAAGAAAAGGATGGTTGGAACTGGACTTATGCAAATAGATTGAGAAGGTTTTTTTTCGGCCATTTTGCTGCCAGAGAATTTGTAGATATAGAATTAATGTATATCGATAAGATGTTGCAGGCACTTGGGATTTTAACTCCTAATGATTTATATAAGGTGCCGGCCCAGGAACTTGGCAGGTTACTCGACGCAGATGCACTGATTTATGGCCAGGTAACAGACTATAAAAATTCCTATTACGCTCTTTTTGCCCAAATCCGGATTGGCCTGCATATCAAGTGTGTTTCCACGGAAGATGGTAGTATTTTCTTTGAAGGTGAGCATAAAAGATATGATAATGACATACGTGTAGCAACTAATCCTCTTGATTTTATAATTGCATCATTTCAAAACTATATGAGTCTGGGAGACATTTATGCCGCAAGGGCAAGTGAGGAAGTAGTCCGTGAGTTGGTTATAAGAATCCCTATTGTTACAACATTTATTGAAGAGGAAGAACAGCGTATTAAAGACAGAATCAACACTAAACTATCTTATCTGACAACTCCTGACACCGGAGCGCTTAATGAAGATAAAGGCGGCAATACAACCGCTCTCTCTGTTCAGGACAAAACACAAACAGTTTCTCCTGAGGAACCTTCGGCAAAAGAGGATGACCAGAGTATTGGATATGGAACTAAAACTGAACTAAAATCTGAATCGTAACTATAACCTTTATGTTTTTCTCTGCGCTCTTTGCGGCTTTGCGGTGAATCATTTCTCTGCAGACTTCCCCGAAAATATTTTATCATAAAGAAATACCGCTCCAAGCCCACCAGACACAGGCCCAAGCCACCAGACAAAATGATAGTCGAAATGACCGGATGCCACTGCCGGGCCAAAGACACGTGCAGGATTCAGGGCGCCACCGCTTATTGAAGAAGCAACCAATGCCCCAAATAAGTACACCAGACCAATAGCAACACCGGCAAGGACCCTTGGCGGCCTGCCAACAGCAGTAGCAAATATTGTAAATACAAAGAGGAAGGTCATAACAGCTTCTATAAGTAGAGCCTTCCAGAATTCAACGCCCTTCCCTAAAGCACATGTACCTAAATGAACGGTACTGACTGCATCCGGAAATAGTATCCTCAAGAAGAATCCTGCAATTACAGCACCCAGCAATTGAGATATTATGTAAAAGGCTGCTGTGCCGGCATCCATCCTCCCGGTAACAAGAAAAGATATTGTTACTACCGGATTTATGTGAGAACCTGAAATATAACTTGTAGCGTATACAACGGCAACAACCACAATACCAAATACTACTATAGCCCACGCATAACCTGCTCCCTGTCCGCCAGCCATCTTCAGGGAATAATTGGCGCATACTGCACCGGCTCCAATAAAGACCAGAAGAAGTGTTCCCAGAGATTCAGCTATGTATTTTTTGTAATTATTCATATGTATAGATTCGTTCCGAAAGTAGTTTTGGTTACGTGAAAAGAGATACGATGAGTTACGAAGTATGGTTTTGAAATTTTGAAGTCCAGGAATTTATTTGGTGAAAATATTGTAGCCGCCCGACTAGGTGGGCGTTCTTCATCATTTGATGGGTTTATGACAATTTTACATAAATTACGCAACCTTCACCCTGTTAAATGGTTTGCCATATTAATAACAATTAACAATATAAAGTATTCTATGCAAAAAAAATAGCCAACTGTTGTGAATGCAACAAATAAAATTTATTTAACAGGGTAAAGGTTGCGGCTACTTAAATCGCTCAATTTAGATATAAAACCAATCAAACGCCTTCAAGGATGTGCCCTAGTTTCTCTTTCTTTGTGCGCAAATATTCCACATTTTCTTCTTGAGGTGTGATAACGATGGGAACGCGTTCCACTATTTCCAAACCATAACCGGCCAATGCCGCAAACTTCTTTGGATTGTTTGATAAAAGTCTCATCTTCGATATTCCTAAATCCCTGAGTATTTGTGCGCCTATTCCGTAATCACGTTTATCCGCACCGAGACCCAGTTTCTTGTTTGCCTCAACTGTATCAAGGCCACCCTCCTGCAGTGCATAAGCATGCAGTTTGTTTTCAAGCCCGAACCCTCTGCCTTCCTGCCGCATATAAAGCAAAACACCCTTTCCCTCTTTCTGGATCATCTTTAACGCACTATGAAGCTGTTCTCCACAATCACATCTCAAAGAGCCAAAGATATCACCCGTTAAACATTCGTCATGTACGCGTATTAAAACCGGTTCTGTCTGGATCGGGGCGGCTGTATTATCCATACTTCCAATATTTCCGAGGCATAAAGCCAGGTGCAGGTATTCATCAATAAAAGAACGATAGAGATGTAAAACAAATTTTCCGTATACAGTCGGCAGATTAACAGAGACACGTTTCTCTATCAAATGTTCCTGGTCATGGCGATATTTAATGATATCTGCAATAGTACACATTTTCAGATCATGCTTATCTGCAAATTTCGTAAGTTCAGGAAGCTTTGACATACTCCCGTCCTCATTCATGACCTCGCATATTACGGCAGCGGGCTTCATACCTGCCAGACGGGCAAGGTCAACAGCTCCTTCAGTATGGCCCGCACGCACTAATACACCTCCTTTTTGAGCCATGAGCGGAAAAACATGCCCCGGCCTGTCAAGGTCATGAGGCTTACAGTTATCATCTATAGCCGTTAATATGGTCTTAACTCTATCCTTTGTTGAAACACCTGTGGTTATACCCTCTTTTGCATCTATGGTAACCGTAAATGGGGTTTGATAATTAGATGTGTTGTTTAGCACCATCGGTGTTAAGCCAATTTGTTTGGCGTGCTCACCGGTTATTGTTAAACAAATTATACCCCTTGCATGTGTTAACATGAAATTTATAATATCAGGCGTAAGTTTTTCCGCCAATATTGTCAGGTCACCCTCGTTTTCGCGACTTGCATCGTCGACAACGATAACCATCTTGCCCTGTTTTAAATCTTCAATAACCTCTGTTATTGTATTAAACATGATATGAACCTTCCTTGTTTTTAACTTCTGTAAATAAGTTTACAGTTGTTTAACACCTATGTAAGTATAGTTTATTGCTGATAACAAAGTAACACCCGCAACTAAAAACCACAGAATTAAAAATGTATCCAAAGAGATGTGGTTTCCTAAAAGCACAGCAATTATTGCCGTAATCTGCAAAAAAGTTGTAAGCTTACCCAGCTTACTGGGCTGCCATGTAATTTTTCGTTTTACTATAGTAAAAGTGGCTATTATACCCAGCGAAAAAAACAGTTCTCTGCTGACAATTACCGCCAGTACCCATACAGGAAATCTGGGTTCTGGCCATAGCTTGTCTGAAGAAAGTAAGATACACGCAATTATTAATATCAGCTTATCCGCAATAGGATCAAGGTATTTACCAAAATTTGTTGTTTCTCCCCATTTGCGTGCAAGATAACCATCTAAAATATCACTTAAACCTATTATAAGTAACACACCTAATGCTATATACCTGTAAAAGTCATGTTGTTGAACCTGCATTACGCAGATTACAAAAGGAGGAATGAGACATATCCTTGCAAAGCTGATTAAGTTTGGCAGCGTAAAGTGCCTGTTCTCATTGTGCATAGAGTGATTCCTTTTATAATTCGTAGATTACCGCCCCCGTCCGATCCGACACGGGCGGGCGACTATCTATAGTTGGCGAACTCAATATTTTGTTCAAACAAAGTTACGTTATTCCAACTTATACTCATAACAAAACAACTAATTCTTTTCCTAAGTACCATTCTACGTATTAAGTTATGATAGCAGACGCATAATTACTGTCAAGCGAAAAAATACTCCAACTTGACAGTTAAGTAACTAACAAGTAGTATCTGAAAATAGATATTTTAAGGCGTTATATTTTAAGGTAATTGCAATACTATGAAAACAAAAGAAGCTATTCTCGCTCTCTCTGATGGAAGGATATTTGAAGGTATTTCCTTTGGCGCAGAGGGAGAAACATCAGGTGAAATTGTATTTAACACCAGTATTACCGGGTATCAGGAAATACTTACAGATCCTTCTTACAAGGGACAGATCGTAAATATGACCTACCCTCTGATAGGAAACTATGGTATCTGCGAGGAAGATCATGAGTCCATTCAACCCTATATAGAAGGCTTTATTATTAAAGAACTCAGTCCTTATCCAAGTAACTGGCGTTCAAAAATGAGTCTGGAAGATTTCTTAAAGAGCAAAGGAATAATGGGTATTCAGGGCATTGATACAAGGGCCCTGACAAAACATATAAGGGATAACGGTGAGCAGCAGGGTATTATCTCTACTGTTGATGCAGACCATCAAAGCCTCGTGTCAAAGGCAAAAAGCGCAACCGGTCTTGAAGGTAAAGACCTGGTTAAAGAGGTTACGTGTCAGAAGGCTTACACATGGGAAGAAGCCGTAATTAACCCTTGTGCCGGAGACGGTAATACCAATGAGCCACCGGAATATAATAAACAACATAAAGTAATAGTCTACGATTGCGGAGTTAAATATAATATTCTGAGAATGCTGAGAAACTATAATTGCGATGTAACTGTAGTTCCTGCCCGTACCGGTGCAGAGGAAGTGCTATCAATGAACCCGGATGGTATTGTTATCTCAAACGGTCCCGGCGACCCGGCTGCGGTATCGTATATGACGGAGAATGTAATTAACATAATAGGAAAAAAACCTGTCATGGGCATATGCCTGGGACATCAAATCATGTCTTTAGCACTCGGATACAAAACATATAAGTTAAAATTTGGACACCATGGAGGGAATCAGCCGGTAATGGATTTAAGCACAAGAAAGGTAGAGATCACAGCACAGAATCATTGCTTTGCCGTTGATGGAGAATCAATAAGAAATGGACAAAACAGCAGATTTGGCAAAGTAGAAATAACACATATAAACCTTAATGATAAATCCGTAGAGGGGTTGAGGTGTCTTGACGTGCCTGCATTTGCCGTCCAATATCATCCTGAGGCATCTCCGGGGCCTCATGATTCAAGCTATATCTTTAATGAATTCATCGAAATGATGAAATAAATAGATTGAGGGATTCAAGAATTGAGGAATTGAGGAATTCCTCAATCCCTAAATACTTAAATATTATAATTCCGACTCGTTCGGGTAAGGTATTGATAATATGCCGAAAAGGACTGATATTAAAAAAATACTCATAATCGGGTCAGGCCCAATAGTAATCGGACAGGCCTGTGAATTCGATTACTCCGGTACTCAGGCATGCAGGGCACTGAAAGAAGAGGGTTACAAAATCATCCTCGTAAACAGCAATCCTGCTACGATAATGACTGACCCGGAAGTTGCAGACAGGACATACATAGAGCCGATGACTACTGACGTATTAACGAAAATCATACAAAAAGAGAGACCTGATGCCCTGCTTCCAACATTAGGGGGGCAAACCGGTCTGAACCTATCCGTTGCTCTGGCAGAAGAAGGCATTCTGGATAAATTCAATGTAGAATTAATAGGCGCTAAACTGGAGGCTATAACAAAGGCAGAGAACAGAGAAAAATTTAAGGAAGCAATGGGAAATATAGGCATCAAGGTACCGGTTAGCGGCAATGCAAAATCCTTAGAAGATGCAAAGGAGATTGTGAAAGAAACAGAATTTCCCGCAATCATACGTCCGTCATTTACACTGGGAGGCATAGGAGCTAATGTTGCCTACAACATTGAAGAACTGGAAGAATATGTAAATTTTGCCCTGGAGGCAAGTCCCGTTCATGAGATACTCATTGAAAAATCCGTCTTGGGCTGGAAAGAATACGAGTTGGAGGTAATGAGAGACCTCAAGGACAACGTCGTTATAATTTGTTCTATAGAAAACTTTGACCCTATGGGAGTTCACACAGGCGACAGCATAACTGTAGCCCCGGCTCAGACATTAACTGATAAAGAATATCAGATAATGAGAGATGCGGCAATCAGGATTATTCGAGAAATCGGGGTTGAAACAGGCGGGTCTAATATCCAATTCGCAATAAACCCTTCTGATGGAGAACTAATTGTAATAGAGATGAATCCAAGGGTATCAAGAAGTTCCGCCCTGGCTTCCAAGGCTACAGGCTTCCCGATAGCGAAAATCGCCGCAAAACTGGCGGTGGGTTATACGCTTGATGAGCTACCCAATGACATCACACGCTATACACCGGCATCGTTTGAGCCTTCTATAGATTATTGTGTAGTTAAAATTCCAAAATTCAACTTTGAGAAATTCCCTGATGCAGACCAAACCCTTACCACACACATGAAATCAGTTGGTGAAGTAATGGCGATAGGGCGTACGTTTAAAGAATCTCTGGGCAAAGCAATCAGGTCTCTGGAAACCGACAGCTACGGGCTAACCGAACATCATAATATAACCAACCTGAACGATTCAGAGAAAAAGGAATTCATAAAGGAACATCTGTTAAAGCCTTCGTGGGACAGGCTCTGGTCAGTTGTAGACGGTATGCGTATGGGAATGGATATTAATGAGATCCATGAAATTACCATGATTGATAAATGGTTTCTATATAATTTGAAACAGATTATGGAACTGGAAGAAGAGATTAAAGGCCAGAACAAATCACGAGATTTATCAACCGCGACAGAAGATGATGCCACATCAGCTCATGTTAAAACCCTGATAGATCCGTCTCTTTTAAAAAAGGCAAAACAATATGGTATCTCAGACATTCGGTTGGCAAGTCTGTTAAATACAACGGAAGCAGATGTTCGTAGTTACCGCCATAAGAATGGTATCCGTCCTGTGTTTAAAGTGGTAGATACCTGTGCGGCAGAATTCCAGGCGTACACGCCCTACCTGTATTCCACCTACGAGACCGAATGCGAAGCAAACCCCACATCAAAGAAAAAAATAATTATCCTGGGGAGCGGCCCAAATCGCATTGGCCAGGGCATTGAATTTGACTATTGCTGTGTGCATGGAGTACTGGCCTTGAAAGAAATGGGATTTGAAACAATTATGATTAATTGCAATCCGGAAACTGTAAGTACAGATTACGATATATCTGACAGGCTATATTTCGAGCCCCTTACTTTTGAGGATGTAATGGAAATCGTTGAGAAAGAAAAACCGGAAGGTGTTATTGTACAGTTTGGAGGACAGACTCCCCTCAAACTGGCCGTACCGCTAGCCAACGCGGGGGTCAAGATTCTTGGCACCTCACCGGACAGTATCGACATGGCGGAAGACCGCAAAAGATTTGCGGCACTTTTATCCAGACTCAACCTTTTACAGCCGGACAATGGAAATGCACGATCATTCACAGAAGCCAGAGAGGTTGCAGCGTCAATAGGTTATCCTGTTTTAATAAGACCTTCTTATGTACTGGGCGGCAGGGCTATGAGAATAGTCTTTGATGATGGTGAGCTTGAAGAGTATATGGCACACGCTGTTGACGTCTCTCCTGAACATCCGGTTTTAATAGATAGATTTTTAGAAGACGCAATTGAGATAGACGTTGACGCCGTATGTGACGGAGATGAGGTTTTTATTGGCGGCGTCATGGAGCACATAGAAGAGGCCGGCGTACATTCGGGAGACAGCGCATGCTCATTACCACCTTACTCTATAAAAGAGGAAATTATTGAAAAGATAAAGTCCCAAACGCAAGCATTGGCCTTAGGGTTAAATGTCCTGGGTATTATCAACATTCAATTTGCAGTGAAAGATGACGCGGTTTATGTGCTGGAAGTAAATCCACGTGCCTCGCGAACAATACCTTTTGTAAGTAAGACAATCGGTATTCCACTTGCAAAAATAGCAGCTAAAGTTATTGCGGGATGCAAACTGAAGGAGTTAAATATTGACAGTAAAAGGAAAATGAAACACATAGCCGTAAAGGAAGCTGTTTTCCCGTTTGTAAGATTTCAGGGCACAGATACTATCCTTGGTCCGGAAATGAAATCTACAGGCGAAGTGATGGGAATTGACGTTGACTTTGGGAAGGCATTTGCCAAGGCGCAGATGGCTACTGAAGGAGGACTTCCTCTGTCGGGTACGGTTTTTATAAGTGTCAGGGATAAAGATAAACCCCCAATAGTAGAGATAGCTCATAATCTTCACGATTTGGGTTTTAAGATTTTTGCCACCGGAGGGACGGCAAAGGCTATAGCCGAAAAGGGTACTCCTGTTACTACCGTCCTTAAAGAATATGAAGGACGTCCTAACGTAATAGACCACTTAAAGAACAATGACATCCAGATGGTAATCAACACAACCGAAGGAAAGATTTCCCAAAAGGAATCTTATAACATACGACGGTACGCAGTAGTATCCGGCATCCCCTATTTTACAACCGTGCAAGGTGCTATAGCCGCAGAGAGCGCCATCAAGTCCATGTCAAACGGCGAATTGGATGTCAAGCCGATCCAGGAATACTACAAATAAATTAGTTCCCTTTGGTCGCCAATTTATTTGTGTTACTGCCTGTCGGCAGACAGGGTGTTTTTGTGTGAAATTTTCTTTGTGTGAGGATTAGTAATTTAAATAAACAGGAAAAAGATGACAGTACCTGCTAAGATTCTCGAACTGGTTGAGCGGTTTGATCGTAATCTGGACGCTTATAAAAAAGGCAGATATAACGAAACCCAGATCAGGCGTGAGTTCATTGACCCATTCTTTGAAGAGTTGGGTTGGGATATCGCTAACAAACAGGGTTACGCTGAAGCATACAAAGACGTAGTTCACGAGGAGACTATCAAGGTAGGCCAGGCCACAAAGGCCCCTGATTATGGTTTTCGTATCGGGGGTGTACGTAAATTCTTTCTGGAAGCCAAAAAGCCTTCAGTAAACATAAAGGAAGATACCCACCCCGCCTATCAACTTCGTCGCTATGCATGGAGCGCCAAACTTCCACTCAGTATCCTTACCGACTTTGAAGAGCTTGCAGTCTATGACTGCCGTACCAAACCGGTCAAGACGGACAAACCTTCACATTCCCGCATCCTATACATAACTTACACAGAGTATGCTGAACGATGGGACGAGATAACGAATATCTTCTCTCGTGAAGCAATCCTGAAAGGTTCATTCGATAAGTATGTTGAATCGAAAAAGGTCAAGCGAGGTACTGCCGAAGTTGATTCAGCCTTTCTGCAAGAGATTGAACGCTGGCGTGACCTCCTCGCCAGAAACATTGCATTGAGAAATCCTGATCTGAGTCAACGGGAACTCAACTTCTCCGTCCAACGCACTATTGATCGTATCATTTTCCTTCGCATCTGTGAAGACCGCGGGATTGAGCCTTATGGAAGACTGATGGAATTGAAGAACGGCAATGATGTTTACAAACAACTGTTTCAACTTTTCCACAAGGCTGACGATAAGTACAATTCAGGCCTGTTCCATTTTAAGGAGGAAAAAGGGCGGAAAGACACACACGACAGTCTCACTCCTGACCTGGCCATTGATGACAAAATAGTGAAGGACATCATCAATAATCTCTACTATCCTGACAGTCCTTATGAATTTTCAGTCCTCCCTGCTGACATACTCGGGCAGGTTTATGAACAGTTTCTTGGAAAGGTTATTCGCCTTACCTCCGCGCACCGTGCCATTGTTGAGGACAAGCCGGAAGTAAAAAAGGCAGGTGGTATCTATTATACACCCACCTACATCGTAGATTACATAGTCAAACAAACAGTCGGCAAGTTGGTCGATGGTAAAAAACCCGGCCCGCAGGGAGGTGTAAGCAAGCTCAGGATTCTTGACCCAGCATGCGGCTCCGGCTCCTTTCTGCTTGGAACCTATCAGTTTCTGCTAGATTGGTACCTTGATCAATATACGAATGATGATCCAAATAAGTGGGCAAGGGGACGGACTCCACGCCTTTATCAAGTAACAGACGGCGAGTGGAGGCTTACCACTGACGAGCGCAAGCGTATTCTTCTGAATAATATTTATGGAGTGGATATTGACCATCAGGCCGTAGAGGTGACAAAGCTCTCACTCCTGCTTAAGGTACTGGAAGGAGAGAACGAGCAGACGTTAAACCGTCAACTAATGTTGTTTCAAGAGCGAGTCCTGCCGGACCTGCACAACAACATCAAATGCGGAAATTCACTAATTGGCCCTGACTTTTACCATGGCCAACAGATGACTCTACTCAATGAAGACGAAATATTCCGCATTAATGTTTTCGATTGGAAGACAGAGTTTCCTGAAATCATGAAGAATGAAGGGTTTGACGCTGTAATTGGTAATCCACCGTATGTCAGACAAGAGAGTATAGGAGATTTCAAAAACTATTTTCAGAGAAATTACAAGGTATATCATGGAAGTGCCGACTTATATGCGTATTTCATTGAACGAGGCATTTCACTGCTTAAGAAAAAGGGTTTATTCAGTTACATAGTTGCCAATAAATGGATGCGGGCAAATTATGGCGAACCTCTCCGGTGCTGGCTGAAGCAGCAGCATGTTATGGAGATTACTGACTTTGGAGATTTGCCTGTTTTTCAGAAGGCCACTACTTATCCGTGTATCGTAGTTATCAGTAAAGATACTCCCGCCTCCACCCTTTCAGCAACACAGGTAAATACTCTTGAATTCAGTAATCTTGAAGATTATGTAAGAGAAAATCGTTATCCTGTAAATCTTGCCAATCTCGATGATAAGGGTTGGTTGCTTGCAGATGAAAGAAAGATATCGTTATTAAACAAGTTAAAGTCGCTAGGGATTCCATTAAAAGAGTACGTAAATGGCAAAATTTATAGAGGTGTTCTCACCGGACTTAATAAGGCATTTGTGATTGACACAGAAACAAAGGACAGACTTATTTCCGAAGACCCAAAGAGTGCAGAACTCATAAAACCATTTTTATTGGGACGGGATATAAAACGATATCAGACGTTAAACAGCAATCAATATTTGATTTTTACCAGACGTGGGATAGACATAAAAAAATATCCTGCCATTGAGAAGTATCTTGGTCAATACAAAGAACAACTAATGCCAAAACCAAAAGACTGGAAAGGAGTTAAGTGGGAAGGCAGAAAATCTGGTACTTATCAATGGTATGAAATTCAAGACACTACTGATTATCACACAGAGTTTGGAAAACCAAAGATTATTATCCCTGCTATTGTACAAAGAGCATCTTATTCCTTTGATACAACAGGATTCTACGCTAATGATAAGACATCAATAATACCAACAGAAAGTCTATATTTGCTCGGCATATTGAACTCAAGATTATTGGACTTTGTGATGCACTCTATTGCATCAACCAAGCAGGGTGGTTATTTTGAATATAAACCCATGTATCTTTCACAACTCCCAATCCGTACTATCAATTTTGAAAACCCATCAGACAAAGCCCATCACGACAAGATGGTATCTTTAGTTGGTCAAATACTAGATTTTCATAAACAATTGGCAGTAGCTAAACTACCCCAAAAGAATACTGTTCTCAATCGCCAAATTGAAGCTACAGATCGGCAAATTGATGAATTGGTGTATGAATTGTATGATTTGACAGAAGAAGAGATTAGGATTGTGGAGGAAAAGGAAGTGGTAAACAAATGAACATAGATTATTTTGGTTATTTAGGGATAAAGCAATCTTATATTTTTGATGGTGGAAGAATTGATGTTATTGAAGAATTTGAAAAAGCAAGAGAATGGGTAGAAAAATATGCAAACAAAGATGGTTTTCTATATCCACCAATAAAGAAAAGGTTCAAATTCAACCCATTAACTTTAGAAAAAAAAGATGTAATTCCAAAAACAGAAAGACCTGCCATTTTACATAAATTACCATACACGCATTCGATAGAAATAAACGATGATTGTACTATCGAAAAACAGAGGAATGGTTCATCAGCTTTTATAATTAACGTGCTTGGCTTCTTATTTGGATATCGTTTACAATTTCATGACTGGTGGTTTAATGGTAGGATTCCGATTAAAACAAACAATGGCTTATCTGTAACAAGAGCTACCGTTGAGGACTTTCTGTCCCATTGTTTTAACGTTTGGAAGGGATGGGACGCAAAAAGCAAAAAACTGATCACAAACTTGCTTTATATGTTCTCTCGCTCTCTACATTATGAATGGGAATGGGAAAGATTTACAATTGACTATATGGTAATTGATGGAATCTGGAAACTGCACAAAACATTGAAAGAAATTAAAAAAGATAGTGTCCCCCATAAAGGCAGAATAAAGAAGTTGTGTGATACTTATGAAATCCCTATAAACGATAGTTACCTAACTAAAATAGTTAATCTTAGGAATGATCTTTTTCATGAAACATTGTGGGACAGAGGACAACCTTGTAGTGCAGGAAATAATGATGTGTTTGTGCAAACAATTTTTCTTAGACATTTGATAACGAGACTTATTCCAGCTATACTTAGTTACCAAACTACTTTCGTAAAAACAGAATGGTGGCACTTGGGCAGGTTTATTTTTTATAAAAGAGTAACATAAATAAGAAATCTTTTATATGAACAAAAATATTTTGACCAATTATGGCAAAAAAATTAAGAATTTAGGAACTGGGGAATTCAAGAATTCCTTAATCCCTCAATATTATAATAGGCTTATCCGGTTGACTGCCGTAGACGCAAGTGATCATCAAGGATTTTAGGGCTCAAAGATTGACAAGATAATTTTTGACATTAAGTCCTTACCACATAACAAGACAAAATTTCAGATATCGATGTAGTCATTCAAAAAAATGAGATTAGCGCGTTGGGCCTGTAGATGTTGTACTAACGGCAGTCAACCGGATAAGCCTATTATCTTATTTAAATATTACACGCCAAATTATTCGTTATGTCAAATTGACATAAGCATCAAAATTTAGAAATAGACAACTGCCATATTGGCATTTTAAGTAAGTGCAATATCAGCTTCATAAAGTGGTGTTATCCACTAAAACATGTAAGGTATTGTATAATAAAGAGATATGGCTATCCAAAATACATTGGTATATCTTTTGCTTTTGTTTAACATTTACAATTTAATAAAACGTAGTGCTTGCAATTTTGAAAGGAGGTAAGTAATGGCCGCAAAGCAGTTGTTATTCAGAGAAGACGCAAGGATGGCAATTAAAAGAGGAGTCTCCAAGCTGGCTAATGCAGTTAAAAGCACACTTGGCCCGAGAGGCAGGAATGCTGTTCT
>JACZYU010000151.1 GCA_022570935.1 Planctomycetota bacterium | reverse complement strand
ACATTTTCACGCATTTCGTGGGAAGGCCATCTCTTTGGACTGCTTGCTGGAATTCTTGCCGCTCGCCTGGAGAAAACGAGAAAATAGAGATATGAATAAATCTATCGGAAAGCACATCCATATATGACTCTGTTGATTTATTACCCAAAAGCACTTAAGTGCTTATAAAGCAACAGATTATATCAATAATTGTCTTGACATTTGAAAGGGTTGTGTTATCATAAGCACATATAACACAATACGTTAAACCTTTTTGGAGAACAAGGCATGTTTCGCAAAACAAGTCCCCAATTGTCTCTATTTGACATAGATAATATGTATCCAGATATTCTTCCGCCTAAGGACTGGTGTCGCATTTATAGAAAGGAAATTTATTCTTTAATTGACGAAGACAAATTTAGAGATATCTATAACGAAGAAAAAGCCGAAGTTGGCAGGCCAAATAAATCAGTAAAGACAACCATATCCATACTTATTTTTATGGGTATAGAAAAACTCACATGGAGAGAAGCTGAATATCAATTTTTACGCCGCATCGACTGGTTAATTGCTACCAATACCCCTTTGGATAAAGCACATGAGGCACATATAGACCATACTACGTTGTTTAAGTTTTATTGTCGCTTGGACAAAGACGATAAAGCAAAAAATCTGTTTCAAGAGTTGACACTGAAGTTTGCGGATGCATGCGGTACGTCATTAAAGAAGCAGCGAACCGATTCATTTTTCATACATGGATGGCTTCAAACATTATCCCGCTACGGATTAATTAAAGAGACAGTACGAGTCTTTCTTCAAAACCTACGTAAACAAAAACCCGGATTATATGAGGGCGTTGTCAAAGAGCTTTCCAGAGACTATCTTGGAAACGATTTTGATTTAACAGAAAAAGACCGTGAAAAAGCCCAACGTCAAATAAAGGTTATGGCAAAGGATATGTATTCATTATATGAAACTTTTATCAACCATAACCAGGTCAAGCATTATGAAAGCTTCAATATATTGGTAAAAGTATTTGATCAGCAATGTGAACCAGTAGAAGGTACGGATGGAGACAAGATGGAGATTGTCATACGTGAGAAACCAAAGGGAGAAGAAATAATATCTACCCCTCACAACACCGATGCTCGTTATGTCAAAAAGGGGAAACAAAAGGTTTGCGGTCAAAAAGGTTTTGCATCTGAAAGCTGTGAAGAGACCAACAAAACACAATTTATTACCGATGTAGAGGTGACGCCGTCAACAACCGCAGACGTCAAAGAGTTACCGAATATACAGGAACGCTTAAAAACATCTGATATGAGACCGGATGAGCAATATGTAGACGCAGGCTTTGCCAATGGTCAAACTATTTTGGATTCTCAGGTTAATGAGATACTGCTTGAAGGTCCCAGTTCCGGTCGTTCCCAATCTTTCGAGACGTATAATGCGGAAGATCGTCCCTTGGATGTAGCAGATTTTAAGGTTGAGATTGAAGAAGACAAGAAAACATTAACAGTAATTTCATGTCCAAAAAAACAAGAACCTATAGATCAAACTCGCAGTTCTAAGACCGGAAATATGCTAGTCCATTTTGTTGTGGCAGTTTGTTCTGCCTGTCAGTTGAAACAGAGGTGTCCTGTAAAGATTGGAGCAACTGTAGCGACTCTAACCCTTGATGAAAGATCTTATGCGGGTGCTGCTCGTCACCATAAATACATGGAAGATCCGGGATATCGAAAAAAATGTTCCATTCGTGCCGGCGCTGAGGCAATGGTTAGTGAGCTTGTCCGAGGTCATGGCGTTAGAAAATCACGGCATCGCAATGAAGTGCGCACTCGATTGCAGTTAATATTTGCTGCTATTGCCTGTAATGTTAAAAGATACATCAGGCATGGGCAGAAGTACGGTTATGCTATAGCGGCAAATGCGTAGAAACATGATAATTACCATATTTTCTTAGCAAAAGAGGTTATTTTGCTTACTAAAAACGATTTTGGTTACTGTGAGCGTGTGTTAGGCTTAAGAATTTAGATATTTAAAATTTCAATCAGTATACCGTGCTATTAGACGATTTTTCAAACACGGACTAAATCAACAAAATCATATATGTTGTATAATTTTGCAAAAGTAGTACAATGAAATCTCTTTCTGGCAAAAAACAGATATCTTTTTTAGTGTATAAATGGAAATATAAATACTTTAATGTGCCTACACGGTTGGCTCAAGTGCTCCACTATATACTGTAGTTTCTTCATTTGATGCATACCACATATTTGAGGTTACTTGAGTCAAGCGTGTACCCATATACTTTAAACTGATAGGCTTGAGAAACAGGAGTTCCCCCAAAAACCCTGCTTGATTGGTCATAATCTATTGTTAAGGTTGATGATACAGGTTTTACAAAGTGTCAGGCATTGATTTTTAAAAAATGGGGGACCTTTTTGTAGGGATTTAAAAGAATGCCTCCTATGGTATAAGAGGTTTCAATAACCAGTAAGTAGTTGAACCGTATAATAATACCAAGGAGGCTTAAATGGAATATAGTAAAGTTGCTGCCAGATTACGAGAACAAATTGGGAAATTTTCGGGGGAACTTTCAAAAGGATTGCCCAAAGTAAGTAAGCGATTGGTATCGGAGCTTGTTTACGGCATACAAGCGAGCCAGTCAGTAGTTTTGGCAAAGGTAGGGGCAGGGTATTGGAGGAGAATATTTCGATCAAGAAGACAGAGGAGCGGCTTTCACGTCAGTTAGGTCGTAGGTCTTTGGGGTCTATAGTTCAACACAATCTATTGAAGGAGGGGTCATCCCGTATACACAAGGATACGCTTTTGATATTTGATCCGAGTGATTTAAGGAAGAAGTATGCGAAGAAGATGGAGAATCTTTGTACGATTCGGGATGGGAGTGAGAAGGAATTGGGTACTGGTTATTGGTTGTGTCATGTAGTTGGGGCAGAGTTACAAGGGGAGTCGGTAGTGCCCCTTTACGGTGGTCTTTATTCTACTGAGAGTTCAGACTTTATGAGTGAGAATAGAGAGTGGTTATCGGTGATTGATTCTGTATCTAAGGCTGTATCGAAGCGAGGTATATGGGTGATGGATCGAGGAGGGGATCGTAATGAGATTTTAGGGCCTCTTCTTGATAGGAGGCTTCGGTTTTTGATTCGCATGGTAGGCGGCCGTCGTCATTTAGAGGTGGGAGGCAAGGGAAAGACCCCCTTGGAGATTGCTCTTAGCTGTTCTTGTCCTTATGCTTAGACCATAGTCAGGGAAAAGGATGGAAAGGAAAAGGTCTATCATATAAGCTTTGGGTATAAGAAGATCCGTCTTCCTGGCCGGGCTGAAACCCTATATCTACTTGTGGTCAATGGTTTAGGAGAAGAGCCATTGATGCTTTTGACTACGGAACCTCTTCGCCGGAACCGGAAGGTCTTATGGCGAATGGTGAGGAGTTATTTCCGAAGGTGGGCCATTGAAGAGACGATCCGTTTCCTCAAGCAGAGTTATGAGATAGAAGATGTAAGGGTGTTGGGCTATAGACGTTTACAAAACCTGTTGCCGTTGGTAACAGCGGCAGCCTATTTTGCAGCAGTGGTGTTGGATACAAAAGCGAAGTTAAAGGTGATGGCTGGCTATGTCTTCAAAGCAGCCAAGCGGCTCTTTGGCATACCCGATTTTCGGTACTATGCCATAACAGATGGACTTATGAGCATATTCAATAGACACCCAGGGAGAATATCACCCCAATTGCAGCCTATAAGCCAGCAAACTCAATTGATGCTCTTTGGTAGAGCATCACCATAAAAAATTGGGGGTTCTCCCAGACAAGTATTGAAAACCAGTTGACAAAAGAGTGACAAAGTATGTAAGATTACGCTAATCAATACAATAAATAACACAAAAATAATATTCTCGTTGTTAATATCTTTTGCAGATCTTGATATGAAGATGTTTGACAGAATCCACTAACTATTCAAACCTGAATGGAGGAAATGATATGCCAACGCTTCCACTGGAAGATATGACCGTGACAGAGAAACTCCAGGTGATGGAAGAACTCTGGAGTGACCTTTGTTGTAATCAAGACCAAATTCCCGTTCCACAATGGCACAAAGACATATTAGATAGACGGGAGGAGTTAGTGAGGCAGGGAAAAGTAACATTCGTGGACTGGGAAACCGCCAAGAAACGGATTGCGGCTAGAATTGCATGAAGATTCATATCCTTGACCAAGCAGAAGATGACCTTGTGGATGGGTACAATTTTTATGAGAGTCAGAAACAAGGGGTCGGTGCATATTTCCTTGATAGTTTATACTCTGACATCGAATCCTTGATTTTGTATGCTGGAATTCATCGAGTAAGACATAAAGGTTATCGACGGATGCTTTCGAAGCGATTTCCGTTTGCAATTTACTACACGGTTTCTGGAGATGCAATAAAGGTTCATGCAGTTATTGACTGCCGCAAAGATCCCGCCTGGATTCGAGGCAGATTAAACACCTAGCGAACAAGGCATTCAACCCAACTTCCTATATCTAAGCTAATGATTGAATCCATTCAAATTGATCCGAAAACCTTACTATACAAGCCATGCAGGGTTAGCAATGCCCATCACAACACTTCTTTATAAAACAGTAATTTGATTACTCTGAATATCATTACAATAGTGGTGTTATCCAGAACTGTATAATAACTTGTTGGGTATAAGAAAACAGATGAACAAACAAGAAAAACAATTTACTCATGAATTGGAAATATTCCGCACTGAGGCTGAAGCAGGTGCACAGTTTCTCTATGCAAATCTTTCTCTTCACTCAATCATTAGTGAAAAAAAGAAGACATTAAAAATAATTAATCGCACACCATTGTTTTGGAATACTACTTTGGCTGCGCTTCAAACATCCTTTTTCATTGTGCTGGGCCGAATATTTGACCAAAAATCGAAACACAACATATATAGGTTGTTGAAGTCTGCTCAGGATAATATCAACATATTCTCGAAAGCAGCCCTGGCAAACCGCAAAAGAAAAGATAGTGATAATGCCGATGAGTGGCTAGATGACTATCTAAAGACGGTTCACGAACCAACAATCAAAGACTTTCGAGATCTTAGAAAGAAGGTAAAAGAGTATCGGAAAATATATGAATCAAACTATCAGGACATTAGAAATAAGATTTTCGCTCACAAAGCGGTGTCTGATCCAGAAGAAGTACAAGCGCTTTTTAGTAAGGCAAACATTAAGGAGCTTCAAAAAGTGTTTGTTTTTGTCAATGCTTTCTATAGGGCTCTTTGGCAGTTGTTTAATAATGGGAAAAAGCCTGTATTGCGGAAAATGCGCTACTCAGTTGAAAGTATGAAGCGAGATCGTAAGCCTGAGTGGCAGAGCCAAACAGTCCAAGAGCAAATGGTGGCAGAGGTAAAGGTTTTCCTAAAAGAACTAACCAGTAATTCCCAATAAGGCGCTCAACATGGACGCACCAAAAAGCGGTGCGCCAGTTAGCGTGACGTTATCAACTATCAACATCCTTCTCTGAAATGATTTCTGATGTAAAGATGTAGACTTCTACGTCTTTCTCCTTCCATGCATCCGGCGACAGCCCAGCCTTTGTACTGCAGCAATGTGTCAGGAATTCTTCTTTGGTCCATCCTGTATCAACAGCAACTTGTGGCAGGAAGCATCCGGTTGCAGAGCCTTTCTTTATATAAATCCCATGTATGCCGAGTTCGAAGTCTAGAGGATCCTCAACCTCTTGCAGTGGCGATAAGACAGAAATATCTATTTCCAGATCATCTA
>JACZYU010000150.1 GCA_022570935.1 Planctomycetota bacterium | reverse complement strand
GCCATCTTCTTCTCTGAATTTGCCTGATACATACCAACGGCCTCATTCATCGCCTTCATTGTGGCATTGTTACTTGTATAAGCATCATCATAGGCAACTATATATTCCGCTGAATTTGGTACAACTTGCGAGAGGGTTTTCAAATTCGCCTGCGTGGTACTCCACAGCTCTTTTACCTTATTTAATTTACCCACTATTGCAGGATCATCATTAGGAGGAATTTTTGTGAATTTTGTCATTCCCAGATCCAGTGGTGCCTGCCCGCCATTTATAAGCGCTACAAGTGTGGTATCAAATACCTTCTTTGTCTTGAGGAAGCTTCCTTCACCAAATTCCCCGTCTCCCGACTCCGCAAAGAATGCCACTGTCTTTTCGCTTACTGTACCGATAGGAATGTTTACTACGAGGATGCCCATTACGTCTCCAAGCATAAAATCGTGCTTAGGGCTTTCTTCATGATTGTTATGACAACTTACACAGGCCCCGGCAACGGCCACATCAGCTGTTGCGTAACGAAGTGAATAAATGTCATTGTGTACCATAAAACGCGAGAATACTGTTCCCTTCTTATCAAATAAATAATCAAAAGCTTCTCTTTCAAAGTCTGTTCTAAGACCCTTTTCCCTGTTTATATTCCATTTGCTCAGGAGGTCGTAACTGTACACACCTTTTTCATTGATAGCATCTGATACTTCCTTTACAAAGGTGGCCGGAAGAGGGATACCTCCAATAATTTCAGCGTAGTCTTTATTAGGATGTACCTCGACGATTCCATCCTTCTTCAACTTTCCTATGATGTTCTTTGTATACTGTTTGCGATCTTCTACAATTTGAATCGTTGCAACCTCTGCCGTCTTCAGTGTGCTGTGACGAACCTGTAAAGGGATTAACTCATTGATATATTCTTTAAAATATTTCTGTGTTAACATGCGCTGTCTTCCGGCAAGATTAACAATTGCTTTCTCACCCTGTTGTTCAATTATGGTCTTGAAGACAAAGAACGCCCCTGCTATTACGGCTATAAAAAATATAGAAAAAACCAGAATAAATTTGTTGCCTATAGTCACGGCCTTACTCCTTTCTAAAAATGAAAATATAAAAAGTTAACTCCCTGAATTAGAGCTATTTTTCCACTCCTTTATGAAAGTGAAAAATATTAATAATAAAATTCAGTCTGTTCAAGATTAACTGACCGGTAATTATTCTTTTGCTAACTGTTCTACCGTCTCTAAATCTTCGGATGATAGTACCAGCTCAATATCGAGTAGTATTACTATCCTTTCCTTTGTCTTGCCCAGGCCCAATATAAAATTCGTATCGATACCCTGTCCGAATTGTGGAGCTTCTTCTATATCTCCACTCTTGATGTTCAATACCTCGGAAACGCTATCAACTATGATTCCTATTGATGTGTTATTAACTTCTGCAACAATTATGCAGGTTTCCTGAGTATGCTCCACCTCTGGCATTGAAAACTTTAACCGCAAATCAACTATGGGTATAACCTTTCCCCTCAGATTAATTACGCCTTTCAGGTAATCCGGGGTCTGCGGTACGTTTGTAATATCCATAAGGCAGATAATTTCTCTAACCTTGAGTATCTCAATTCCATATACTTCTTTAACTAAATTAAACGTCAGAAATTTTCCTTCTGTGATTTCTTTTTTAGTTAATACTGTATCCATTCGCTTCCTCCTTTCTAAATTTTTAAATTCACTTTCTATTTGTTAACATCTTGAGATTGGTTTCACCTGCCGGGCTACATAGTTATCTCAACTACCCCTACTAGTACTAAAATCCTCTGACAGTGCTGATTTGCAATATTCTCTCAAAAGCCCTGTATTCTCGAAAGATTCTTCTTCATAAAGATATGACTTTGTGATAAAACCATTAGCGCCATTCTTATATGCTTCAGATATTGTTTCAGTATCATGACTCGTAGACACAATAATTACAGGAATCGAACAATACTCTGGACTCCTTTTTATAAATCTAAGCACATCCATACCATTAACTACCGGCAGATTAAGGTCTAATATAATCAATGCAATCTGAGAATATATCCTTTCGCTATCATCTTCGCTTTCATGAACTAAGCCCCTACTGTATGATAGAGGTGCATACTTCTCAGGTGAAACTGTCTTTTGAATGTAATCAATGGCTTTTTGCCCATCTTCCTTTAAAACCAGCTTATTTTTGCTGATACCATCCTCCACCAGATCATCAATAATCAACGCTGCATGATCCGGGTCGTCTTCAACGATTAAGATGTTTTTTTCTTCCATGATATTCCTTTCTGTACATACCCTTCTTATGGCATTTCCCCAGTACCGTCTTCTATCAACCCAACCTGGACGAGCCAGAACCAAAAAGGGGATAAATATCTAAATATGTTCTGGCTCGTCCAGGTTGTAAAATGAAAACCTACGGTTTTCAAACTTTCCCTTAAAATAACTAAATTATAAAGCTGTTTGCTTTGTTCCCCATTTTCATGAGGACAAGCATTAAACATTTTTCTTTAACACACCGAAGGTGTGGTAAAACAGTCTATAAGGTGACAATTTCCAGTCAAAAAAAAAGAAATTGTCGACTGAGAGACTAACAAACTCTCTTTTAACAAAGTACTTTCTTAAATAGAACTTATTGAATAGCGAATGAAATGCCATTTCGACTACAATTATAACAATATACTATATATAGACTTATAATTTAGCGCCACAGATACTATGGAAATATTCCATGGAATTATTCCATAGTATGGTCAAGATTACATTAATAAAATAGGGACACATCCCATTTCTCATGTATGCTATTATGAAAAATGGGATGTGTCCCTATTTTGTGAGATTGAGGTTTTTTGAAAGGCGGATTGTGGATTATCTCACTTTATGCCGTATTCCTTGATTTTATGAAGTATAGTTTTATAGTCTATCTTTAACATTCGTGCTGCTTTACTTTTATTGCCGCCTGTTTGCTTTAAAGCACCCGTTATAACGTGCTCTTCAACGTTGCTTACAACGTCCCTTAAAGAGAAATCATTGTAATTGTCATTTTCCAACTTAATTAATTTGCCTGTAACATAATCGAACAAGTGATCATCTGATCCTGATTTTTTGCTTGGTAGATTAACAGACTCCACCACATCATCAGCCATAAGTACCGATTGTCTAATCACATTTTTTAATTCCCTTACATTCCCCGGCCAATCGTAATTGAGCAGACATTCCAGTGTAGATTCTGAAAATTCTCGGACGTTTTTTCTCAACTCCCGATTAGTTTCATCCAAAAAACGTCTGGAAAGGTAAATTACATCTTCCTTGCGTTTCCTTAATGGGGGTATCTCAATGGCAAATTCATTCAATCTATGATAGAGGTCTTCTCTAAATTCTCCGGATTTTACGAGCTCGTCAAGCTTTTTATTACCTGCAACTATAATACGCACGTCAATATTTATATCTTCAGTTCCTCCCAGCCTCTTAATACATTTTTCTTCTATGGCACGTAATAATTTACCCTGCATCAGTAAGGATAAATTGCCTATTTCATCTAAAAAGAGTGTGCCTTTTGATGCTGATTCAACATATCCTTCCTTTCTCTTATCAGCCCCGGTAAACGCACCCTTTTCATATCCAAAAAGCTCACTTTCAAGTAAAGTCTCAGGTATTGCACCACAATCAATTGTAACAATTTTACTCCTTCTTCGAGTGCTTTGATTATGTATCGCCCTGGCTATTAGTTCCTTACCGGAACCTGTTTCACCGTATAAGATAACGGTAAAATCAGTTGGCGCCACATGATTTACCTGATTAAAAACTCTTTTTATTTCATCACTGGAACCCATTAGTTCTGTCAGGCTCGCTCTTTTATTAAAATTAGATCGAAGTTTTCTTATTTCGCATTTCAACTGAAGCTCATTTAAGGCATGCCTGAGTGTAATGACGATATTATCTTTGTCGAATGGTTTTGTTAAATAATCATAAGCTCCCAGCTTAACTGCCTTGACGGCTGAATTTATTTCCCCATAAGCTGTGATAAAAATGACTGGTAAAAGCGGATTTATACACTTCATCTTCTTCATAGCTTCTATACCATTCATTACAGGCATCTTTATATCCATAATAACTGCTTCAGGCAATTGCCTCTGCACAATTTCCACAGCTGCCTTTCCATTGTGAGCCGTCAACACTTTATAACCTTCTTCTTTCAGGATTCCTGAAAGAACATTCACTATGTCTTTAACATCATCAACCACAAGAACCTTTACATTATTTTTCATTTTAGAAAACCTTTTTTTCTGTCCCTGCAATAATTATCTGTATATTTGAAGTGTACCTTACAATTGTGAGTAATCTGGTCTTTATTGACATGGGAAAAAACTGTTTTGTTAAATTCGTTTATGTTTGCTCATGTCGGTTTACATCAATCCTGTACCAGGATTGTTGTCAGCAATTAAAAATATAATAAATTTTAACAATCTATCAAGTATAAATCCAGACACATTAATTAATAATGTAAACCACCAGCTATGCGGGTATGACTAAAAAAAGCAATGCCGAGTAAAGCGAAAAAATGCTTTTTATAAAAACATAGCTTTGCAAATTGATTTTGAAGTAGGGTGGGTCAGGTCTGTCCGTTGAGCGGATTGAGCAATGTGAATCAAACTTTATTCTTAGACGTTCTTAATCCACCTACATATAACGAATGTATGGTAACGATGTAGGGTTGGATTCCCGCCTGCAGTCGGGCAGGAAGGCCAGGGCCGAATCCACATATTTCTCCAGTGGTTCAGGTCACGCCTTAGGCGGTCGCCTGCGGGCAGCTTCAAGATCCGCCCCTGGCGGGAACCGAAACGTTTAGGTTCAATCTGCCTGCCCAAAAGACTGGCAGACAGGGATTCAGCATGACAGTGATGACATGGCTGAATACCCAAATACTCCAATTCTTCAATCCCTAAATCCCTCCCTGCCCGCCAGTTTGTCAGGCGGGAATCCCTTAACTACCTCCCAATCGAACTCCTGACATGCATCAGTAGTTCTTCAAAATCAAGTGGTTTGCTCAGGCAGGCTGTTACCGGAGGTTTCAGAGATTGGATCTGTGCGTCGGAGTATAGGCTACCGGTTATGAGTATAACGGGCAGCCCTTCTGCAATTTCCGGCAGTTCTTTTATCAACTCCAATTCATTGTTTCCGGGCATATTAATGTCTGAAATCAAGAGGTCGAACTTTACCGATTTCAGTGTCTCGATAACAGTTTTTGCGTCAGGGGCGTAGTAACACTCATATCCTTCCCTGCGCAACAAATCTGTGGTCGCCAGTAAAAAGGTTTCGTCGTCATCGGCTATCAGGATTTTGATTGTCTGGTCTTTCATAATAATGTTGTGTAATATAAATAATTTTATAGCATAGCAAAGTTTAGCTTTTTGTGAGGCTATATTTGTAGAGGTAATGTATTGTCACCAGAACAAAGCTCTGTAAGCATCTTTATCTTATCTACGAACTCATCATAAGAGAGAGGTTTTGTAATATAACCATTCGCTCCATTTTTATACGCCTCTAGAATAGTTTCCTGATCAGAACTTGTTGATAAAATAACTACAGGGATTGAACAATACCTGGGATTTTTCTTCAAGAATTTAAGGATACTCATTCCATCGACCTTAGGCAAATTAAGGTCTAATATGACCAGATCAATTTGAGAATGTCTTACATTACCACCCTCAACATTTGATTGTACTATTTGATTAGAGGTATCTACTTCCTGAAAGTAGTCTATGGCTTCCATTCCAT
>JACZYU010000149.1 GCA_022570935.1 Planctomycetota bacterium | reverse complement strand
ATGCTAAAGTTGATTTAGGCGATGAGGAAGGATTGAAAGAGAAGGGCAAGGAGTTAGGGATTGAGGTTGAAGGCGTCCACAAGGATGTTATTGCTGAACATATTTTTGGAGAACTTGTTGAGAAGGAACTGTGGAATCCAACGTTCGTGGTTGACTACCCGGTTACCATTTGCCCGTTGACAAAATCCTGCGATAATGATCCCAACCTGGCACAGAGGTTTGAATTGTATATTGCTACAATGGAACTTGCCAATTCCTATTCAGAATTAAATGAACCTATCGAGCAAAGCAAGCGGTTTCATGAACAAATAACTGATGATGACACAGAGGGAAAGATAGACGAAGACTTCCTGAAGTCACTCAAATACGGAATGCCGCCTGCAGGTGGTTTAGGGATAGGGATTGACAGACTGGTCATGATATTGACAAACAGTACTTCTATCCGGGACGTAATCTTGTTCCCGTTGTTGCGGCAACCGAGTAAAGAGATTTAACAGGACACACCCGCCTGCCCTGTCCGTCCGACAGGCGGGCATTTGTCGGGCAGGGACTTTCACAGATAAAAACTTTTTTTAATAAAAGACCTAACCCGAACGAGTCGGAATTATAATATTTAGGGATTACGGATTCGACAGGGGCTTCGAGTGGGCCTCAGCCGAACTCCTCACCGCCCTGAGTATATCGAAGGGAGGAATTCCTGCCTGTCCGCCAGTTTGTTAGGCGGAAATTCTTAAATTTTTGCCAAAATTGGTCAAAAATTATTTATTAAAATAGTTTTCGATATAACTTTTTCTGGAAACATTAATACATGACAGAAACGACTGACAACGGCTACCTGTGTGCAAATGAAATTTACAAGGAATATAAAATAGGAAAAACATCTATCACCGTGCTCAGAGGAATAAATCTGGACGTAAAGGAGGGTGAGATATTAATAATTCTGGGGGCTTCGGGTGCAGGCAAAAGCACACTCCTTCATATACTGGGCATATTAGATACACCAACTTCCGGCCATATAAGCTTTAAGGGTGAAAATTTAAACATTTTAGGGCAGAAGAAATTAGCCGAAAAGCGAAACAGAATTTTTGGATTTGTGTTTCAATTTTATCATCTGCTGCCCGATTTCAATGCATTAGAAAATGTTTTGATGCCGCGCCTGATTGGCAAAAAGTTCTTTAAGAAAATATCTAAAAAAGAGAGTACAGAAAAAGCAGTACAGCTTTTAGAACGGGTAGGACTGGGCAACAGGATAAACCATAGGCCAAACGAACTCTCAGGCGGAGAGAAACAGAGAGTGGCAATCGTCAGGGCATTAATGAATGATCCGGAGATATTGTTGTGTGATGAGCCGACTGGTAATCTGGACACAAAGACTGGAAGAGAGATTCAGGAATTAATCTGGGAATTAAATGAAAATACAAAACAGACAGTGGTAATAGTTACCCATGATGAAAGATTTGCAAAATCGGCAAAGCATGTAATCAGGATGACTGATGGTAGGATTGTAAATTACTCTGGAAATTGAAAGGAGCATTGGTTGTTGGAACCGAAGGTATATATAAATGGAAAGCTGTATCCAAAAGATGAGGCAAAGATTTCGGTCTTCGATCATGGTTTGTTATATGGAGATGGCGTCTTTGAAGGTATTAGATGTTACAATGGTAATGTATTCAGGTTTTCAGAACATATCGACAGGCTTTACGATTCCGCCAGGGCGATTTCCATGGAAATAAAGTTAACCAAGGATGAGCTTAAAGATGCCGTTGTAAATACCCTCAAGGCTAATAACTTGAAGAATTCTTATATTAGGTTAATAGTAACCAGGGGAGTAGGAAAACTCGGCCTTAATCCTTTCCTCTGTTCGGAGTCACAAATTATAATTATAACAGATTTCATTCAACTATATTCCAAAGAGTTATACGAAAAGGGCCTTGATGCAATTATCGTCCCTACAATTCGTAATCATTCTGCCGCACTCAATCCCAATGTGAAATCCTTGAATTACCTTAACAATATCATGGCAAAGATTGAGTGTATTAATGCAGGAGCTACCGAGGGAATTATGTTAAATAAAGATGGTTATGTGGCAGAAGGCACCGGTGATAATATTTTTATAGTGAAGGATAACGAAATCTTTACACCACCTGCTACTGCAGGAATCTTAATAGGGATAACGAGAGACGTAGTTATTGAACTTGCTAACGATGCAGGCATGACGGTGAAAGAAGAACAACTGACACGGGATGATTTGTATAACGCTGATGAATGCTTTTTGACCGGAACTGCGGCAGAAATCATTCCTGTAGTCAAGCTAGACGGAAGAGAAATCGCATCAGGAAAACCAGGTAAAGTTACTCTCAGCCTGTTAAAGAAATACCAGGAACTCACAACACAGGCTTCTGCGTGACCATACTTCCCCGCTTTTTTGTAAACAGCGTTTCATAAAAGATCAAGCCCACTCCTACACATATTAAAGAATCAGCTATATTAAAGGTTGGCCAATGGTACCCCATGCCCAAATGAACATCTATAAAATCTCTAACATGATGATGGAAAATCCTGTCCCATAAATTCCCTAAAGCGCCTGAAAGTATCAGACCAAAAGCAATGTTGGAAAGTAATCCGGACCTGTCTAAATTTTTGTAAAACCACAGAATAACACCTATAGCTGCTAAGCAAAAAAAAATGAGGATATTGTTTCTGCCTTGAGCAAAGCCAAAAACAACACCCTCATTTTCACTGCAAACAATTCCCAGAAAACCTCTTATAATTACAAATCTTCCGGTATCCTTGAAGTTTGCGAATACGACCCACTTTGTTAGAAGGTCAAGAATTACACCACAACAAGTAACAGCCAGAAACAAAGTGGTATTTTTCGAGGCCTTAAGTCTTATCAGCTTCTTTTTCCTCCAGTCTTTGACATTCAATACAATTCTTTACATAAGGCAAGGCATCAAGGCGGACTTTGGAAACCTTTTTCCCACACTCCTCGCACGAACCAAACGTTTTATTACCTATCCTCTCCAAAGCTTCATCTATCGCCCTTAACTCTTCCTCACCATTTTGAATAAGCCCGATTGTTAAATCACGATCATAATTGTCAGTGCCAACATCAGCCATGTGGATAGGCACGTTTGATAGATCTCCCGAAGCATCCTGTCCGGATTTCCCCAGAGCTTCGTCTTCCATAAAGTTTACGTTTACAACCAGCTTTTGTCGAAGTTCCAGAAGTGTATTCTTGTATTGTGCTAATTCTGCAGCCTTCAATTTAACTCTCCCCTCTCCTTAATTTACAAACCTTTAAACCTTTAAAGATGCAAATTATACCATATTTCTTTTTCATTAAAAAGGGTATTTTTTCTAAATCGAGGAAGAATATAACTAAAAATCAATTAAAGTCAAGGGTTTTCTGAGGTCTTTAAACTACCCCAAATTTAAACTTGTACAGGCCATTAAAAAAATCTAACTTGATTATTTCCACAATATGTAGTATTACGTGTAAAAACTTTTTTTATGGCAAACTAACTCGCATTTGTCTGTTTTTTCAACAGCCGCAAGGTATCTTTTATGTTATGGATTCCAATTGGGCAGCCAAATATTAGGCGCCGAAATAAAATCATCAGAAAACAGAGAATACGGAAAAACTAAATGTACCATCAAAGACCACTCTTCTCTTTTTGCTTCACTTGACAAAACTATAAATGTCTGGATGAGTCATGGTGATCAGGCAATGGAGATGTCGGATGATTTCCAGTCACTTGCATATACGGAAAATTGTCCTTACGCAGCAGCAAGACATAATGAAAAGAATTTTTACGGCGTTCAATTCCACCCCGAGGTTACGCATACTCCAGACGGTAAACAAATTATGAAAAATTTCCTTTTCAAAATCTGCGAATGTTCCGGTGACTGGGAGATGAGTTCATATATAAAGCGCACCATAAAAGACATACAAAAACAGGTGGGAAATGAAAGAGTTATTTGTGGTCTGTCCGGTGGTGTAGATTCGGCCGTTGCCGCTGCTCTTATTTACAATGCAATAGGCAACAGGCTTTCCTGCATTTTTGTAGACAATGGATTGCTGAGAATGAACGAATCAGAACGTGTAATTGAAACCTTCAAGAAGAATTTCAAGGTAGATTTACATTTTGTAAATGCCAGCGATAGATTTCTAGGAAAATTATCCGGGGTAATTGATCCAGAGCAGAAACGAAAGATTATCGGCCACGAATTTATTGATGTATTTAAAGATGAAGCAAATAAGTTAGCCGATATAAAATACCTGGCACAGGGCACCCTGTATCCGGATATTATAGAAAGTGTTTCTGCACATGGAGGCCCTACTGCCACTATAAAAAGCCATCACAACGTGGGAGCACTGCCTGCAGAATTGGGGTTTGAACTTGTCGAACCCCTAAAAGAGCTTTTTAAAGATGAAGTGAGAAAAATGGGTTCGGAACTTGGACTGCCGGATGATATTATATGGAGACACCCCTTTCCCGGCCCAGGTCTTGCTATCAGAATAATAGGAGAAATCACACAAGACCGATTGGAAATCCTCAGATATGCAGATGAAATAATGATCCATGAGATAAAATCGGCAGGTCTTTATGGGGAAATTGCACAAGCGTTTGCTGTCTTTTTACCGGTAAGCACCGTTGGCGTTATGGGAGATGAGAGAAGCTATGAAAACGTTATCGCTTTAAGGGCTGTCGAAACAACCGACTTTATGACGGCAGATTGGGTAAAATTACCATACGAAGTACTGGCCAGCATTTCAAGCCGCATAATTAATGAGGTAAGAGGAGTTAACCGCGTTGTTTATGATATCAGTTCAAAACCACCAAGCACTATAGAGTGGGAGTGATTTAAAGTTCATAATAACTCTCAAATATTACGCCTACCAGTCCCCTAAACAATTATCTTGTTTTTTCAGTCTTAGATCAAGGGGTATCAAGTCTGCCGATAGCCTATCTACTAAACAATTGTTGATTAAAATAATATCAGTTAAGCCATAAGCAGACTTGACCCGTTTCCGTTGCCGTTTCCGTTGCCCAACTAATCCAAATGCATCGTACTTATAAACAACGTTGATTCCTTGATTACCGCACCCCTGGAATGAAATTGTAATGAGGCAATAAAAAACTATAATTAAGAATTTAATAACAATTTTATTCATTCCGCTTTACCTCAATAATGAAATTTAGAAGATAACGTCTGAGGTGAGCTACCCCGTATGGCAAATAAAATAATAGACAAAAACAAGATAAACAAAGAGTCTGAAAATAATTGAATCGCAAATGGCAGAGGGGTTGGCTCCACTGATTTGTTAGGCTTTTAATCATTTTTATTCCTATTAGCTTTATCAATATTTATCAATAATAAATACTGATTTATAGCACTAATCACAAATCAAGGTGTGATAATCATATAGTAGGCACCTTCAAGTTAACAATATATCATAATGTTGATATTAATTATATTGTTAACAATTTTTTAGGGAGGTGCTGTAATGAGTTATTATGTAGGAATTGATTTGCATTCTGATAATAATTTTATTGGAATTATAGACAAGAAAGATTGCAGGATTCTGAGTAAAAAAATACCGAACGATTTGGAGATGGTATTAAACACATTAAAGCCATTTAAGAGCAAGATAAAAGGAGTAGTGGTAGAGTCAACATACAATTGGTATTGGCTTGTAGATGGGTTAATGGACAAAAAATACAAAGTACACCTTGCCAACCCCTCCCAGATGCAGCAGTATTCCGGGATGAAATATACTGACGATAAATGGGACTCATTCTGGTTAG
>JACZYU010000148.1 GCA_022570935.1 Planctomycetota bacterium | reverse complement strand
TCAGTTATAAAAACTCTCAATTTAAAATCCCTGTTATCATCAAAATTGATAACACGAAAAAACTTCATTTTTTTCGCGCAAGGGAGGTTTTTTGTGCTTGACAGGGGCCTACTAATGGGTGACCCCTTATTCACTTCAAGAAGATGTTTTTCTTTTTCGTAATATTTCTTGTGCAGTACCTTGTAATGTACATCATTAATTATTAACAATCTCTCTCTTTACTTTATACTTTCTCAATCCCTCAATATACTCAGTATTATCATTATAATCATAAGCAATTCCTACGCTATATCTTGCTCTTGTTAAAGCAACATAGAATTTTGCTTTTACAGTCTCAATTTTTGAAGTATTACCATCTTTTAAATACTCTCTAATTTTGTCTGTTGGATAAATAAGAACTCGATCAAAGCTCATCCCTTTAGACTTTCCATAATTCCATTCAGGATAAATTGCCTTGCTGAATCTAAGAATAGTCGGGGAGTGCTTTTCACAATATTCTTTAACATCTTCTTCTTTTATTAAGAAAATTCCTTCATTGGTTACCGAGCAACTTCTACATATTTCACATGTGCAAGGAACGCAAAGAGTGTATTCAGGGAACAATTTTGATGAAAAATCGCAAATCAACTTATTATTTCTATGAGACCTTTTAAGACTAGTCTCATCTATATAACATATATCTTTTTCACATTCATTTTCAATAAATTCTTTTATTTTCCCATCTTTATATTTTTTGTATTTTGATGAATGATGAGTTAAATATGAAACCTGTCTTGGATCACCAACTAGTAAGATATTAGACTCAGAGTTAAAGAATAAGTTTAAAACTTCCAATTCCCAACCTGCCAAGTCTTGAACTTCGTCAATGTAAACATGTGGATATATTCTAGATATTCTATTAATCACCTCGCCGCTTGTTTTTTTATTACACTCAACAATAAATTTAGAAATTTTATCAGAATGTATTTTCAAACTTTTAGTAAAATAATATTTAAAGAAATCATTTTCCCCCCAATAAACAGGTTTATTGTCGACTTTATAAGGTTTACATCCAGATTTCTCTTCAGTTAGATGAAACCCTATCTTTTTTTCATGCAATTCATTGTTCATTATGCTTTGGTATGGTCTAACTCCATGTTGTAGCAAAAATGAAAACCAAGTTTGAATAGTAATATTCTCCGGAATATACCCTTTCGTTTCTTGAACAATTATTTTTCTTATTTCTGCTTCATTTGCTTCAGTATATGTTGTAATTAATACATTTTTATCTTTTACACTTAATGCTTCTTTAACCAAAAAGGTTGTTTTTCCAGAGCCTGCGGCTGCAATCATTAATCTATTCTTGCTCATATTTTCAGGTAATTGCATCTAAAATATATTGAGGATATTTTATGTCTTTGTCTGTATCAAATATTTTTAGTGCACAATCTGTTTTGTGAATTTTCATATATTTACAGATAGACTCTTTGTCTGGGTATTCCCTCTCTTTTATTTTTAAAATCTCTCTTAAAATATGTAATTGATCTTTATTCGCTTCGACAATTTGAGGCTCAAGTGTAGGTAGATCATCATTGGAATCAGCACAAATCTTTATTGTCTTACAATTCTTATATGGTTCGTATTTATTTGTAACGTTATTTTTAAAATCCCCATCATTATCAGTGACTACTATAACGGGTTGATTGATTTTTCTTGCTATATCCAAAAATCTCTTAAAAGTTAGGCTAACTGAAATGACATCAATTTCATCTTCAATTGGGATCTTACCATCATTTTGACTCATGTACGCTTTTTGAACTACTAGTTCATCAGAGTCACCTTCTACTAAAATAGCCTTTCTGCAAAGAAGTAATCTTAATGTGTCATAGCCTGGAAGTTTTTCAAAATGCTTCTGAGTGTCTTCATGTAAATCTGTAAATCTAAATTCTTTTCTTTTTTTTGTAGTCTCATCGATATTCAAGAGAATTAGGCTTTGTAAGCCAAGCTTATTTGCCACAAAACTACTATGAGTTGAGACGATGATTTGTTTTTCTTCATGATTATCTTTTATATGATTTATAAGTTTGTTTAGTTTTGAATGAGATAAGTGATTTTCTGGCTCCTCAAGTAATAATATATTTGCTTCTAGAGATCTTTTGTGGCTCAAAGCCAACTTTGTTTTGATCAAACATTGCTCACCTCTCCCAATAAAGTTAAATTGTATGTCATCTAAGTATGTTACGAGACTTGTTTCCCATGCAGATTTTGTTGATAAATCAATAGACAGCTCAACTTTTTTGCTAGATATTTCATGCTGTTTTATCATTTCATTCACCTCTATAATTACATCTTCTTTTGCAAATAAATCTCTTAGTTTTCTATGAGCTTGGGAAATCTGCACTTTGTGTTTATCAGAAAGAAGATCGCGAAAAATGCGAGAAATATAAACATCGGATCCATTCTGATAACGGTAATTTGACGAATCAATAGGGGCAGATTTAAAAGGAATTGTTTTGGGGGTAAGTCTATCATCTCGAGCAAATGATGACCAAGAAAAATCATAATACTCTATGGGAAGTGAGTTAATTTCATCGCTATGTTCTAGTAGAATACTATATTCGCCTTGATATTTTTCATTGAACTCTATCTTAAACTTTACCCCACATGCGTCTTGCTTTAAACTATTTCCGTTTCCCTTAAATGTCGCCTTTAAAGAAACATCTTCAATTTCAAAAAATAATTCGATTAATATGTATGGTGGTGGTAAGGGTTCGTCACTTTTTAGGCTGGCTAAATACTTATCTATAACTTTGTTATTAAAAAGAGATTGTGTAAGTTCTGTTCTTAAGTACTTTCCGTAAATCCAGCCCGAAACCCTTTTTTTTTATAAGAGTGGCATGCAAATCTACAACACTGTTAAGGGCGGAGAAATGAGTGTTCAAGATGGAACTATTAGAAGAAAAAGAGGGGGTTTTGGCCCCGAAGCGTAGCGGAGGGGCCAAAACCCCTTCTGGTAAATTTGACGCAGAAGTTAAACCCCGTCGTCGGCGTTTTTCTGAGGCTTATAAAGCTCGAATTCTGAGCGAGATTGACAAGTGTGATGCCTTTGGTAGCATGGGGCTGATCCTTCGCCGTGAAGGACTCTATGCCTCTCAATTATCTCAATGGAGAAAAGCAATGAAATCAAAGAACAAACCCAAAGTCACGTCCCGGGATTTGAAAAATGAAAATGACCGACTCAAGCGTGAAAATGACCGTCTTCAGGCTAAACTCGAACAGTCCCAGAAAATAATTGAGATTCAAAAAAAAATGGCCGAGTTTGCGGAAAGCCTGGAGAGAAAGAACTCAGGAGAGAATCTTTCGAAATAATAAAGATATACGCCGGGGTTTTGCCTCTTTATCTGCTTTGCGACGCGATGGGTCTTCCCTTAAGGACATTCCAGCGCTGGAAAAAGCCGAAGAAAAAAACAGAACCCCGGCACTCTCCGCGACGATTTAAAGATGAAGAAAGAGAAAAAATATTGGCTATACTAAACAGTGAGGAGTTTGTCGATATGACCGTTCCCGAAGTTTATCACACCCTGCTTGACAGAGGGGAGTATTATTGCTCAATCAGCACAATGTATGCGATTTTAGAGGCTAATAAGGCCGTTAAGGAAAGGCGAGACCAGCTAAAGCATCCGGAATATGTCAAGCCTGTCCTGAAGGCAACTGCCCCTAATCAGGTTTGGAGTTGGGATATTACAACCCTGAATGGGCCTTGTAAAGGCATCAACTACAAGCTTTATTCTATCCTTGATATTTACGACCGCTCCACAGTTGGCTGGTTACTTTCGGAAAAAGAAAATGCCGCTCTGGCTAAAGTCCTCATCGAACAGACCTGTGAAAAGCACAACATTAATAAAGAGCAATTGACAATACATTCAGACAGAGGTTCCCCCATGATCGCAAAGACAACGTGCGAACTTTTGATAGATTTAGGCGTCATTAAATCAGTTTCCAGACCCAGAGTTTCAAACGACAATCCCTATTCTGAAGCACAGTTTAAAACCTTGAAATATAACAGAACTTTTCCAAAAAGATTTGGCTCAATCCAGGAAGCAAGACAGTTTCTCAGGGAATTTTTTGAGTGGTACAATAATCGGCATTACCACTCAGGAATCGCCATGCTAACCCCTGCCACCATTCGGAATGGAAAAACAGACGAAATTCTGGGAAAAAGAAAAACGACACTGGCAAAAGCCTACGAAAAACACCCTGAACGCTTTGTTAGAGGACCATCAAAACCCAAAAAACCACCCCAAGAAGCTTGGATTAATAATCCAGATAAAAAACTCTTGAAAGTGGGAGCTTAAATGGTATAAAGTTTAGTGTCACTCTTATAAAAAATTTCCGGTTCACAATCCAGTCTACTCGATTGTTGGGCTTTGTCATCTTTTGCTTGCTGAAAGCTTAACAGAGCCATCAACAAATGCCAATTCAGATAAAGGATGTCCTTTTGAACTGGCTTTATTACGTAATTTGATTAACCGTTCATCCTTTTTACCCATGCCACCTACATCAATGACTAAAAAGACAGCTTTCATAGTTTTTTCTGCTGCACGATAAACTTCTAACTGAGTTTCATATCCTGAAACAACCTTTGGATTCGTTGATAGCTTAATTTCCACAAGAACTCGCTCATTAAAACCTTTCGAGAACTTGAAATCAATTTTTCCATTTCCCGTATCAACTTCGGGAGATATATCCAGGTTATTAGCTTCACAGTAAGAATAGGCTACCGCAAAAAATAAACGTTGTGCGGTTGACTCATGCCTGGGAATACCAGGAGACTTGTATAGCTCTTTATTTAGACCATTATGTTCTATTAGGTGCTTGAATTTATTAACAATATCCTTAACTACAGAAAAGGAATCCTTAAGATCGCCTATTCTCTCTCCAGATAAATCTAATGGAAAGCGGCCTGCAAATTCACGACCTAAGGTTGCCCATTTAAATAACATGTCAGGATCAGTAACTGAATCATAATGTTTACGAGGTACAATCTTAATTGCTTTAAGCAATGTTTCAAATGCTTCTTTTGAACTTAACACTTCTTCTTTTAGTTTCTGCTTACTTTGTTTAGATTTTGCGGCCCATATGTGACCAATATGCGTGTTAATTTTGTTGCGCAATTCTTCATTATGAGATGCTGCATCAGAGACACTGTCCCAATCATGTGCAATTGGAAGTTTACGAAGAACATCGGATGGTACAAGTATTATTGGTGTTTGCTTACTTTCATAAGGATTTACTAAAAATTTTCCATTTAATTGTTTTGAATTGAAAAACTTACCTTTAAGACCAAGCTCCGCTAATATTCTCTTATTAAAACTGCTCAAGGAGTCAATAATAATATTGGTAGTCATAGTTGTGTTTCGTAGGTTGAGGTATATTGCACCAGCTAGGAATAATATTAGAAATCAAAGCCAGAAAGACTATTATAAGATTCTCCAAGTGCACCCCACAGCCGAACAAGAGGTCATAAAAGCTGCCTATGACAGGCTTGCTAAAAAGTACCATCCAGATGTTAATCCAGAACCATCATCCCTGAGAAAGATGAAAGACCTCAACGAAGCATATGAGGTTTTAGGTGATTTAACTAACAGGCGACTGTATCATCAAGAGTGGCTAAACCTGCAGAAATGATGGAAGTGATAGCTTGCCACTTTAGCCTCATGCCCCCCTTCTATTTCTATAAATTGGGGTGGTATCATGATACGAGGGGACAAGTGTGCAGTTAAACTAGTCCATATCATTATCGGTAATGAACAGCACCTGAGCCTGAAAAGAGAGGGGCTTTTCGCAACTTGGTTAAAGAAGCAAATACTATTTTAAGGAGACAGTATGGAACTTACCCTTAAACTTACTAGGAGCAAAAAGAACCCAATCTT
>JACZYU010000147.1 GCA_022570935.1 Planctomycetota bacterium | reverse complement strand
AATTTAAGATACCAGAATACCGTGAAAGATGCAGTAGCAACTGACTTTTGAATATTACGCCATCAGTATCAAACACTATTAACTTCTTGTTATGATTAACCATAAGTATTGTTTTTGGGAAATTCAAGAATTTGTTTGAACCCACGGGACGTTTTTGATGTTTATATCATAAAGCAAACTATTAGAGTAATACTAATTATTCTATGGTGTATGTGGGTTGGCAAATATTTATAGATAATTCAAATGCAAATGCCAGTTTAGTGTTTGACAAATATTTTACACTTTTGTAATATTAAATACTTTATGCATATATATTCTACGCTTTATAAATTAGGATACAAATGAAGATAGCAGTATCGGGCAAAGGAGGAGTTGGCAAGACAACGTTAAGCGCTACTTTGTCGAAACTCTTTGCCGATGAGGGGCGTAAGGTTATAGCCATAGATGCTGATACTGATACTAATTTAGCATCTGCGCTGGGCGTTAAAGACGCTGATAAGATTACGCCTCTGGTAGAACTTAAGGAGCTTATAGAGGAACGCACAGGCTCAACATCAGACGAGTATGGTAAGTTTTTCAAACTGAACCCGACTGTCGATGATCTGCCTGAGAAGTGTTCAATTTCCTGCAATGGCATAAAATTGATGACCCTTGGCACAATTAAAAGGGGTGGAAGTGGATGCGCCTGCCCTGAGGGTGTCATGCTGAAGTCTCTATTGAACCATTTGATATTGCAGAGAGATGAAGTTGTCATCATTGATATGGAAGCAGGTATAGAGCATCTGGGGCGTGCGTCAATACAGGCAGTTACCGCACTGATTGTTGTTGTAGAGCCCGGCAAGAGGAGTATACAGACTGCTTTTCAGGTAAAAAAGCTTGCCGAAGATCTGGGAATAAAAACCGTCTATGCAGTCGGCAATAAAGTGATGAATGACACACACAGGGAGTTTTTGAAGAACGCGCTCGGCGATATACCGTTGCTGGGGATGATTTCATATAATGAGAGGCTGATAGAATTAGACCTCAAAGGTGAAGCTGCATTTAGTAATAATAATCAGTTATTATCTGAAGTTAGTGAGATAATAGCTAAATTAGAGGAGTATATAAAATGACAAGAAAATTTGAAGGTGCTGATCAGGAATCGCTGGATTTACTTAAGAAAATGAAGGAGAGAGGAATTGAGAGTTCGTATGACAGGTACGATGCACAACAGCCGCAATGTGGATATGGCAAGATAGGGCTTTGCTGCAGACACTGCCAGATGGGGCCATGTAATGTTGACCCGTTTGGCAGAGGACCTCAGAGAGGTGTATGTGGAGCGGACGCGAACACGATTGCGGCAAGGCATTTTGTCCGTTATGTTGCTGCCGGTACTGCTGCGCATTCTGATCATGGCAGGTCCGTTGCCGAGCTTCTCATCGCAACGGCAAGGGGCGAGGCTCCAGGATACAAGATAACAGACACAAAGAAGTTGTTTGAGGTAGCAAAGGTATTTGATGTAACTACCAAGGATCGTAAGATTGAGGAGATAGCTGAGGAAGTCGGAGAGATGGCGCTTGCGGAGTTTGGCAAGGCTTATGGAACCCAGAAATTTACGACCCGTGCTCCGATTAACAGACAGAAGGTATGGGAAAAACTGAAAATTACGCCCAGAGCTATAGACAGAGAGGTTACTGAATCCATGCATCGTACAGGTATGGGTACCGACCAGGATTACAAGAATCTAATAATGCAGGCATGCAGGACGTCATTAGCAGATGGCTGGGGTGGAGCGATGATAGCCACAGAACTACAGGACATACTCTTTGGGACTCCAAAGCCTACGCGTGGAACTGCAAATCTCGGAGTAATAAAGGAAGATGAGGTAAACATAATCTTACACGGTCATGAGCCGCAGATGTCTGAGATGGTTGTAATAGCGTCTTCGGATCCAGAACTGGTCGAAGAGGCCAAGGCGGCAGGCGCAAAAGGGATCAGTATTGCTGGTATCTGCTGTACGGCGAATGAGATGTTGATGAGGCATGGAATACCACTGGCAGGCCATATGAAGATGCAGGAGATGGCAATCGCGACCGGTGCTATAGAGGTTATTGCAGTGGATATACAGTGTGTTATGCAGGGAGATGAAGAGCTATGCAGGCATTATCACACAAAGATGATTACGACTTCTCCCAAGGCGAAGATAGCCGGGGCAGAACATATAGAGATAAATGACGGAAATGCCCTTGAGAAGGGGAAGGAAATTGTAAGGATGGCGATAAAGAACTATCCTAACCGTGATAAGTCAAAGGTACATATCCCGAGGGGTAAGAAGTCTGATGTAGTGGTAGGTTTCTCTCATGAGACCATAAAATATATGCTTGGAGGCACGTTCAGGGCATCATACAGGCCGCTTAATGACAATATAATGAATGGCAGGATACGTGGAGTAGTTGGTGTGGTAGGCTGCACCAGTTCAATATCATGGCCTGATCAACTACCGTATATGGACCTGGTAACTGCGCTGATAGCTAATAACCTTCTTGTAGTACAGACAGGTTGTGCGGCGGCTGAGTGTGCCAGAGAGGGTATGATGGTACCTGAGTTTATGGAAAAAGCGGGGGATGGGTTGAGAGAGGTATGTGAGGCGGTTGGAATGCCTCCTGTGCTTCATGCGGGTTCATGTGTGGACAACAGCAGGATACTCATAGCATGTGCAGAGATGGCCAAGGAGGGCGGACTTGGTAATGATATCAGTGAGCTGCCGGTAGCAGGTGTTTGTCTTGATTGGATGCATGAGAAGGCGTTGGCGATAGGACAGTACTTTGTTTCCAGTGGAGTCTTTACGGTATTTGGGTCGAAGTCCCCGGTAGCCGGAGCGCCGGATGTAGATAAATTCTTGTGTGAGGGGCTGGAAGATATTGTGGGCGCAAAATGGGCGTTTGAACCGGACGTTGATAAGGTAGTGAAACTCGTAATAGATCACATAGAGAAGAAACGGGAGGCGTTGGGCATAAATGTTAAGAAAGAGAGAAAGCTTTTTGACATGGCTGACAGACGAGCACTTGATGCTGAAAACTTAAAAGCAGCAGAGGCAGGATGCGAGCCTGGTCTCGCTCATTCTCACCAGAAGAAAGATTAAACTTTTAATTGTAAAACTGAACTTTCATACTTCGTGATACCACAAAATAGTATGAGTTTCTTACTTTTGAATAGGAGTAATTTAAATGTCTAAACTTATATGTACCGCTGCGATAAGAGGCGCACACAAAATTGTAAAGCAGGCAGAAGAAAAATTAAGAGAAGCGATAGATTCAAAGGGAAAAGGCGCTAAGGTTGAGTTTCCGGATACGGGATATTATCTACCAATAATTTATTCAGCAACAGCCCTTAAAGTAAAGACACTGGAGGATTGTGAAGAGGCGCTTGGATATGCAAGAGCTTTGCTGCCGCCAATACCCGAAGAAAAGATATATCTGCCGTATCTTGGCTGCGCGCTTGACGCGGGTATAGCAACTCTTTATGCAGAAGAGATAATAGAAGCATGTAAATACCTTATCGGCCCTAACCCTGTGGAAGGTATATGGCTAGGCGCATCTACTGATGTAATCTTACGTGAACGGGGCATAGAGTTCGTTGACGGTACAGCGCCTGGATTTGCGGCAGTCGTAGGAGCTGCGCCGACAAACGAGATTGCAGTACAAATAGCACGCGAATTACAGGAAAAAAACTTATACGTTTTTATTTCTGCAAACACTAACGGAAAATCTTTTGCCGAACAACTTGATGAAGAGGGAGTACAGCTTGGATGGGAAACAAGATTGATACCTTTTGGCAAAAGCATAACCTCTACTATTTATTCTCTTGGTTTCGCAAACAAAGCGGCTCTATCATTTGGGGGTATAGCACCGGCTGATTTTACAAAAAATCTGATTTACAACAAGAACAGGATATTTGCATTTGTAATGGCGCTGGGAGAGGTGGATGACGAAAAGTATGCCAATGCCGCCGCCGCTATAAACTATGGCTTCCCGACTATCGCAGATACAGACATTCCAGCTATATTACCGACCGGTGTTTGTACATACGAACATGTTGTACCACTTATACCACATGACAAGATAGTCGAAAAATGCATAGAAGTCAGAGGTTTGAAAGTTGCTGTTGCGAAGGTTGACATTCCCGTATCATACGGCGCCGCTTTTGAAGGTGAAAGAATACGCAAGGATGACATGCAGATAGAGATAGGCGGTCCCGGAACGCCTGCGTTTGAATATGTTGTAATGAGAGATAACAGTGAGATTGAAGATGGTAAGATAGAAGTTATTGGCCCTGATATTGATGAAATGGAACAAGGTCCCGGCAAACCATTAGGAGTCTACATCGAGGTATCGGGACGCAAGATGCAGGACGAGTTTGAATCGA
This sequence comes from Planctomycetota bacterium, assembly GCA_022570935.1. Lineage (GTDB taxonomy): Bacteria > Planctomycetota > Brocadiia > Brocadiales > Scalinduaceae > Scalindua. Next base: position 1,511 of record JACZYU010000147.1, on the reverse strand, counting down.
TCTTCGAGCGGAGAACGCATCATTTTCTTGGTGAAGCTCAAGGGTTTTTTCATATGGGACAGAGAGATATTATCAGGCACAGAATCAGTAAAGATGCTTACAATAAAGGATTTAGATTGCACCATATAGGTAAAATAATTCACTCCAAATATCATGAGGAATATGGCGCTTTATTAGATAAGGTTCAAGTTACCTTGTATACAATTAAAGAGGATGTTGAGAAGAAGCTTGACGAGGTTAAAGCTGCGTTTGCCGTACGTGATGAGAGGGCTCTCGGAATGACAGATGCATCCGTAAACATCTTTTACAGTTGTACATTATGCCAGAGTTTTGCACCCAGCCACGTATGTATAATATCGCCTGAACGTTCAGGTTTATGCGGTGCAGTAAGCTGGCTGGATGGAAAGGCCGGTTACGAAATAACACCAACAGGCCCTAATCAACCTATTGAAAAAGGCAAATTAATAGATGAAAAACTCGGGCTCTGGGAAGGAACGAACGAATTCCTGTACCAAAGCTCTAATAAGGAATTCGATCAGGTAAGCATGTACAGCATGGTTACACATCCAATGACAAGTTGCGGTTGTTTTGAATGTATTTCTGCAATGTTGCCAATGACAAACGGAATTATGACGGTAGATAGAGACTTCACAGGAATGACTCCATGCGGAATGAAGTTTTCAACACTTGCCGGAACCGTGGGAGGCGGCATACAAACACCGGGGTTCGTAGGACATAGTAAGTTTTACATGAGCAGCAGTAAATTTATATCAGGAGACGGTGGTCTTGCCAGGCAGGTTTGGATGCCAAAACAACTTAAGGATGAGATAGGAGATGCAATCAGTGAGGCGGCAGAAGAAGCAGGATTAGAAGATTTTCTCAGCAAGATAGCAGACGAAACAATTGCCCAGACAGAAGAAGAAGTTTTAGAGTACATGCAAAAGGTAAATCATCCGGCACTAGCAATGGAACCTATGTTTTAAAAAGAAGGAAGAAAAGAAAAATGAATGAAATAAATTTTCAAGACGATGATGAAAAAGACATTAAGCGATTTGACCCCATAGGCGAAAAGCTTATGAAGAGCCGCATAATAATGATTACGGACACAATTACTAAACAATTGGCTCAAAAGACAATAGGACAACTTCTCATACTCGAGCAGGAAGACCCTGAAAAAGAGATTACAGTCTTCATTAACTCCCCGGGAGGAGATGCGGATGCAGGATTTGCAATATACGACATGATGAAGTTTATAAAACCCAAAATTAAAAATATTTGTGCGGGTGTTGCTGCAAGCGCTGCAGTAATAATTCTTCTAGGTACTGGCAAAGAAGGCAGGGTCAGCCTGCCAAATTCCAGAATACTTATTCATCAACCGTCAACTGGAGTTCATGGTACAGCCTCAGATATACAAATAGAGGCTAGTGAAATACTGAAATGCCGTGAAAAAATCAACAGGATGATATCCGATGAAACAAATCAAGAGTTTGAAAAAGTAGAAAATGATACAA
>JACZYU010000146.1 GCA_022570935.1 Planctomycetota bacterium | reverse complement strand
ACCCAGTTTGATTTCTCTATCTCAGCTAATGCATTTTTCCTGAGATTCTGATGGTCGATGTTCACAAACCATTGTTCAGTAGCTCTGAAAATCACCGGTTTCCTGCATCGCCAGCAATGAGGATAGGAATGCACTATTTTGTCCATATGCAACATAAGGCCCAATTCATCGAGTTTGTCTGTTATTGATTTATTTGCGTCATATATATTCTGCCCGGCAAAATCCCCGGCTTCTTCCGTAAAGACACCGGTTGCGTCAACAGGGCTAACTATTGGCATGTTGTATTTCAATCCGGTCTGGTAATCATCCTGACCATGGCCCGGAGCAGTGTGAACACAACCGGTACCATCCGTTAAAGTAACGTAATTTGCCAGAACTATTGATCCTTCCCTCTTCATAATCGCATGCTCATATTTCAAGCCTTCCAGAGAGCTGCCTTTGACAGAACCCAAGCGCTCGTAGTCCTCTATTTCCTGCAGTTTCATGATAGAATCCACAAGGTTTTCAGCAAGTATTGAAACCTGTTTTTTTTGTGTTTTCGGATTTACGTATCTTACAGCCGTGTATTGAAATTCCGGATGCAATGCGATCGCCAGGTTTGCAGGCAATGTCCATGGAGTAGTAGTCCATATCAACATATAAACATCTTCATCCTGAATTCCCGGAAAAATATCTTTCGGAGTAGCTATCAGTTTGAAGTTAACGTAGATTGATGGACTGGTTTTATCCTGATGTTCCAACTCTGCCTCAGCAAGAGCAGTCTCACAACGCATACACCAATGTATGGGTTTCAGACTTCTGTAGACATATCCTTTTTCAACAAGTTTCCCGAATACTTCAATTACGCCCGCTTCGTATTGAGGTGTGAAGGTTAGATAAGCAGAGTCCCAGTCACCCGATACACCCAGTGCCTTAAACTGCTTCATCTGTACCTTTACGAATTTTTCAGCATATTTTTTGCATTTCTTGCGAATCTCAATCTTCTCCATACCTTTCGCTTTTGAACCAAGCTCCTGTAAAACCCTGTGTTCAATTGGCAGGCCATGGCAATCCCATCCGGGTATATAGGGGGCATCATAACCCCTCATTGTATAAAACCGAATAATTATATCTTTTAAGATCTTGTTTAATCCTGTTCCTATGTGAAGGTCACCAGTAGGATACGGAGGCCCATCATGTAGTATAAATTTCTTTGCACCTGCCCTCGCCTTTCGAATTTTAGCATAGAGATCTTCTTTATCCCAATTTTTAAGAAATCCAGGTTCTCTTTGAACAAGATTTCCTTTCATGGAAAATTTTGTTTTTGGCAAATTAATAGTATCTTTATAGCTCATGTTTTGACAAAAATATTAAATTTGTGATTTAAGAATTCAGGAATTTAAGAATTAAAAAATACCTTAATCCCTCCCTGCCTCATTAATATATTTATGATACTAATTTATATAAATCTTCTTCTATAATGTTTCTTATAAACAGTTCTTTGTCTCTTGACGTTTCACCGGATATTACTTGAATATCGGAACTCTTGATGCCAAGCCATTTGGCAAACAGTTTGATTACGGCCTTGTTTGCCTTCCCCTTTTCGGGTGCTACAGTAACGGCAATCTTTATCTTGTCACCGTATTCCCCTATCACCCGGTCTTTGCTGGAATTTGGTTGCACCTTAACAGCTACAACTATCCCGCCATCCGTTGCTCTTATCTTAATCATCACGAAATAATAGGACGCTGATCAACGCAGATTGTTACGATTAATCCTTGTGGATTATCCGTCCGACGGAATCGTCCGCAATGTCATTGTATTAAAACGTAGCGGAAACCTTCAGGTTTCCACTACCATGTCAAAGTGTATAAATGGAAGGCTAAAGCCATTCCGCTACACCCCGCTAAGCGGGGTACAGTTTGCCAGCATACACTGAATTTATTAGGAAAAACCTTAATTCAATGACATTGGTATCGTCCGGTTGGAAAAGACAGCAAATCCACCTTTCTTACCTTAATCATGATAATCTGCGTTCATCTGCGTCCAATATAAATCATATTCCTTTAAATACTGCCGAGCCAACACGAACCAGGTTTGCACCTTCTTCTATTGCAACTTCAAAATCCTGAGTCATTCCCATGGATAGAATATTCATCTCAACATTCAGAATGTTTTCATCTCTGATTTCTTCACTTAATTCCTTCAGCCCTTTAAACATAGGCCTGCATGTTTCAGGATCATCAACGATGGGTGCCATCGTCATCAAACCCTCTACTTTAATTCCTTCAAGATTATTTATTTCGCGCAAAAAAGGAATAGCCTCTTCGGGGGAAAGACCGTACTTGGATTCCTCACCGCTTACATTAACCTCTACTAATATCCTCGTATTCTTTCCCAGCTTTTCAGATTCCTTATTTATCTCCTTTGCGAGAGTTACACTTTCCACAGAATGTATCAAGTCAAAGATACGGACTGCCTTCTTAACCTTATTTCGCTGAAGGTGGCCAAACATATGCCACTTTAAATCCAGATCATTCAGTTTTTCCCTTTTGCTCTCAGTATCTTGTAATCGATTCTCACCTATACATGAAATACCCAATTCAAATAATACTCTTATAATGTCTGCCTCTACGTACTTTGTTGAGATTACTAATTCAACTGATTCCTGTTTGTATGTGGAACGTGAACAGGCCGAATCTATACGCTTTTGTAACTCTGATAAGTTTTTCTCTATAATCTTATAATTGTTGGTTTCCATATAAATTTACCTTAACGCAGAGGCGCAACCTGCCCGTCCCTGCCTTGCCGGCAGGCAGGCGTCAGGCGGGGAGGTCGCAGAGCTTATTAGTGAACTTACTGTAATTTGTTGACTACCCGGAAAATCCCATTGCATAATACTTCAAAGGGAAAAAAGAGTTCTCACGCAAAGCCGCTAAGAACGCAAAGGGGAAAAAGACTTTTATCTTTTTTTGTATTTTCTTAGCGATCTCTGCGGCTTTGCGTGAGAAACATAGAGGGAAACATAAAAATGAATAATCCCTGCCTGCCGGTAGGCAAGCCTTCTTATTTTACATCCCGACCGAATCGGATCTGTAATCCGCCCACAGGGTCGTCCTCCCGCCAGGGGCGGATCTTGAAGCTGCCCACAGGGTCGTCCTCAGGCGACAGGCGACAGTCTTTATAACCCTCAATGTTTTATTGAAAATGTATCAAACTCTCCAGTTGCATCTTCCCAATTGGCTTCAACATTTCTAACCATTGCCCCCGGTGGTCCCTTTTGGCACCATTTTAAAACCTGTTCAACCTTATCTCTCTCACCTTCAAAGACTGCTTCAACACGTCCATCCCAACAATTTTTCACCCAGCCGCTTAAACCTAATGAGCATGCCTCTTCCATTGCACTGGCCCTGAAAAAGACCCCCTGAACTCGCCCCTCGATAACGACATGCAACCTTGCTTTTTCCATAGAATTTAGCTCCTTTCAGCCCGCCCGAACGTACCGTTCGGTACGGGCGGGTCGCTAACTTCTTGGTTTTGCTTCGCAAAAGATTAGCAAGAAACTGTTTCTTTACATTTTCTTAATTTCGATCATTTTATCAGATGTTCAGAAAAATTCTATTGATAAATGACTTAATGACGGTGTAGCCACATAACGAATGACTTTACACATGGTGTGTTTATCTGGATATGATTAAATAAGATTTTTCACTGCGTTCAGGATAGCGTATAAAGCCCCCCTCCAACGCCATCAACATAAACACTCAGCGAAAAATCTTATTAATATATTATTTCCTGCACAAATGCAGGAAAATTTAACGCATGTCTAAAATACAATTTCCAGGTTTATTCTGCGTATATATGATCACTATCTCCAGCAGTAGGAAGTTTATGCATGCCCATAAATGTAAATATAACAATAGGGAAAGCGACCAATAGTACTATTGAGAGTAAAATAGGAGTAAAGGTCTTCTTTATCTTTGTCTTGGGTAAAATCATTGGTAGATGTAGATAAGCAAGATAAACAAGCCAGCTAATTAAAGACCACGTCTCTTTAGGGTCCCATCCCCAATACGTACCCCATGCTCCTTTTGCCCAAAACGCACCCGTTAACAAGCCCATGGTTAAAAAAGGGAAGCCTATGGTAACGGAAATATAGGCTAATTTATCAAAGGTTACGTCCTTTCTTAATTGACTGTCAGAACTGGGCATAACAATCTCTTGAGCTCTTCCACGATATATTGCTCTATATATTAGATAAATAATTGCAGCAGAGAATGATATACTCAGAGCAGAATAGGATACAAAATAGAGCGAAACATGTACAACAAACCAATTACTCTGGAGTGCTGGTGGTAGTTCCTTTATGGTACTATCAGTCGTGACTGCAAAGTATAACATTAATGCAGACAGAACACATTGTAGTACTCCAATTATTCCAAAACGTGAATCATGAACACGTAAAATAAATATTGTAACAAGTTCCATAATCAGGTACACAAGGGCGATAGTCCAGGCAAAGAATACAAATGATTCGTATTTTCCAGATGCTGGAACATGACCTACTTCAATCCATCTTGATATTACTAGAATAGTATTTAATATTATAGCTCCTGAAAATACACCTAAAGCAACCCAACGTAAGGTTGACGTCCTCCATACTTCCCTGACCACGTAAGCTATAATAGCTGCAATATAAACATAAAAAGTAACATTCAGCGTGAAATCCATGTCTAACACACCTCTCTTTTATATTTTGTTAAATGAGAACTATTTATCATTAATTTATAATTAAAATTTGAAACTCTATCCGGATGGTGAATTTAAATCAATATGCTCTGCGGCAATCTCATCATCTGAATAATAATCTTCCACCTTTTGCCCTTTCTTCAATTTTCGTCTTAAGAACGGCTTTACATAAAAGATGAAAACAACACCCACACATAAAAGAATAAATCCGGAATATACCACTGCCAGGCCGGGATTTTTAGTTACCTGGAGTCCAGTGTATTTCCCCCCTTCCGGATCGTAGCTTGACTGGTAAAATACAAATCCTTTATACTTCATAGGGTCATTAACTTCAATAGTTTTTGTCATCACAGTTTTACCACCATCCACAACCCTCAGTATACTTTTATAATCTTTGACTACCATACCGGACTGTTCATATAAAAGCGCAAGGTTTCTGTCAGGATACCATTTTGGCGGATTATTTGCCAGCATCCAATCACTTACTTTACCTCTGGGCCCTTCCATTTCAACAAATATTGCAGGTGTTCCCGCATGTTCACCGGGCGCATGGTTATGGCCCTCATGATTATCAGTCCTCTTAACTACTTCTCTTTTTAAGCTATGCGATGGAAAATATTTTACTATTCTCAGTTTTAGGTCTGTTTCGTCTATATCGTAAATCTTGTCAATTTCCCAATCAGTAATACTAATCAGCTTGCCATCATTAATATATGAGAGTGTCTGTTTTCCCTCTTTATTCTGGACAATCTTTAATCTATTAGCAACTCCAGAGAAATCATCCGGAACATAACACGTCAGCTTAACATCTTTGTATTTTGCCTGATGGGCTTTATCCCGATAATCAGGATACTTCGAGAATGTCCAGAGGGAATCAACGCCCTTAGGACCTGAAATCTCAACCCTTACAGCCGGATTGTCTGAAGATTGTTCTTTTAATGGCGCCGCCCTATTAGCGTAATCAAGCGCCAATTGCTTAATTTCAATCACGTAATCTGTACCGTCAATCGGAATACTTTTTCCTACTTCTATAGGTATACTTTTAAAAATATTCTTTCCTTCTATAACAATATCCAGCTTTGGTTTTGCACCTTTTCCTACAGTCTTAGCAAGCCTCTCATATTCCTCATCATTATCAGCCCACAAATATTCAATCTTTAAATCACGCTGAGAGTCATTGTACCAATT
>JACZYU010000145.1 GCA_022570935.1 Planctomycetota bacterium | reverse complement strand
CCTTGACTTCGGCACAGCAAATGCATTCTCTGGTTTAACCCAATTTGGTGGTACCGGGTCTGCCGCAGCAACTGACCAGGATGGCCATGGAGAAGGTTTCTTTTCGTCAACTACAGTAAACTCAGATGGGAAAGTTGTGGCACTGTTTACTAACGGAAAAACCAAAGACATAGGCCAGCTTCAACTGGCAACCTTCAGCAATCCGGCAGGTTTGTCCAGTAGAGGAAACAATACTTTTCTCCCAACCCTGAGTTCCGGTGCTGCAGTTCTTAAGACTGCGCTTTCCGGCAGGATCGGCGCTATTGTCAGCGGTGTATTAGAGAGTTCTAACGTTGATATAGCAGAAGAGTTCACAAAGTTAATCATTGCCCAGAGAGCCTTCCAGGCAAATGCGCGTACGATAACGATAACTGATGAGGTCCTGCAGGAATTGGTTAATATAGTAAGGTAATCACAATTTCAGATTGTAGATTTCGGATTTTGGATTGCGGATTGATGATTTTGTCCTCATTTCATTAATTCCGCAGTCCGAAATCGTAAATGAGAATTGAGGGATTTAAGAATTGGCAATCCCTTAATCCCTCAATCCCTCAATCCCTTAATCCCTCAATCCCTTAATCCCTCAATCCCTTAATTCCTTAATTCCTTAATTCCGCAGTCCGAGATCAGAAATCGCAAAGAGAGACACGAATTTCACGAATTAAACACTAATGGTTTCGTGTTAATTCGTGAAATTTGTGTCGATATTAAATCCAAAATCGAAAACCAGAAATTGCAAAGGGAAGTTTTTTCTACAAAACGTGGAAAAAATTATCGGAGATATTTAAGCAGTTCAGGATTCTAACGAACAACACTCCTCTCGATCCAATAATAAAATTAATCTAAATAGCCAGAACACAAAGCATTACAACATTTTCATAAAATATTTTGATTTATTCACTTTAAATTCTTTTTCTGGCACAAAGATAGCTTACATAAGAACACAACTAACAGGTTATTTTAAGATTTTCTCTCTTAAAGAACTTCAAAATGGCTGAACAATTATTGAAAATACAATCCGGAATACTCACTACAAGAGATTTATCTATCACAACCACGTTAATAAATACTAATAGGAAGGTTAAACATGATTGACGTAATTGAGTTGGCAGCTTCAGGACTGGATGCTTATGCCAATGTACAAGACGTTATCGCAAGAAATCTCGCAAATGCCAACACTATCGGCTTTAAAAAGAATATCATCTCTTTCAAGACTATTCTATCAACTGTTGATGGGGTAGAAACAAGCAGCCTTCAGACAAATTACGGCGTTGATCAATCTAATGGCAGTCTTACTTATACAAGTAACAGCTTAGACATAGCCATAGATGGTGATGGGTTCTTTACTCTGGAGACAGATAAAGGCATGAGATATACGAGAAATGGACAATTCCAGCTTTCAAACGTTGGTGAAATAATAACCGACACCGGTTCAAAATTAATGGGACAAAGTGGCCCAATAATAATCCCAAAGGGTGGCAGGGAAATAGTTATAGATAACAAAGGGGTTGTCAAGGTAGATGGCAAAGATATAGGAAGATTGATAATTACTAATTTTACAGACCTTACCAGACTTGTCCCAACAGGTAATTCTATGTTTAAAGCGCCTTTAGAAACTATAAGCGAGGGTGGAGATGAAAAATTCAGAGTTGCACAGGGTTATCTAGAAAGATCTAACGTAAATATTGTTATGGAAATGGTTAATATGATAACTAACATGAGGAGTTATGAAGCAAGCAATAATGTCATAAAGACTTTCAGTGACTTAATGGCGCGTTTAATCAGCAGCCAAACAATTTAAAAAAAGCCTGGGGTCAGGTCTTTAATATTGACAAAACCAAAATACAGCATATAGCCGATACCATAGCATTTTGTCAATATTAAAGACCTGACCCCCTTACCTCTAATTTAATAAAGGAGACAAGAATCATGATGAAAGCATTATATACAAGTGCAACAGGTATGAAGGCACACCAGTTCCTCCTCGATGTTATAGCAAATAATTTAGCCAATATTAATACAACAGGGTATAAACGAGTACAGGTTAATTTTCAGGATTTATTATACGATAAATTTGTAGCTGCAGGTTCAGAATCTGCTCAAGGAATAGAAACGCCAACCGGTTTGCAGGTTGGTAGTGGAGTCCGTGTTGTAGCAACCAATAAAGTATTTACTCAAGGTGTTCAAGAAAATACCGGCAGAACACTGGACTTGGCTATACAGGGAAAAGGATTTTTTCAAATAACACACCCTGATGGAACCGTTGTTTACACACGAGACGGTACTTTTCATCTTAACAGCGCCGGAGAGGTGGTAACCTCTGAAGGTCTTAAACTTGAACCCACAATGTCAATTACAGGCGAAGTAGTTAGCATCAGTATTGGATCAGACGGAACATTTTCGACCCAAAGTACAGATGGGAGCAGTCAATCTGTAGGCACAATAACCCTTGCTACATTTCCTAACCCGGCAGGTCTGGAAAGCATGGGAAGAAATCTTCTCAGGGAAACAACCGCATCAGGCACTGCTACAACAGGAACACCGGGGCAAACCGGAATTGGGGAGATTATGCAGGGATTTCGTGAAAGTTCAAATGTGGAGGTTGTGACTGAATTGGTAAACCTCATAATTGCACAAAGGGCATACGAAACAAGCGCGAGGGCAATTAAAGCAGCTGACGACATGTTACAAACGACAAACCGTATTACAGCATAATATACTAAAACCGGTTTGGTTTTTGGCTTTTCAAAAAACCAAATCTTGGTTGCAGTTATCCCCGGACTGAAAAACGCCGAGGACTTTCCCCGGACAAAAGGCGCCGAGGACTTTACTCGGGCAAAATTGTTTTTGGATTTTTCCGAAAACAATTTTGAGATGAGTATAAATAATATGAATCTTCAAATTTTACATAAAGGAGACCGGTAATGAAAGCCAGAATATCTTTGATTCTTGTTCTAAGCACGTTCATATTAATACCTGACATTTTAGCCGGCCTGCCTGTGCCGTTGGCACGGCAGACAGGCAAGATTGAAATAAATTTAATGGGTAATGTTATATTGGAAGAGAAAACCATCACCTTCCGTGATATCTCTACTGTAACCGGTGATGATGTAAAACTGGTAAACAGAATTAATGACATTGAGGTTGGAAAAACACCATGGGCAAACAGCATCAGAAGGATAAATAAAGATTTCATGAAGATGCGTTTGAATGTTTCAAACGTTAATGTAGCGGACGTGAACTTTACTAATGCCAACTCAGTAGCAGTTTCAGTCGAATCAACGAAGATAACCGGCCTTGAAATTTCACAAAGAGCAAAAGAATATTTATTAAATTTTCTGCCGGTAACTGACAGAGAAGCTACTGTAGAATTAACAAGAATGCCCGGTGACCAATGGGTACCAAGCAGAAGAGACAAAATTAATCTTGATATTTCACTTGTGGACTCAAGCAAAGACAGGGGGAATATTGAATTAATCGTCAGCGCATATTCAAACGGTATGAGATATTTCAAGATACCGGTTCGTTTTAAAGTCAGGGTATTTGAATATGTCGCTATTACAAAGAGGAAAATAGCCCGCAACCAGCAATTAACCAGAGAAAACGTATTCATGGCCAGAAGGGAAACTACAAAAATACGCGGACTGGCCTTTTCCAGCAGAGACAACCTGAGAGGCAAGACAGCAGTCGTATCAATCCTGCCATATACTATACTTACTGAAGATATGGTTGAGACGCCCCCAACTATAAAGCAGGGCAGTGTAATAAAATTATTTATTACGTCAAGTGGATTTAGAATTGTCACCAAAGGACTGGCGCAACAAACTGGATACACAGGCGAGACCATAAAGGTAAAGAACCTGGATTCAAAGAAGATACTTTATGGTGAAATTATAGATTCGGGCAAAGTCCAGATAACTTTCTAATCCCCCCCTTTCTCCTTTTGGAAAAGGGAAACAAAAAAGGATTAAAACTCTTTTACTGAGATTGAATAAGCAGAATTCTTTTAAATCCTCTACACAAGATCCATTTTTTATAATAAGGAACAAAAATGACAATATTTTCCAGATATCTTATACTTAAATTCATTGTAACTGTAAGTATCCTTGCCGTGGTATGTGATTGCGTCCTTGCAGATTCATTATGGATGAAAAGGGCTACCGTAAACTATAATCTCTTCGATGATAATAGAGGCAAAAGGATTGGAGACATTGTTACAATAATAGTCTCAGAAACAACTAATATTCTCAATACTGAAACAAATACTACTGATAATTCAACCTCAGCTTCAGGGTCCATTGACAATGATAATTTCGTGACAGGCCTCCGACATGCACTAACAAGCGGACGTAATGCAAAGATCCAGGACTCAAGAGCTGCTAACACATTCGCAACTGAGTATACCTCAGCCTTTAGTGGTGGAGGATCCAATGATATCGACAGGTCGGTAACTGTAACAATTACGGCAATGGTAGTAGAGGTACTTGACAATGGTAATCTTGTCCTTGAAGGCAAAAGAAATGTAAAAGTAAACAAAGAGCAATATACCTTGAAAATTACGGGCATTGCCAGGTCTATCGACATAACTACCAGTAACACAATAGCGTCAAGCAAGATGTCAAACGTAAAATTCGGACTTGAAGGAAAAGGCTGGTTGTCCAGGGCAGGATCAAAAGGCTGGTACCATAGAGTAAAAGATATGCTCTGGCCGTTCTAAAAGAAAACACTTAGTGTATAACATTGGCGCACTCATATTAACATGGCAACAATTCCAGGCAAATTAAGTGTAAATAAAATTGGAAATTCGAGGCACGAAATTCGAAACAAATTCGAAATTCCAATGAACAAATTTCCAAAACAGCCATATACGATCAGATGTTTTTATCATTTGACATTTTTGTCATTAGGGTTTGTTTCTTATTTCGGTATTCGGATTTTGGATTTCGGATTTTTAAATTGACTTGACTATTGCTACGTTATTTTGGAATCGTTATACTAGATACAGGCACAGCGACGTAGTTAACTTATTAATGCTTCACCGCAAAGGCGCAAAGTTTCAAAGATTATTGACGATTCTCTTAATTCCTTTGTGCTCTTTGTGTGTCGCCTGAGGCCTGTCGCCTGAGGACGACCCTGTGGGCTGCTTCAAGATCCGCCCCTGGCGGGAGGACGACCCTGTGGGCAACTCACAGATCCGACTCGGTCGGGATTACTTTATTTAACAGTTATACTTTTCTACATTCCCGATCTTCTTCTTTCATCACTTTTATCTTCTTTGCGTTCTCTGCGTCTTTGCGGTGGACTGAACTATTACGATAAACTACCCTTCCTTTTTTCGTATCTATACAGAAAACATTTCTGTAGGGAAAAAATAGACATCATGTGTAAAAATTGACTACCAAATTTCCTGACTTGCAGAAACACACAATCCAGCAGCTTTATAAGTTACTCCTGCATAAGGCTTTAATACTAAACAGAATTAATATGTTTTTGGTATAAATATTGCTATTTTGGAAGATAGCTTTTGTTACACATAAACCATATTTTAAGGAATGAATCTATGTTTCGCTATTTATTAAGCATTATTGTATTAATCTCAACTTGTTTCATCTCATCGTTTGCGCCTGTACACGGAAGTATAACCACACGCGTTAAAGACATTACATACGTACAGGGCGTTAGAGACAACTTCTTATTCGGTTATGGACTCGTAATCGGGCTATCGGGATCAGGAGATAAGTCAACATTTGATCTTACAATACAATTGACAAAGAACATATTCGAGAAACTTGGCGTGATTATATCGGCTGATGATTTTATTTCAAAAAATATTGCAGCTGTCCTGGTTACGGCAAATATCCGCCCATTTGC
>JACZYU010000144.1 GCA_022570935.1 Planctomycetota bacterium | reverse complement strand
AGCTTCGCACTACGGTCCGAAAACCTGCTCAGAGCTTGATGCGCTGGTGTATATCAACCTTCAAAAAAAGCATCTCTACCCGGCATCCCAAATTGAGGTACCGAGAGAACTTCGGTCGCAAGGTTGGAGGTCCGTTTCCTTTATATTTTCTCCATACAGCCATGTAGTCTTTACGACATCTGAAGCCCCTGATATCTTGCGCGGCTATGAAGGACATATAAAGCAAGAGTGCAAGAATCCGGATGGGATATTTGAATTGTGATGTGGTTAATGAAATCAAAGGGGGAAATGTATTGTTTTCCGCTTCGGGCGTAATTAATCATATCAAAGAATCATAAAATCATCATTTGATGGATGAGTTTCTCATAAATTACCTCATGCTTTTTTGCTGTTTAAATATACTTTACATATTTCTAATTCGTACATAAGAACCAAATAAAGAATAATGAATCCATATTTCTATTCACCTTACAAAATGTTAAATAAAAGTGTTCTATCTATTTTGATAGTCTTTGGTTTGTCTCTTGTGTTCCTGACGCTTAAGTATGAAGTTGCTTTCGCAGAGGAAAGCAGTGATTCTTTCGGACAGAAAATCGTCTCGCTTGTAAAACACAACAAACTACAAGAAGCTATGACGGAAACAGATGAATTCATTTACAAACATAAAAATGAAAAAAATTGGCTATCTTGGGGATATAATATGAAAGGAGTTATCTTCTTGAAAATGCATGAATATACCAAGGCAATTTATGCTTATGAGGAATCAATAAAATACATAGATGTTGAAGGAAATAATGGCAGGAGTATTACGTTATTAAACATTGGTGGACTCCAACATCGCTTAGGTGATTACACAGAAGCTATTTCACACTATGAAAAAAGTATTCAAGTAATGGATAACAACGATGCCATGCTGTATAAGCTGAATAAAATGCTTGTTGCATTGTCTGCGTTCTATTTGTCTCAGGGAAGGAACACTACTATATTAAAACAAGTATATGAAGAAACAATAAAACCAATGTTACATGAAATAGAATACAGCCAAAATCCGGATTTAAAAAGAACTACCTATGAAATAGCTGCAAGAATTGCATTTCAGTTAGGTAGATTTGACGAGGTTATCCAGTTGCGTAAAACATTATTAAACATAAATAAAAATGAATTAACCTTAGAAAATATTGATTCCACCAGATTAGTTTTAGCCATTGCCCTGCTCTATTCAGGAAAGGAAGTTGAAGCTGATGATGTTTTCCGTAACGTTCTTTGGAGAAGTGTGAGCAAGGATTTCCTTGCATTATGGTATTGGCTAAAAGGTGATGAAATGTTGGCGAGACGCTATCTAGAGGAGTACTTTGCTGAAGATTGTTCAAGTGATATCGCCCGGGGGAATTTAAGAGGAATCATACGTAGGAGCGAAATATTGCTTTACGACATGTGGAAAGAGGCAAGGAAACAGAAATGGTTTAGAGACCTTGTCTACACAAATACCTTAGACTACTCAACCGAAAAATATGCAGAACCACCAGAACAAGAAACGCAAGAAGGGATAAAAACTTATAGTATTGAAAATCAAGAGAAAGATAGCCTTACTACTGTATTTGCAACCAACGTCTCTAACGTTTTCCACAAGCCAGATTGTTCAAAACTAAATGCTTCGGATGGCTTAAAAGAATTTGATACACCACAAAAAGCAAGTGAAGCGGGTTGTTTGCCTTGTAATTATTGTAAGCCATAAAAGACTTAGACTTATTACGCCAGATGTAAATTGTTTAGTTTTATTCAGTGCTGTCCGGTTAGGTTTTTGCGTAATAAATTACTGACAAAGTAATTTTTTTGGAGGCAATTTTTGCTTGACTTTTTGAAATAAATTTTTGTGGCAAAATTCTTATAACACTTTAAATATAAAGGAGTTATAAAAATGCCATATACTATTGAACCACTAATAAGCAAAAATCAAGCAATCCCATCTTTTCATGAATTATTGGTGCCTGTTTATAAAATTCTATCCCACACACCGCTTCTTGAAGCGAAAGGAGATAGACCTTTGCAAATGAATTTTGAACAACAACTCAAAGCATTAATTTTTTTTCATCTTGAGGAACACTCCTCTGGGAGACATCTCCTTCAAGCTCTTGAAGAAGATGATTTTGCCAAGAGCGAAATAGCCCCTCCTGATGGCATCAAAAGAAGCAGTTTTTCCGAGGCTGTTAACCACAGAGGGTTAGATCAATTATTATACGTATTTACAAAGCTTCAATCTGACGCTGCTCAAATTCTGCCAAAGGAACATGCTCGTCTTGGAGAACTCATTTCTATTGATGGTTCGTTAATTGACGCCGTACTTTCCATGCAGTGGGCTGATTATAGAAATGGTTCAAAAAAAGCAAAGGTTCATCTCGGTTTTGACATTAACCATTCTATTCCATCAAAAATATTTCTCACTGATGGAAAAGGCGACGAACGCCCTTTTGTAAGCAAAATACTTTCTCCGGGTCAAACTGGAATCATGGATCGTTACTATCAATGCCATAAGAACTTTGACTCATGGCAAACAGAAGGAAAACATTTTGTTTGCCGTATCAAGAAAAGTACCAATAAAACTGTTATAAAAAACAATCCAATCAGTCATGATGGCATAGTTTTTTACGATGCTATTGTCTTGCTCGGAACACCTGGTGTCAGTCAGACCGAAAAGCCTGTTCGTCTTGTTGGATACCGTGCAGATGGTAAAAAGTATTGGGTTGCTACAGACCGATTTGACGTCACTGCTGAAGATATTGCGCATATGTATAAGCTGCGCTGGAACATAGAAATATTCTTCGGATGGTGGAAACGACATCTTAAAGTCTACCATCTCATCGCAAGATCACCATACGGCCTCATGGTTCAAATACTTGCCGGGTTAATTACGTACCTCCTGCTTGCAATCTATTGTCATAATAATTTTAACGAAAAAGTCTCTATCAAGAGAGTCAGAGAGTTAAGATTCAAAATTAAAAATGAAGCCTGCAGCTTTGACTTTACAACCGTAACTAAGGACAATTTCAAAGAACAGAGAAAAAATTATGCTTACGCAAAAACCTAACCGGACAATGCTGACCCAAAGTGATAAAAAATTAAAAGTCTTTCTCTGTGAAAATCTGCTTTTAAGGTATTACATAAACTAAAGTTGTGAAGTCAAAAGATCTTTCCGTAAGAAGTAAGTTTATTGATTATTGAAGTGGGTATAGTAAAAAAACACACTAAATTATAGATCACGAAGTTAATTATTGGCAGGTTTTTTGCGCTTATACTATTAATTCCGTAAATACCTCTTGGCATTTAACAAGAATTCACAATTAATGCCACAGTAAGTAGTAATTAGTAGTGAAAAAAGCTATACTTTTACCACTACCGTACCGCATTTATTTTCACATATATCTTGCATTAATTGTAGAAAGCAAGCATGGTGTGTGATTTGAACCTTTAAGGAGGTAAGAAGAATGAAAATAAGCAAAATCTTTTGTATGTTAATTCTAAACATGCACTTATAATATTGTCATAAAAGCCTTATATTGAAGCAGCAGTTGCGACGATGCGTTTCGCAATTGCTGCTCAATACTGTCTTTTAGCTTCACTTAGCACACACACGTTAACCCAAACGAATATAATTTTTTACTAATACGGATTAGGGTGTAAGACCCTGAAATCCGCACCAGTAGAAAGGAAGGAAGAACAGACATGGTTATAAAAGGAATATCTTTTATATTTACAGCATTTGTAATTATGATTTTTGGACTTGCTACAAGCTGTACTTCAATAGAAAAGGTTGAAACTGCTGAGAAGGCAGTTGAAACAACGGCTGAAAGTGCTGAGAAGGTAGCCGCAGAAGCAGTTGAAGTTATTGAAAAGGCTCCTGAAGAAACAACTGAAACTGCTGAGAAGGTAACTGAAGTAACGGCTGAAACTACTGAAAAGGTAGCGGAAACAAAGGCTGAAACGACTGAGAAGGTAGCTGAAGAAACTGCTGAAACTACTGAGAAGGCAGCGGAAGCAACGGCTGAAACTACTGAGAAGGTAACTGAAGTAACGGCGGAATCTACTGAGAAAGTAGCTGAAACATCTGCGGAATCAACAGAGGAAGCCGCAAAAGAAACATCTGAAACTGCTGAGAAAGTGACCGAGGAAGTGGTTTATTCTGCTGAGACAATAGCTGAAGAAGCTGCAGAGAAGAGTGCTGAAGAAGCAACTGCAACGGTAGAGGAAGTATCTGGGCAGAAGGCCGAGCCTGAAAAGAAGGAAGCCGAAAGTGTGCATTAAGTTTAAAACACCATTACAGGTCTTTTACTCATGTGTTGCACTTCCTCATTGAACTGGGGGACATAATTTTCAAAAAACACTTGAATTTGGTTAATCATTTTACTGCTCTTACTAAACCTTTAGAAAGCAATTTCCTATCATCAAGAGTATAATATGAACGTCTATGAATATAGCTGTGTAATTTGAGTGTGCTTGAAAGAAATATTATAGGGTTCAAGGTACTCGGCACCTTTAACAGGCCAATTCCTGTTAAATACGGTTTCCCCTCACCACCAATCAGATGAAACCGGTCGATGCCTTGAATGCTTTCAAAAGAAATAGAATGGCTTATTGAGACCCTTACATGGGGAATACAGAGAGAGGAAGCTATTCTTTTTACAATGTATGATAATCTGCATTAGCCGAAGAATCTCCAATTTTATAACCGCTTTATAGGCATTAAAGGCTAATAATCAGACTTTATACCACTCTAAACCACATCTCACCCGCCAAACAAACCGTCGGGCAGGCTTAATATCCCTGTGTATCCTGAGGTTTAAATTTTCTTTAGCAATATACCCCATCATTTCAATGTAATATATGACTACTCAAAACCATTGACAATATTGACAAGAGTCTAGCTTCCTTTTATGCATACCTTATATCAAACCTCATCTT
Organism: Planctomycetota bacterium; assembly: GCA_022570935.1. Classification (GTDB taxonomy): domain Bacteria; phylum Planctomycetota; class Brocadiia; order Brocadiales; family Scalinduaceae; genus Scalindua. Next base: position 974 of record JACZYU010000144.1, on the reverse strand, counting down.
GCCTTGTATATCCTCCTGATGTCTGATAGCTGAAAAATGTGTTGATAGCACGAGTGAAATATACTTTGTGTTGTATATTGTCATATTTAGGAACGATTTCATCATAATGTTTGTATAAAATTAAAGAGGGAGAACTACCTGACTTCTGGTATTAACAGTTAGGAGGGCAAAATGTACAAGTTATATAAAACTATACGTAAAATAGCCCTTGGATGTTTGTGTTTGGTTTTTGTTGGTTGTTCATACACACCTTATCGTTATAGTTTTTCACTAATTGATCCTCAAAGCGAGACGATGAATTTTGAGGATAGTAATGTTCAGTTCAGATTTGTTCCGTCTTCTGAGAATATCTGGGTGGCAATCAAGAACAAGACTGACCATGATATAAATCTTGTTAGAGATAAGGCTGAGTATATAGATTCTTTAGGTGAATCCCGCATGATTCATTATGGTTATGATTATGTGCAAGAAGTATGGGATTTTGCAGAAAATGACTTGTACGTTTCACCAATAAAGATAGACCTGGATTCTGAGATAACAGGATATGTCTGGATAAATATCTGGCCTGATTTCTGTATAGGGCAGGATAGATTTAGCAGTAGAGCATATGAAATATACTACTTAATGGAGCCTCTCTTCCCAAGATATAGCTTTGAGGGCAGGGGTGAAGAGTTGAAGGATTCAACTTTCAATCTGATTTTACCAATTGACTTTGGTGGGTATATATCCCACTATACATTTACTTTTATGATAAATGATGTGATAGAATAAAAGATGTTTTGCGGACTATTATGAAAGGTGTTTTCTTAGAAGGCAAAGCGAAGAAACTCAGGGTCTTCAATTTCAGCACTTAATATTTCCTGCATTATAAGGCAAGTATCACAATCCATTTTCTCTATATCAATATCTTCCATAAATACAGCTATTTCCTCTATGCACTCAAGCAGCAGTTCGATATGTAGAAAATAATCCTG
>JACZYU010000143.1 GCA_022570935.1 Planctomycetota bacterium | reverse complement strand
ACAGGATAAACAAGATAATTTTAAAATCCTGTCTATCACCTATTCTAAATCTTTGATTTTACGTTTAATGTCAACCTTGCTTTCTCCAAAATTAAGAATAAGACCTACTGGTTTCCCTGTAGCAACAAGGTAATTAACAAGTTGTACTTCATGGGTATTAATAATTCGTCTAATTGATTTTAGTTCTAAAATAATGGTATCATTAACGATAATATCAGCTACAAATTCTCCTACAATTTCATTTTCATAATAAACTGTAATTGGTTTTTGTGATTCTGCATTAAATCCTGCTTTGCGTAGTTCTATGAGCATACATTTCTCGTATACACTCTCAAGAAACCCAAATCCCATTTTATTATAAACACGATAAGCGCATCCAATAACTTTTTCTGTCAATTCTCTATATTCCATATAATCTCCTTCCGGTCGTGATAGATGCTTTTGATTAACTGGACCTAGATCATGTTCATCCTGTTATCCTGTCTAATTTTTTTACTCTCTTTCGTAACCATGGTTCTTTGCATAGCCGGCTAACTTTTCCTTTAGCATCTTTCGCCCTCTGTATATCCTGGACATTACTGTACCGACAGGACAATCAACCATCTTCGAAATCTCCTTGTAAGAGAAACCCTCAACCGTAGAAAGCAGGATTACCATTCGAAAATCATCAGGTAACCCTTCCAGGGCTTTTTGTACATCGTCGTCCAGCAATTTACTAAATTCTGCCTCATTTTCTGTAATCGACGACATTTGGGCTTCTTCTTCTAATGATCCATAAAAGGATTCGACACTATCAAAATCAACCAGAGAGGGTTCTCGTTTGTCTTTCCGGTATTTATTAATGAAGGTGTTAATTAATATCTTAAACAACCATGCCTTTGGATTATCAATTTCTTTGTCGTTCTTGAGAAATTTGAATGCCCTCAAGTATGCCTCTTGAACTAAATCATCTGCATTGCTTTCATTCTTAGTAAGATACAACGCAGACCTGTATAAGGCATCAATGTGAACGAGCAGGTTATGTTTTTGACTCACGTTTTATCAATCCCAAAAATTGCATGTATTGCTGACGAGCCCGTTCGAATGAATCTTTCGATCCCAGATCGTTCGAGGCAGAAGCGCTTATGAAATCGTACAAATGCGCTGATAATTCAACAGGACGTTTATCGACATTTATACATACTTTATCATTTTCTTCATCAAAATATTTTAATTCACCACATGTAATTGGTAATAGTCCGTCTTTTTTAAACAAACATATCTCATCGCCAGCCTTTAATCTGCTAAGATCTTTATTATCGGACATCTCAAACTCCTTTCCCGAAAATATACACCTGCATCCTTAAAAGTTTGTAATCTTGTTACAAATATCTATATAGCGTTATAAGTTCTTGCTGATACCGGAACATATCTTGTACTTATTACCAAATTTAATCACACGGATAATAACCGTGACGAAAAAACGGATACCTGTATTCAAAGCTTCTATATCTATCGAAATATATCGCATCACGGTCCTTATCTTCCTGTGCAATTGCGGTTTCAATGCTACTTGTTATCAAGTCCACAGTTGCCGGTAAGATTTCGCCACTTTTCAATACGACGATACTTTTTTGCAATATGCCTGACATGTTATCTAAAGGAAACATATCAAGGTATGACTCCCATTCAACAATAGTATCTTCAATCGCATCATCCGTTTTTCCGTATTTTAAATACGCCATGCCCAGAAACAACCTTGCCCTCTTATCATTGAATCGAAGTTCTTTTGCCGCTTTAAGTTCCGAGATTGCCTGTTCATGCATCCCGGTTCTGTAATAGGCTATTCCGAGTTGAGTATGTGCATTCGGATATTCCGGGTTTTGCTCTAAAATGGTTTTGAATGCATTAATTGCCTCCGGATACTTTTCCTGCTCTAAGTAACTTTCACCTGTATTATACTGCATCCCCAAACACCCGCTAAATATCATTGAGAATATTAAAATGATCAGCAACTTTATTAATTTTTCCATTTCGGTTTTTCTCCACTAACAAAAATGGAATAATAAATACACCTGCCTTCTATATACAACAAATAGTAACCGGGATATATTCCCACAAAATAGAAAAATAAGTACCTATTTATAACGACTGACAGGGAAAACATATTTAAAATCATCCTCGGGCTTTCTATCTACAGCAAAATTGGCGGCAAATTGCAACCTTACCTTACCTTTCATTTATTTCTTGTTGATTCAATCGTATTTATTGGCAAGCCTGATAACTTATTATCGGGGTCTGATTTTCTCTCGCAGTTATCCAGCCACTTTTCAATCTCAACAATTTTAAACGGTTTTTCGAATATATGACAGCCAAGCCTCTTTGCGTGTTCAATTTTTTCATCTGTCCATCCCCCAGACATCACCGCTATATTCTGAACTTTACACCCGTTTCTTTTCTGGTGTTCTATGAATTCCAGGCCTGTCATATCAGGCATATTAATATCAGTTATGATAATATTCGTGCAATGAGTTCCAACTGGACAGGAACATTGACTATCCAAAAATATGGAAGACAAACCTGGTTCAGCAGAACTATGAACTTCATATCCCCTGTCTTTGAACACGTCACCCATTAAAGTCCTTAGTAAATAATCGTCATCAATGATTACCGCTCTCGGTCTTGGCTTTTTTGTCATTTCGTTTTTCCTCGTTCTTGTCCGTTTATACATAATATGGCACCTTTTAATGTCCTCCTTTGAATTGCCTTATTTACATATTGTAGTTTTTGACAGGGAACATATCCAAAACTTAGAGTTTTGGATATTTGGAAAAGTATTTCTGATCCGCATAAAGATTTAAAATACAAAGGCTGTATTGTATGACATATTCTATATTAGATATATTCCCATAAAATAAAAATTATTCCAAGAGGCTCCTGAATTAGTCATTTGTTATTTGTTATTCGTCACTTGTCGTTAGCTAATTCTTAATTCCTCAATACTTAAATTCTTCCCTGCCTGTCGGCAGACAGGAATCCCTCAATCGTCACTCTCCTTGCCTCTTTTTTGCCTTGACTACTGCATATATACTCTATACACTATTCTTATGATACAGCGTTTCCGGCATAAAGGGCTGCAGCAACTTTTTGAGAAGGCCGACCGTAGTAAGGTCTCCGCTCAGGATGTACAGAAGCTCGAGCACATACTTGCCGTTCTTAACCATGCGACAAAGCCGGAGGATATGAGGTTGCCGGGATTTCGCCTGCACCCCCTCAAAGGCCGTTTGAAAGGTTTCTGGTCTGTCACTCTACGGGCAAACTGGCGTGTGACCTTCAGGATCAAGAACAGTGACATATACGATGTTGATTTAATTGACTACCATTAGGAGGATAATATGAAGATGAAGAACCCACCACACCCAGGAAAGCTCATCAAGCACGAATGTCTGGAGCCGTTAAATTTGACCATAACCAGGGCCGCTGACATTCTCGGTGTAACCCGCCTTACTCTCAGCAATCTTGTGAACGGTAAAAATGGCGTTTCACCGGAAATGGCTATTAGGTTGTCCAAAGCCTTCGGCAGCCGCCCGGAAGTATGGCTAGGGTTGCAGATGGACTTTGACCTTGCACAAGCTGAAAAAAAGTCAGCGCAGATCAAGGTAAAAAAGGCCGTACCTGCATAAGGAGAAATAACGAGAAGAACGTGACAAAGTAGCTGAATTAGTCATTTGTTATTTGTAAATCCCTAGCCCAGACCGCAGAGCGCCCGCCTGCCGGACGGGCAGGGGTCGCACCAAGGCGAGCCCAAATCGTCAATCTTCTGGTCTTTATTCTCTGTGCTCTTGCGCTTGTCCTCGGCGCCTTTTGTCCGGGGATATCTGTGAAAATCTGTGGTTAATATTATTTCTGATCTCCGAATTTCAATACATCCATCGGGCAGACTGTAATACAGATTCCGCAGTGGATACAGGCGGTATTTTTGTTGGAAAAATCCTGCTGGTTTTTGGCAAGGCTCATCACGTCTATTCCCACCTGGCAATATCGTGAACACTCTCCGCAGGTTATGCATTTATCGTTAGAAGATATCTTTAGCTTGCCAAACAATCTGCTGCATATCTGGATATATTTTGCCAATGGGCACCAGTATCGACACCATATTTTTCCGCCAAACAAGGGATAAGCGGCAACCGGTATAACGGCAATAAGCCAGAAATCAATGACGCTGCTGTACGATTTTACCAGGTGTATTCCCACTGACGGTAAGGCAAAAAAGAGTATTAAGGCCAATATGGCCCACCCAAGTATAACCCAGGTCATAAATTCCCATGCAATAGATTTGCGTCCTTTAGGGGCAAGGTGTCTCCATCTGTCACCAACTGTTTCCGCCAGGCCGCCACAACCGCATATCCAGGTGCAAAATCGTTTGCCGTGCCATATTGACAGAACAGGGATTAAAACCAGGGTCATTACACCTGCCCATATAAGATAAAAAAGATGCGGATGATCAAATATGAAATAAAAGAGCAGAGGCCATGGCTGTAATAAGCTGTAAGCATGCCAGTACTGGTATGAGTTCCCTATATGAATGATAAATTTAAAAAGGAATTCTGGTATCAGGAAAAAAATAAACACCTGGCTCAGAATCAGAGAAGCAAAGCGAATTTTCTGGTATCTGTCATTGTAGGCAGTCCCCCAACGTTTATACGCCTTTATGCCAAAGATGATCATTAACAGCGTATAGGCAAAAGCGTACCAGAACGTGGTATCCCTGTAGTGAAAAATTGCATCCATTCCGGCTCCGAATGGAGCAAAATAGGTAAAAAATGTTTCAGCAGGGATAAGACTAAATGGAAGTTTCGATGGATATTTTTTATATGAATATATGCAAAATACAAAGGCAAAGACGAGAACAGCAAATACCCATTTCTTGAAATGCCATGCACCCTCCAGCCTGATTCCAATCTTGCTGAAGAATTTAAGGGGCAGGTCTGCACCAATCATCGTAAAAAACACATCATTTTTTACAATGATTTCCTTTCCGTCCCTTTCAATTACTACTTCGTTTTCCTTTATCTCCTTTATTTTAGAAGCGAAATTGACCTTAAGTTTGCCCTCCTTCATTTTCGTTTCCATTGCATCTATGTTTCGTTTTCGCGGGAAGGTAAATGATTCGTCTATACAGGTTATGGTAGTCCTGTTTTTATCACACAGGGCAAGCGCCGCTTCGGCGGCCACGTCTCCTGCCCCATATATCATGATATCTTTGTCTTCAAACTCATCCGGGTCGGCCAGTACGTTTGCAATCTTATCAAAATCTTCGCCGGGGCAATTGATCTTGCGGGGATTTCCAGATTTCCCAATGGCAAGAATAACCCTTCTGGCTTTGTAAGTTCCTTTATTTGTCTCCACGTCAAAAAGGCCGCCGTTTCGCCGGATATCTGTTATCCGTTCTTTTGTCTTGATATTCAGTTTTTCTGCGGAAATAAAGTTACTCCATCTATCCAGGATATCCTCTTTGGTCGTTTCATCCAGCCAGAGGTCTCCTTTCAATTCATCATCCATCGGCTCGGCAAAGAGGGTTTTCCCTTTTGTAAACGTAGTTATTAGATTTGCAATCTTCCCCTGTTCAATGTTTATATAATTCAATCCTCTTTGTTTTGCCCTGAGCGAGGCGCTGATTCCTGCTGCGCCTGCTCCAACAATTAACACGTCAAATATTTCTTTTTCAGTATTATCTTTCACCTCAGGATAGAGCCTTTCAATAATATCATAGCCCATGTTGATTGCGTTTTTCAGCAACGGCTTCCCTGCAATCTCACCAATTAAATAGATACCTTTAATATTGCTCTGACCGTTCTGATCTACCTGCGGCAGTTTCACTGTAGCCGGATCGAATTTTTTTTCAAATAGTGAGTTAAAGAATGACGACATGTTTTATTTCCTGTTTTTGTAAGTATT
>JACZYU010000021.1 GCA_022570935.1 Planctomycetota bacterium | reverse complement strand
CACTTTCTATCTTAAGGAAACTTGCCTTTATTTGAAGTACTGCTGTTATAGCCTTTTCTATATCTGGCTTGACATCTACAATCTCACTCCAGGATTCGTACCCATCCATCCTGACTTCAATCTCATGTGTACCGGGAATGACTGATTTCAAAATAACAGGAGTTATACCAGCCTCTTTACTATCTAAAAGTATCTTTGCTTGTGTCGGTTCACTCTCTATGTTGATAGAACCAGCCTTAATTTGAAGTGTAGCTATTAATGCCTTCTCTTCATCTGATTCAACATTTATAATCTCGGTCCACGTTTCATATCCATCCATCTTTACTTCTACTTCATGTGTTCCAGGGATAATGGACCTTAATGTATCAGGAGTCATGCCAACCTCTTCACCGTCTAAATATATCACTGCGTTTGCTGGATCACTGTCTATTGAGATAGAACTGGTTTTTATTTGAAGTACTACCGTCAGGGACTTCTCTTTGTCTGCCTCAACATCCACACTTTCACTCCAGGTTTCATATCCGCCCTTCTTGACTTCAACCTCATGCGTACCGGAGTCAATAGGTTTTATAATACCAGGGGTTATTCCAACATCTTTCCCATCTATATATATTCTTGCATTTGAAGGTTTACTGTTTATGCTGATTGAACCGGACTTTATTTGGAGTGAGGCCTTTAAGGCACTCTCTCTGCCAATCTTTACCTTTGTACTCTCGCTCCAGACTTCATATCTGTCCAACCTGACTTCTATATTGTATTTTCCTGGATCTAAGCCAGTTATGGTTTCAGGTGTTGTACCAACATCTTTCCCATTTAATAATATGCCGGCTTTTGTAGGCTCACTATCTATCATAATAGAACCGGTATTTAAGCGTAGTACGGCGGAAACGGTATTTTCTATATCTGCTCTTACATTTACTCTCTTATCCCACGTTCTATACCCGTCCCTCTTGACTTCCACGATATATTTGCCAGGTTTTAAGTCAGTTATGGTTGCAGGTGTAGTGCCAACTTCTCTGCCATTTAAGCATATCATTGCCATTGAAGGATTACTTTCAATCGTGAAGGTGCCGGTTTTCATCTGAAGTGCTGCTGTCAGGGCTTTTCCCTCACCTACCTTGATATCCACCATTTCACGCCAAACTTCATATCCTTCCTTTCTGATTTCCACAACATGGGTGCCAAGAACACTAGACCTTATAATCTCAGGAGTCGTACCTATATAATCACCATCTAAATATATCATTGCATTTGCAGGCTCACTATTTACACTGAAGGAGCCTGTTCTTATTCGAAGTACAGATGTCAAGACCTTTTCTCTTTCTGCTTCAACTTCCACACTCTTACTCCACACATCGTAACCATCCATTCTGACTTCCACCTCATGAACACCAGGAGCAACGGACATTAATGTGGCAGGCGTTGTGCCAACTTCTTCGCCATCCAAATATACTTTTGCTTTAGCAGGTTTACTCTCTATAATGATAGAACCTGTCTTCGTTTGAAGTTCTGCGGTCAAGGTTTTTTCCAAATCTGCCTCGATATCCACAGTTTCACTCCAGACTTCATATCCAGCCAACCTGACTTCCACCGAGTATTTTCCGGGTTTTAAATCAGTTAAGGTCTTAGGGAGTGTGCCAACCCCTTCACCATTTAAAAATATTTCTGCTTTGGCCGGTTTGCTCTTTATGCTGAGAGAACCTGTTCTCAATTTAAGTATTACCGTTAAGAAGGTTTCTTTATCTGTCTCAACATCCACATTTTCACTCCATGCCTCGTAACCATCCATCTTAACCTCTACTTCGTGCTGACCGGGTACAATAGACAATAAAGTGTCAGGGGTTGTGCCAACTTTTTCACCATCTAAATATATCTCTGCGTTTGGAGGTGTGCTCTCTATCCTTATAGAACCATTTTTTATTTGAAGCACTGCCTTCAAGGCCGTTTCTTTTTCTGGCTCAATATTCGCAATATCACTCCAAACCTCATATCCATCCATTCTGATTTCTACCTCATGAACGCCAATAGTAATAGGGCTTAAAGTATCAGGAGTTGTGCCAGCTTCTTCACCGTCTAAATATATCGTTGCTTCAGTCGGTTCACTTTCGATCATAATCGAGCCTGTCTTTATAACCAGTACTGCGGTTAAGGTCTTTTCGGTTTTTGCCTCAATGTCTACGCTCTCACTCCAGATTTCATAACCTTCCATCCTGACTTCCACAATATGTCTGCCGGGAACAATGGATTTTAAGTTAGCAGGAGTTTTGCCAACATCTTCGCCATCTAAAAATACAGATGCATTTGGAGGTGTACTCTCAATAATGACAGCTCCGGTCTTTAATTGAAGTGCTGCGGTTATAGTATTTTCTATATCCTCTTCTACAATCACGCTTTCACTCCAGACTTCATATCCATCCATTCTGACTTCCACCTCATGAGTCCCGGGAACAATGGATTTTAAATTAGCAGGAGTTTTGCCAACATCTTCGCCATCTAAAAATACAGATGCATTTGGAGGTGTACTTTCAATAATGACAGCTCCGGTCTTTAATTGAAGTGCTGCGGTTATAGTCTTTTCCCTGTCCTCCTCTACAATCACGCTTTCACTCCAGACTTCATATCCATCCATTCTGACTTCCACCTCATGAGTACCGAGAACAATGGATTTTAAATTAGCAGGAGTTTTACCAACCTCTCTGTCATCTAAATATATTCTTGCATTTGAAGGTTTGCTTTCTATTAAGATAGATCCGATTTTTGTTTGAAGTAATGCGGTTAAAACTTTCTCTTTGCCCACATTTACTTTTATACTCCTCTTCCACTCTTCATATCCTTCCATATGGACTTCTATCTCGTGTGTGCCCGGGGCAATGGATCTTATAGTATCAGGAGTAGTGCCAACCTCCTTACCATTTAAATATATAGTTGCGCTCGCAGGCTCGCTGTTTATTTTGATCGCACCGGTAGTTATTCGAAGTACTGCCGTTAATGCCTTATTTTTATCTACTTTAATATTTACCCTCTTGCGCCAAACTTCATATCCATCCATCTTGACCTCAATCTCATGAATACCGGGAGTAGCTGATATTAAGGCGTCTGAAGTTGTGCCAATTTCTTTACCGTCTAAATATATAGTTGCGTTTGCAGGTACACTATCTATCATTAAAGAACCGGTTTTTGATTGGAGTACGGCAGTTAAGGACTTTTCCTTGTCAGCTTCAAATTCCACACTCTCACTCCATACCTTATATCCGTCCATCCTGATTTCCACTTTATGTTTGCCGGGGACTGCAGGTCTTATGATAATATCAGGAGTTGAGCCAATATTTTCACCATCTAAATATATTGCTGCATTTTCCGGTTCACTATCTATCATTATGGAACCGGTCTTTAGTTGAAGCGTTGCCGCCAGCGTTTCTTCAATATCGGTCTCGACATTTATACTCTCACCCCAAACATCATATCCGTCCATTTTGAGTTCCAGCATATATTTTCCAGGCATCAAATTAGTTATGGTTGCCGGGGTAGTGCCAATTTCATTACCATCTAAATACATAGTTGCGTTCGTCGGTTCACTTTTGATATTGATAGAACCCGGTTTTAGCTGAAGTACTGCTTTTAAGGTATTCTCCTTATCGGCTTCGACTTCTATAATCTCACGCCATATTTCAAGTCCATCCATCCTGATTTCTACCTTATGTGTGCCAGGAATAATAGACCTTAAAGTTTCAGGAGTTACTCCGGCTTCTTTACCGTTTAAATATATCCTTGCTTTAGTCGGCACACTTTCGATCATAATAGAACCGGTTCTCAGTTGTAGTGGAACTTTTAATGTAATTGTTTTGTCTGGCGCGACATCCACACACTCACTCCAGACTTCATATCTATTCATCCTGACTTCAACCGTATATTTCCCGGGTTTTAAATCAATTATATTTTGAGGGGTAATACCAACTTCTTCGTCATCTAAATATATTGTTGCGTTAGTCGGTTCACTCTTAATGCTGATAGAGCCGGGTTTTGCCAGAAGTACTGCCTTTAAGGCATAGTCCTTATACGCTTCGACGTCTACAATCTCACTCCAACCTTCATATCCATCCATCCTGGCTTCTAACAAATGCTTACCAGGGAGAATATTTTTTATGATTTCAGGTGCCTTGCCAACATCTTTACCGTCTAAATATAACCTTGCTTTCGTTGGCTTACTTTCTAGCATGATAGTTCCTGCCTTCATTTGAAGTGCTATCGTTAAAACATTTTCCTTATCTGCTTCAACCGCTACAATCTTACTCCAATCTTCGTATCCATCCATCTTGACTTCCACCGTATATTCTCCAGGTATCAAGCCAGTTATGGTTTCAGGGGTCGTAGCTATTTCTTCACCGTCTAGATATATCTTTGCATCCGGAACATCACTATTAATATTGATAGAGCCGGTCTTTACTTGAAGTACTGCTGTTATAGCCTTCTCTTTCTCTGCCTTTATATTTACACACTTATTCCAAACTTCGTAACCGTCCATCATGACTTGTACCTCATGTGTACCAGGAACAATAGACTTTACAGTATCAGGAGTTTTGCCAACTTCTTCACCATCTATATATACCACTGCATTTGAAGGTTTACTCTCTATCGCGATAGAGCCGGTCTTTATTTGAAGTACTGCGGTTAAAATCTTCTGTTTATCATCCTCGACATCCACAATCTTACTCCACACCTCATATCCTTCCATCTCGACTTTTATCTCGTGCTTACCAAGGACGATATACCATAAGGTATCAGGTGTTATGCCAACATCTTCACCGTCTAAATATATCATTGCTTTTGCCGGTTCACTCTCTATCATAATAGAACCTGTCTTTAGTTGAAGTGTTGCCATTAAGACCGTTTCTTTGTCCGGTTCAACATCTACAACTTGATGCCAAATGCCATATCCATCCAACTTGACTTCTACTGTATACTTACCAGGTGTTAAATCAGTTATGGTTTCAGCGGTAGTACCAACATTTTTACCATCCATGAATATCCTTGCTTTCGTCGGCTCACTATTAATACTGATAGTGCCTGGTTTTATTTGAAGTACTGCTGTTATGTCTTTTTCTGTATCTGCATCAACCTCCACGCTTTTATTCCAGACTTCATATCCATCCATCCTTACTTCTAGTGAATATTTTCCTGGTATTAAACCGGTTATGGTCTCAGCGGTTGTGCCAATATCTTTACCATTTAAATATACCGTTGCTTTCGTAGGTTCACTTTCGATCAAAATAGAACCTGTCCTTAGTTGAAGTAGCGCTGTCAGTACCTTCTCTTTGCCTGCCTCTACATCTACAATCTCACGCCAGACTTCATATTTATCCATCTTGACTTCCAGCTCATGCGGACCAGGGGTAATATATCTGAAACTTTCAGGAGTTGTACCAACTTCTTCACCGTTCAAAAATATCCTTGCTTTTGCAGGCTCACTTTCTATCAGAATGGAACCTGTTATTGTCTGAAGAACAACGGTTAGGGCATTATCATTATTTGCTCTTACAATTATACTCTTGCTCCAGACTTTATATCCATCCATCTTAACTTCCACTAAATGCCTGCCGGGGATGATAGACCTTAAAGTATCAGGAGTGATACCAACTTCATCGCCATCTAAATATATAGTTGCGTTCGTTGGTTCGCTCTCTACCAGAACAGAGCCGGTTTCGATTTGAAGTGCTGCTGTCAGGGACTTTTCTTTATCCGCTTCAACCTCCACGCTCTGACGCCAAACTTCATATCCGTCCATCCTGACTTCCACCTCATGCATGCCTCGGACATGCCTTAAAGTGACAGGGGTATTGCCAGCCTCTTTACCGTCTAAATATATCTTTGCGTTCGCAGGCTCACTCTCTACCAAAATAGTTCCGGTCTTTAATTGAAGTGCAGCCGTTAAAGTTTTCTCCTTATCTGCCTGGATATCTACGTTTTCACGCCAGATTTCATATCCATCCATCCTGACTTCCACCTCATGTATGCCCCGGACAGGCTTTAAAGTAGCAGGAGTATTGCCAACCTCTTTACCGTCTAAATATATTAATGCATTTGTTGGCTCGCTTTTTATACTGACAGTGCCGGACTTTGCTCTAAGTGTCGCAGTTAGAGCTTTTTCAATATCAGCCTCAATCTCTATACTTTCACGCCAGATTTCATACCCATCCATCCTGACCTCGACTTCATGCGTACCGGGGACGATATATCTTAAAGTATCGGGAGTTGTGCCAATTTTACCACCATCTAAATATATCCTTGCGTTTGCCGGTTCACTATCTATCACAAGAGACCCTGTTTTTACTTGAAGTACTGCTGTTAATGCCTTTTCTTTGTCAGCAATAACATTCAGCCTCTCACGCCAGATTTCATATCCATCCATCCTGATTTCCACCTCATGTTTACCAGGGTCAATAGACCGTATAATATCAGGAGTGATACCAACTTCCTTATCATCTAAAAATATCTTTGCTCTTGAAGGCCTACTCTTTATTATGATAGTTCCTGTCTTTGTCTGGAGTACTGCCGTTAAAGTCTTTTCTGCATCTGCCTCAGTCTCTATGTTTTCACGCCAAACTTCGTATCTGGCCTTCTTGATTTCCAATGTGTGTTTCCCTGGCTTTAAATCCGTTATTGTTTCAGGAGTGATACCAACCTCCTTACCATCTAAATATATCTTTGCAATAGACGGCTCACTATCTATCATGATAGACCCTGTCTTCACTTGAAGTACAGATGTCAAGGTATTTTCTTCACCTACCTTGACATCTACACTCTCACGCCAAACTTCATATCTATCCTTCCTTATTTCCACCTCATGCTTACCGGGGGTAACAGACCATAAAGTGTCAGGTGTAATACCGACCTCTTTACCATCAAGAAATATCCTTGCCTTTGCCGGTTCACTCTTTACGCTGATTGAGCCGGTATTTATTTGAAGTTCCAAAGTTAAGGTCTTTTTCTTGTCTGACTCAACCTCCACACTCTTACTCCAAACATCATACCCGTCCTTCCTGACTTCCACCTCGTGGGAACCAGGATCAACAGATTCCAGGATATCAGGGGTAGTGCCAACCTCCTTACCATCTAAAAATATCCTTGCCTTCGCCGGCTTACTCATTACGCTGATAGACCCTGTTTTTATTTGAAGTACTGCGGTTAAAACCTTTTCTTTGTCTCCCTCAACATCAACAAATTCACTCCAAACATCATATCCGTCCTTCTTGACTTCCACCTCATACGTATCAGGAGCTATAGACCTGATAATATTAGGAGTAGTACCAATTTCTTCACCATCTAAATATATTTTTGCATCCGTCGGTTCACTCTCTATCATTAGGGAGCCTGCCTTGATTCGAAGCACTGCTGATAAAGCCTTCTCCTTGTCTTCCTCGATATTTACCCTTTTGCTCCAGACTTCGTATCCATCCAGCTTGAGTTCCACCTCGTGCGAACCAGAGACAGTAGACCGTATAACATCAGGAGTAGTACCAACCTCTTTGCCATCCAGGAAAATCCTTGCGTTTGCCGGCTCACTTTTTACGCTGATAGAACCGGTTTTCATTTGAAGTACTGCGGTTAAGGTTTTCTTACTGCCGCCCTTAACTTCCACATTTTTACTCCAGACTTCATAACCATTCATCCTGACTTCCACTGTATATTTACCCGGCTCTAAACCGGTTATGGTTTCAGTGGTTGTACCAGCTTCTTTACCATCCAAGTATATTTCTGCCATTGAAGGTTCACTTTTTACACAGATTGAACCATAAATTTGTACTTCTGCGCCCAGGTACTTTAAGTACTTATATGCGACGTTTATTGACTTATCAATTAACAACTTCTTAATTGGCACTACCGAACCTCCCTTTCAACAATTTCTTTTTCACTGCATTCAAAAATCTATCTATCCAAAATCCGGCTTGTTCTGAAATGATGTCTTTGGGATTCAAGCCTTCATATAGTTTATTGACAACATTATTTACTGTTTCCGCTGTAGTATTCTTCCTATAAGCAATTCTTTCAGGGGGTCTGTTTTTTTACAATATCATCCAAAAGTGTTTGCTAATTACCTTTGCTGTAAATTTCAATGGCATGTAATTATTTCTGAGACGTTTATGTTTGTTTCAAAGAGTACAACAAAACGGAGTGACTTTTTCTCTCCTATAGTTTGTTTAATCGGGTTCAAAAAAAATATAAATGATATGATTAAGACATGCGAGAGTATGTATTTCCTCATAATGCTTTCAGTTAATAATCATCTTTGTCTTTGATTACAGCATTCAGGTTAAGTGATCCTGATTGTCAGTGGGATAAAAAATTATATACTCAAATAAGAATTATGCAAGGCTTTTATAGGAACCCATTTATAGAAACACCGACCGCATATTAACTGTCAAAATCTATTATATTTTCCGGGCTGTCATTGTTTTCTTTTGCGTCTGATTGTTTAGTTTTTGAAGCTAACTTTAACTTTTTTGCACGTTTTGCCCTTTTTCTCTTCCGATTCCTGATCTTTTCAATACGCAGATTCTCTTCCTTGACAAATCCTTTCTGCATACGTTCTATTTGATCTAAAAGATGACGGCGCGCAAGAAATCGATTGAGAGCTTGAGAACGCTCTCGCTGGCACTTTACTATTATGTTTGTGGGGATGTGATGAAGTCTTACACAGGAAGATGTCTTGTTTGTCTTCTGGCCTCCAGGACCGGAAGCACGAATAAACGTTTCTTCAATATCGTCTTCACAAATATTCAGTTCTTTCATTCGTTGCAGAAGTGCTTGTTCTTTTCTTGAAGATACTTTAAATATTGACATAAAATGTTTCCCTCTGATATTTTAGATAAAGATAGTTTAGCATAAATTCTGGAAAATTACAGTATTTTCAAAGAGGTGCAGAATTTAGGAAATAAGTTTATAGTTGGCTTACTGAAAAATTTGTATAATGTGTAAGTATATCTCTGGTTACAGGGATATATTAAAAGGTTGAGTAACTATATTGGCGTGTAGAAATAGTTTAAGAAAGGTAAGGAAGAAATATGAAAGGATTCTGGATCATCGCAATTTTGTTAATTACACTTATGCCGCTTTATATGCTTTCTAGCAAATCGGAAAAGAGTGTTGAAATGCAAGAGGATGAAGTGGTTGGCAATGAAGATAAAATGGTTTTACAGGTTATAGACGAAGAGGAGAATGTTCTTTATGAAAGTGCGTCTAAATTCAGGATGCATATGAAGTTTCTTGATGAATATGATGATGCGTTGGCGGTTGCAATTGATAGTCAAAATTGGGCGGACATAAGTAAATACGCCTTGTTGCTCAAGAATACTTCACCTTTAATCTTTACAGGCAAGAGGAAGGTGGAATTGCCAAAGGATTTTATTTTGTTAGATACCTCCTTTCACTTCCAATCGCTTGCAGTAGTAGAGGCGTCCGAATCAAGGGAAATGGTCAGTTTGAATATAGAATACGAAAAACTACTGCAAACATGTGACGAATGTCATGGAAAATACAAGAAGAAAGAATAGAGCATGGGATTATAAAAAGACGGCAAGAAGAACACCGGCGGCAACTGCAGAACCAATTACACCCGCAACATTTGGGCCCATTGCATGCATAAGCAGGAAATTATGAGGGTCCTCGTCCAGTCCTACTTTGTTAGAGACCCTGGCTGCCATGGGAACAGCCGAAACACCGGCGGACCCGATAAGGGGATTGATCTTATTGGTTGAGAAGAGATTCATGATTTTTGCCATGATGACGCCGGATGCGGTTCCGAATGAGAATGCGAACAGGCCGAGCACAATAATGCCAAGTGTCTCAAGATTGAGAAACTTGTCCGCAGACAGTTTGCTTCCGACTCCAAGGCCAAGGAAAATCGTTACTATATTGATGAGTGCGTTTTGTGTCGTGTCACTCAATCGCTTGACCACACCGGATTCACGCATAAGATTTCCGAACATCAGGAAACCGATAAGGGGCGCTGCTGACGGAAGCAGCAATGCACAGAGAATGATGACAACTATCGGGAAAATGATCTTCTCCCGTTGAGATACATATCGGAGTTGTGACATCTTGATCTTGCGTTCACTTTTAGTGGTGAGCAGTTTCATGATGGGGGGTTGTATAATTGGAACCAGCGCCATATATGAATAGGCGGCAACGGCGATGGAACCAAGTAGTCTCGGGCTAAGTCTTGAGGCCAGAAAGATAGAAGTCGGTCCGTCTGCACCTCCGATTATGGCGATAGATGAGGCATCCTTGAGAGAATAGTCAATACCGGGAATGTATTTGGCAAGGAGTATGGCCCCGATCAGGGTTGAAAAGATACCAAACTGGGCTGCCGCCCCAAGTAATGTGGTGCGGGGATTCGCAAGTAATGGTCCAAAGTCGGACATGGCTCCAACACCCATAAAGATTATGAGCGGAAAAATACCTGTCTTTATACCGGCATCATATACATACCAAATGATTCCACCTTCGTCGTTAATAAAGGCTAAAGGGATATTGCAAAGTATGGCTCCCATCCCAATGGGAATTAAGAGAAGGGGCTCAAACTGTTTAGAAATGCCGAGATAGATGAGGAGTAATCCAATACTGATCATGAGTACTCTTCCCACACCTTCTGTCCAATGAATTGCATTGTTGAAAATCAGTGCATATAGACCGGTATTTTCCATCAAATTTCTGAAAACCCTTGCAAGGGATAGTTCACCGGCATCTTTTTCGCTTTCTGTAGACTGGACGACAATATCCTGTTTTTCAATTTTGAGAAGAGTTGTTCCGGCAGGTATCGATCTATAAATTCGGTAAAAGGCTTCATTGATATATGTGATTTCACCTGATATACCGGACGTAACTATAATTTTGTTTTGGTCCTTATCTACTATAAGGGCTATGAAATCGCCTTCCCTGATCTTATCGCCAATCTTAAACTCAACACCATTTTTTATCGATATTTTGAGAAGTGTCACGTCTGATGGGATTGTCACTGTCACTGTATCCCCGGAAGTAGTAGAATATTCCTGAGCATTTACTGTGCATATCAGTGAGAAAAAGGCAATGAAAAGAAATGAGATTGTTCGCATAATAATCAAGTTGATAGGACGCATCCGCCAAAAGACACGTCGGGCAGGGATGTCCGCAGATAATTAACATAAAATGACAAAAAAAGGCACTTATTCTATCATAGCAAGCGTGTCACCATTCTTCACATTGTCTCCAACCGCTACTTCTATTGCAATGATCTTACAGTCTTTTGGCGCCTTAACAGGGGACTCCATTTTCATTGCCTCAAGGACAAGAATAGTTTCTCCTTCTTTTACCATATCTCCCGCTCCTGCTTCGATATGAGTAACTGCCCCCGGCATGCTGGCAACAATCGGTTCACCTTTAATAGTTATCACAGGTGCAGATGGGGCTTGTGCAGTTGCCTGAACAGCGCCGGTGCCCTCGGCAACGGTAACATTAAATGCTTTTCCGTCAACCGTAACGGTATAATTTCCAGAACCTTTTGTGCCTGTGGTCTGCGCAGGAGTAACCTTGGTATCAGTTTCCTTTGAAACTTTCCTGATATTTTCCTTCATTTTCCCCTGTAGAAACTCAATACCCTTTTCTCCACAGGCATACGCAATAAAAATATTTTCATCTGTAACTTCTAACTTGTTTTCCTGAAGTTTCTTTGTGGCCTCCGGGATTCCGGGTTCAAGGATGTCCAGTGGATGGCCATCAAATGGCTTTTTGCCCAATTGCTCCTCTGCAAGTTTCATGATTTCCGGATCAGGCCTTGAAGGTGTACGGCCAAAATAACCAAGCACCATGTCACCGTAGCCTTGTGTAATCTTTTTCCATTTGCCTAGAGTTACATTTGCATAGGCCTGTTGAAAATAGAATTGTGATACAGGTGTAACCGATGTGGCGAATCCACCCTTTTTGACGACTTCGGTCATCGCTCTTATCACCTTTGGATAAAGATGAAGCGTTCCCGTATCACGCATCATCATGGTATTTGCTGTCAGCGCTCCGCCTGGCATTGGTGAAAGCGGTATGATTGGAGAAACTTGTTTTGCTTCTATTGGAACAAAATAATCCTTCATACACTCTTCAAAGACCGTTTCTGCTTCAACAATCTTCATTATATCTACATCAATCATCCACTCCATGCCTTTAAGTGCATGCCACATTGAAATAATGTCAGGCTGGCTTGTACCTCCGCAAACCGGACTTTTTGCAAGGTCAATACCGAAATTGTCGTTTTTTGTCGCTCCTCCCTCAATTGCTCCCAGATAGCAGGCTACGCTTACTCCGGCAGTATCGTGGGTATGGTACCAGAGCAGCACATCATCTCCCATAAGCTTTCTGGCTCCTTTAAATGTATCATACACCTTCTGTGGATTAGCAGTACCACTCGCATCCTTAAAACATATAGAATCATAGGGAAGCCCTGAATCCAGAATTGTTTTCAGGCGATGGAGATAGAATTCGGCGGTATGGGCATCTTCACATTCTTCAGGCAGGTCCATCAGGGTTATGCAAACCTGATGGTGAAGGCCGGCTTCAGTTATACACTCGCCTGAATACTCAAGGTTTTGAATGTCATTGAGAGCATCAAAGTTACGTATAGTAGTCATACCATGTTTCTTAAAGAGAGTCGCATGAAGTTTGATAATGTCTTTAGGCGATTGTGACAGGGCGACAACGTTAATACCCCTGGCCAGTGTCTGGAGATTTGCATCAGGTCCGGCAATCTTCCTGAAGGTATCCATCATATGAAAAGCCGATTCGTTGCAGTAAAAGAAAAGAGATTGAAATCTGGCGCCGCCGCCGGCCTCCATATGCATAATCCCAGCTTCTACAGTGGCCTCAACCGCAGGCATGAAATCCTGAGTAAGCACACGTGCACCATAAACAGATTGGAATCCATCCCTGAATGAAGTGTCCATGAACCTGACTTTTTTCACAATAATTACCCTTTCATTGAAATATATGTTTCCTGAGAATAAATAACCGGACTCAATTTAGATTTTATTAAAAACGTATCAATACTGATATTCATGTGCTTCTGAATGCATGAACGGCGGCAGATATGACCGCTGTCTGTGTGTCTATGTCTCCTGTATTAATAATTTTATTTTTTTTCTGCTTGCGTGCAAGATCTTCTTCGGCCAGTGCCACTTCCTCCCTGCGGGTATGCTCACGAGTACAATAAGCAAGCAAAGACATAGCCAGGCTCAAAAGCACAAGAAATACGAACACAACGCTCATGCCAACAAACATAAGCATAACTGCATTGCCAATCATTATTAATCCCTCTTAATACCTTTATAAATTATTTTGACCATTTTCAGCAAAAATTGATATATAAGAATTTAAGAATCAGGGAATTCAGGGATTATGGGAATTCCTAAATCCCTCAATACTATAATTCCCGCCTGTCTCCTGGGGCGACCCTGTTAACTGGCTCTAGATCCGACTCAGGTCGGTCATGCCCAAGGCAGATCCGCCGTGGCGGAGAGGTGGACCTTGGGTTGCTCACAGGGGCGGCTTTA
The DNA here is from genome assembly GCA_022570935.1 of Planctomycetota bacterium. Taxonomy (GTDB): domain Bacteria; phylum Planctomycetota; class Brocadiia; order Brocadiales; family Scalinduaceae; genus Scalindua. The sequence goes on along the minus strand of JACZYU010000021.1, from coordinate 9,117 downwards.
GAGGCCGACTCGTTCGGGTTAGAGTATAAATTATTAAAAGTAATTTCTCCGGAATTTAGACTGATAATACCTCGTTTTTCACATTCAAAAAGCAATGTACCGTCGTCATTCAGGTCGATTATTCTTCCTGAATATGATTCCTGTTTTACATCTGTAAAAACGATTTGTTCATTTATAAATGCCAATCTTTTCTTTAACTCCAGCCGGTTTTGTTTAAAACCATTCTGGCAAAGTACATTAAAGCAATTAATTATTATTTCAAGGAGTTTTTTGAACAGTTCAAGCCGTATAACTTTGTGGCGCAGTTCGCAGCGAAGCGATGTGGCAGGAATGCCTATGAAGGCAAGGGATCCCTCCATGCTGTTTACGTTAAGGCCTATTCCCAGTATCCCGTATACATTCTTATTCGATTTAACAATTTCACACAGTATGCCTGATATTTTTTTCCCATGTACAAGCACGTCATTCGGCCATTTTACAGATGGTTTCAATCCGTAAGCTTCCAGTAACTGAGCAACAGATAGAGCGGCAATCTGCGTAATATTTTGCCTGAGTTTATGCTCCAATGACGTAAGCGGCAACAGGATTGAGAAAGTAAGATCCTGGCCGGGTACAGAATCCCATACCCGTGTAAAGCGTCCCCTCCCATGCGTTTGCTCATTGGCCCAAATTATAGAGTAATCCGTCAGGGTTGAACAATGCTGTCTTAAAAATCCATTGGTCGAATCCAACTTTGCGTACTTGTAGATTGTGTACACCGCTCCGTCAGGTTTAATGATTTCCGGTTTCAGCTCTTTTTCCATAAAAGTGTCATATCCGAACCATGCCTTGAATGATTCTGAACTAGTTTCAGTACAAGACCTCCGAATTCAGAGCGATAATGTGGCTTTTAGCAACAGAAAGTAAAATTCTATTTAATTACTTGTGCCGTTGTTTTCTGACGCTTACGATCATGTTCTCTCAATAATTTCTTTCTGAGGCGAAAGGTTTTAGGCGTAATCTCGATCAACTCGTCATCTTCAATGTACTCCAATGCCATTTCCAGCGTCAAATCCCTGGGAGGTGAGAGTTTAATTCCCTTATCTGCCGTAGCAGATCTCATATTTGTAGCCTTTTTAGCACGGCATACGTTTACGGCAATGTCATTTTGTTCACAGTGTTCACCAACGATCATGCCTTCGTAAATCTTGTCGCCAGGTTTAGCAAACATAACCCCTCGGTCACGTAAACCGTCAAGCGCATACGCAGTCACGTCTCCGCCTGTCATGGACACCAGGACACCCTGGGCCCTGTGTGGGATGTCTCCCTTGAAATATTCGTATTCGTAAAAGTTGTGATACATGATAGCGGTTCCCTGTGTGGAGCTGAGAAGCCTTAATCTTAATCCAACCAATCCACGAGAAGGAAGTTTGAACTCAAAATTTATCCGTCCGTTGTTTTCCCGCATGTTCAACATTTCTCCCCTTCGTGACCCCAGCAATGAAATAACCTGTCCATCGAATTCCTTTGGTACATCAATTACAAGGAACTCTATGGGTTCGGCTTTTTTCCCATTAATTTCTTTGAATATAACCTTTGGTTTTGAAACCTGGAGTTCATATCCTTCTCTCCTCATATTCTCAATCAAAACAGATAGATGCAGTAACCCTCTTCCTGCTACATGAAACGACTCGCTGGAGTTAGTATCGTGTACTTTTAATGAGACATTTGAACGTAATTCTCTATATAACCTTTCCCTCAAATTACGGCTTGTTACATACTTCCCGTCCCGTCCTGCAAATGGGGAGTTGTTCACTGAAAACAGCATCGACAACGTAGGCTCGTCAATACTTATGATAGGAAGCGGTTTAGGGTCCTTTACATCTGCGAGGGTATCGCCAATTTCCACGTTTTCTATCCCTGTAACAGCTACAATGTCACCTGCAGTCGCCTCCTGCACACTTTCTCGCCCCAGGCCAGAGAAAGAAAAGATTTTTCCTATTTTTTCGTTACGCTTTTCTCCATCCCTTTTAAGCCATGCTACATTACTGCCGGCGTTTATACTTCCATTTGCAATCTTGCCAATTCCTATCCTGCCTACGTAATCGTTATAATCCAGCGCCTGTATGAGCATCTGGAATGGTTCGTCCGGATTTGCCGTTGGCGGAGGAATATGTTTTATAATAGCATCCAGTAGTGGTGTCAGGTCATTGCTTTCCTGTTCCACTTCAAGTTTTGCATATCCTTCCTTGGCGCTGGTGTATACTACGGCAAAGTCTAACTGCTTATCGTCTGCATTTAAGTCTACAAACAGGTCAAATACTTCATCAAGGACATCATTTGGCCTCCCTTCAGGCCTGTCAATTTTGTTGATTACTACAATAGGTATGAGATGATAGCCTAATGCTTTCTGTAATACGTATCTCGTCTGCGGCATAGGTCCTTCGTAAGCATCCACCAGGAGAAGTACGCCATCTGCCATTTTTAGAGTGCGCTCCACTTCACCTCCAAAGTCTGTATGGCCCGGAGTGTCAATAATGTTCAGTTTAATTCCTTTATATTGGATCGAAAAGTTCTTTGCGACTATGGTTATGCCGCGTTCTCTTTCCTGATCCTGAGAATCCATTACTCGTTCGACAACTTGCTGGTTTGAGCGAAAGACTCCAGTTTGTCTTAACATTTTATCAACTAACGTTGTTTTCCCATGATCCACATGGGCGATGATGGCAATATTCCTGATATTTTCTACTTTCACAATTACTTTTTTCCGTTTCTTTGTTTTAGCTTAAGGCCTGGCCTTTAAAACACTTTATTAATATAAAGATAAAATTTCCGAAGACTGCACTCTTTAGTAACTTACATTGTGGACAAACCACAAAATGTAAATACTTTATTATAGTAATATTTTGGAGATATTATAGTAAAAAATCTAAAATGAAAGCTTCTAAGATAAACTTGAGGGAAAAATTACATGAAAATACATAAAATAGTAGTTGAAATTGTAAGTGCCTTCGTTTTAATATATACGTCTGTTTTGTTATTAAATTCTTTTCGACAGGCCAGGGTGTTTAGATGAGTCGTCTTGCTCCAGACATAATATTGGCAAAAACGTTTTAATAACTGTGCTTAATCATATGGGTGAAGAAGAAAAAAGGAATTCTGGTAACAGAGATGCCGTTAGAATTCATGACTCCTTTCCAATCAAATACAATATAATTACCCAAAAGGAGTATGATAAAAAAGAGTCTCTTTATATCAGCAGGCGCACAATAAATAGATCAGCAGGCAAGAGGAAAGAGGCTGAAGCATTTTCTTTTGACTGGTCTTCAATAGAAGATGAGGAAGACTTTGATCCTTTATTGGTCAAAATACTCTTTCACCTGGACCAGAAGATTAACGTAGTTCTTGCCAGACAGGATGAAATACTTAAGAAAATTACTTCTCAAGATCATGGGGAAGATATATATGAGACTGGAGAATGTATTGATATAAGCGGCACCGGTATTAACATGCTCATTCCTGGAAATCTAAATAAAGATACCCTGCTTGAGTTGAATATTGAACCACCTATCCATCCTGCTATACAGATTATTACGTTAGGCAAGGTCGCGAGAGTATGTCCTTCAAAGGATAAGGAAATGAGTGGCTACGAGATTTCAATAGCATTTACTGCGATTAACGAAGATGACAGAGAGATGTTAATAAAGTATATCTTTCAGCGGCAGCATGAATTGATATCTTCCAGAAAAAGAAGCGATCCCACTTCAACCACTTAGCAGGTGACTTAACAAGTTGAAAAACCCCAATCCTTTAATATTATAATAATTTACAATCTTTATCTGCAGGAATAAAAATTCTTTTAACAACTTAATAAGGTAAATATTATTCATACTTGGATAGAATGAATATGCAGGGAGGAGGCGGACTTTATGAGGATATTTTCTGAAATATTATTGCCAGTATCAATATTAGTTGCAGTTTTACTGTTTATGGGTTTGGATAGTATAGCAGAGGACAAAGAGAGTAAGAAGCCTTTTATTAAGAAGGTACAACACGATGGATCCAGTGTGCAGCATAGGGAACGAAGTGAGGAAGCTCGTGAACGCGGTGGGCGGCGACATGATGAAGTTCGGGAAAGGCACAAGGAGCGAAACGAAGACTTTAGAGAATACCGTGAGGAACGGCGTGAAGATCATAGAGACAGGCGTGGCGAATTTAAGGAGTATCATGAAGAAAGACATGAAGATCTTATGGAACGGCGCGATGGCTTAAGAGAGCATCGTGAGGAAAGCTTCGAGGACCGTAAAGAGCGACGTAAAGACTTTTTAGAACGCCAAAGTGAGAAACGCGAGGATTTTAAAGAACGCCGTAAAGAACGACATGAAGATTTTAAGGAACATCAAAGAGAACGGCGTGATGACAGACGCGAAGAGTTCAGGGAGCGCCGGGAGGATCATCGTGAGGCCTTTAGGGAGCATCGTGGAGAACGGCGTGATGATGAAGCCCTGAGACGTTATAAGGACCGTAGTGACAAGGCTCGAGAGCGTTTCGAAGATAAAAGGGAAAGACGCGAGGAAATAAGAGAACACCGAGAAGAAAGGCGTGAAGATCTTAGAGACAGGCGCGAGGATTATAGAGAGCATCGGAAGGATAAACGCGAAGATTTTAGGGGACACCGAGAAGGACGGCGTGAGGATATCAGGGAACGTAGGAGTGACAGGCGTGAGAATTTCAGAGGTCGTAGTGAGGATAGACGTGGAAATGCACAGAAGCGTCGAAATAGTGGAGTAAAAAACCGTGGTCAGGGACAAGGGCATCAAGGTAGAGGACATGGAGGAGGCCGAAGATAGATTTATTATAGAAAAGTAGATATAATCAATTATGGTTAAGGCTGCCCGGGATTTAGACAGGGCAATGCCATCTCCCGGCTTAAGAGCAGGAGACAGTGCTCCGGATTTTACTTTGTTCAATGCATTCGGAAGAAGAGTAAAGCTCTCAGATCAGCTTAAAGAAGGCCCGGTAGTCTTGGCGTTTTACAGGGGTGCATGGTGTCCATTTTGCAATTGAATGTTCTTCAAAGAAGCAACAAGGACAAAGAAATGGTTCATTTTTCAACCCGCCTGCCCGCCCGGCAATGCCGTTCGGACGGGTACCTATTCGGGCAGGTCAGTTGTTAAATTAGCTAATTATTTCCAGGAAAAGTATAAATAGACAATTAATCGGATAAATGTATAATACCGTGATATTTTAATAGTAAATTGAGCGATTTTGTAGCCGCCCGCCTAGGCGGGCGAAACTTACGTGGCCCCATCAAATGCTGAGAAACGCAGGCTAAAGTCGTGCCTAAGGAGTGACCTGTCACGCCATAGGCGGATCTGCCTCGGGCACGACCTCTCCCGACCGAGTTGGATCTGTGAGTTGCCCACAGGGTCGTCCTCAGGCGACAGGCGACGGGCATGGCCTTCGGCCACAATGGCATATAATTAATATAAAATCGCTCAATTTAGGTATAAAGAGAATACAAAATGGATGTTACGAAAATATTTGGGACGAATGTATTTAATGATGTTGCAATGAGAAAATGGTTACCAAAGGATACCTATAAAGCGCTCAAGAAAACGATTGAAGATGAAACTCCTTTACTGGATGAGGTTGCGGATGTAGTTGCAAATGCAATGAAAGATTGGGCGATTGAAAAAGGGGCGACACATTATACCCATTGGTTTCAACCATTGACGGGGAGTACGGCAGAAAAACATGACTCTTTTATTTCGCCGACAGCACAGGGTGAAGTGGTTATGGAATTTTCCGGTAAGCAGCTTGTTAAGGGAGAACCTGATGCGTCAAGTTTTCCAAGCGGAGGGCTCAGGGCCACTTTTGAAGCACGTGGATATACTGCATGGGATTATACGTCTCCCACATTTTTGAAGGAAGATGCTGCCGGGGATGTCACACTTTGTATTCCAACTGCATTTTGTTCATATACTAGTGAAGCATTGGATAAGAAAACGCCGTTGTTACGTTCAATGGCTGCTGTTTCAAAACAGGCAATTCGTGTTTTACGCGTGCTGGGAAATAAAACTGTTAAGAAGGTTACCGCAAACATTGGCGCTGAGCAGGAGTATTTCCTGGTAGATAAAAAATTCTTTGAGAAAAGGCTAGATTTAATTGTTGCAGGGAGAACGATTTTTGGCGCACCGGCACCGAAAGGGCAGGAGATGGAGGACCACTATTTTGGACAGATAAAGGATCGTGTAGCCGATTTTATGAAGGATCTGGACAAAGAATTGTGGAAGTTGGGGGTAGCTGCTACAACAAAGCATAATGAAGTCGCTCCGTCACAATTTGAAATGGCGCCAATATATACATCTGCAAACATAGCGGCAGATCATAATCAACTTGTTATGGAGACATTACAGAAAGTTGCTATCAGACGCGATCTTGTCTGCCTTTTGCATGAAAAACCCTATGCACGGATTAATGGTTCCGGGAAACATACGAACTGGTCATTGAGTACTGACGACGGTACGAATTTACTTGAACCCGGGAAGACGCCACATGAAAACGCACAGTTCTTACTTTTTATCTGTGCACTTATTAGTGCTGTTGACCGCCACGCAGATATAGTACGTAGGTCTGCGGCAAATTCAGGTAATGACCATCGTCTTGGTGGGAATGAAGCGCCACCGGCAATTATTTCGATCTTTATGGGTGAAGAATTAACAGAAATACTGGAGGCTATTGCGAAGGGGAAGAAGGCAAAGTCAAAAGCGTCTACTACGCTTGAGGTGGGAGTTGATTCTTTGCCGGCGCTCCCAAAGGATAATGCCGACAGGAACCGAACCTCACCGTTCGCATTTACGGGCAATAAATTTGAGTTTCGTATGGTACCCTCGTCAGCTTCCATTTCCAGGCCGTGTATTGTTCTGAATACAATTGTCGCGGAAGCACTTGATGAAATTGCAACCAGACTTGAGAATGCAAAGGATATTCATAAAGAGACCGTATTCATTATAAGAGATACGATGAGAGAGCATGGGAGGATCATCTTCAATGGGGACAACTATTCGGGCGAATGGGAGAAAGAAGCAGAGAAGCGGGGATTACCAAATATTCGTAGTACTGTAGAAGCAATGAAAACTTTTCCTGGAAAAAAATCTGTTGAATTGTTTCAAAAATATAAAGTGCTTTCAAAAGAAGAAATGTGCGCTCGATACGAAATTTATCTCGGGCAATATTCAAAACAGATTAATATTGAAGCAAACACGGCACTTGATATGGTGAAGAGTTTATATATTCCAGCTACTATACACTATACAAGAGAACTTGCTGATGTGGTTGGAAAGCTGGTAGCAGTAAGTGCATCTGCAGATGTTCAAAGAGATCTGCTGTCAAAAGTATCGACTCATTTGGAATCAGCATATCGTAACACTCAGAAACTGGAATCTGAACGGGAGAAGGCAATCAAGATTACTGACAGTTTAAAACGTTCTGAGGCCTTTCGTGATAAGGTAGTGGCCACGATGGCTGTCTTACGTGAAGATATTGATATGCTGGAGACAATTGTTCCCCGAAAATTGTGGCCTGTCCCAACGTATGCGGATCTTTTGTTTAAATTGTAATTATTGCAGACAGAGTTGCAAAGACATACAAATATAGATGGGGGATTAGCTCAGTTGGGAGAGCGTTTGAATGGCATTCAAGCAAAAGTGTGTTATTATCATTTTGTCCTATTTTGCAGTGTTTTGCTAAGTCTTTAACAAGTACGTAGTTTGCTCGATTTATAGGTCATTACGGAGAGTCTTCCTGACTCTCTGTTTTGACCTATTTTGCATCTTTACTTCACACCCACACCCTCTATTAAAATACATTCAGAACTTTCACGAATCAAGCGTAATTAGATAGTAAACCTGAGTTGATATAACCCTCTTTTTTCTTGACTTCAACAATATATAGGCTTATGTTTTACAGGGATGTAGATGGATGAACATTCAGTTGATCAGACCTATATGTAATAATCTGGTGTTTATGGATATCATTATGATAGTAGTGTTATCGAAAAACTGTATAATAAGTTCTATTCCTGACGCTTTAGAATTACTATAAATTTAGAGGAGAAAGAAAAGGAGGACTTCCAATGGCGCAGCCAACTATTGTTGAAACAATTGCAAAGAAGTATTCAATGTCTACAGATGAATTTATCAGTTTAGGCTCTAAGCTTGCGTTGAAAGAAAAAAAGAAAAATTTTCAGATTGAAAAGATTGAGATCCTTGCAAGATACAGCGCTGAAACGGTAAATGAATTACAACAAAAAATAAAGGAAGGTACGGTGCCAGAACATCCGGCATGGGAAGACCTTATCGAAATCCAAAACATAGAAGCGGAGATAAAGGAAATAGAGGGTGATATTAAAACTCTATAAACAGTTTGAGAATATAGCCAATAATGAATACGGCGATATAATTGAAAATGTGGAAATTATTTATAGCCATGCTGGCCGGGCAAGAAAACTAAGGCTTGAACTTATAGATGGTACATATGTAGATATTTTTTATTCTGTAGAAAACAATTATTCCCTTCATTGGGAACAAAAGAACGTAAGAAATACAATATACAGACATGACAATGCACCTCATAAGAAATGGTCTAGTATCAAGACTTTTCCAAAACATTGCCATGATGGTGATCAGGACAATGTTACAGAAAGCAACCTTCCAGACAATCCAGATACAGCACTAAGAGTTTTTTTGACATTTGTCAGAAAGAAAATAATAGAGCAAAAACACAAATGAAATTTTGCGCAAACCTAATGTCTGTCTTCATCATTAGTGTGCTTAAAGATATGAGATATGATAATCATTATTCTTATAAATAATAACACACCTTATACTTACGAAAACAACGGGGGATTAGCTCAGTTGGGAGAGCGTTTGAATGGCATTCAAAAGGTCAAGGGTTCGAATCCCTTATCCTCCACCATACCACATAAGGACTGAAAAGGAAAGGGGTCAGGTCTCAACATTTGACAATAATCAGGCATTATGATAAATTATATGCATGGCAAGACCGTTAAGACTATCTTTTGAAAATGCGGTTTATCATATAACTGCGAGAGGTAATAGAAGAGACAACATCTTT
>JACZYU010000142.1 GCA_022570935.1 Planctomycetota bacterium | reverse complement strand
AAAGCATGTCCAGCTGAAATGTATGGTTCAACCCAAATAAATAGAACTGGAATATTTAGCTTTCTATCATAAATAAGCTTTCTAATCTGTCTCTCTATCATCTCCCTACCTATTGCGATAACAAGCAAATCAGATTGGTTACCTACTTTCTCTTGCGAAAGAAAATTCAAAATATCGTCTTTTTTAACATCAATTGATATTTCAGGAATATTGTTTGTTAGATATCTGGCCAAAGCCTCTACTTTAAATAAACCAATAGAATCGATGCCTAAAATATGACGCTTAACATTTTCTAATGTTAATATATCAGAATCTATTAATGATATTTGAGTGAAATTTAAATCCTTATAATAATCAAGAAGATGACTTCCTATACTACCCAGCCCTGCAAAACATAATCTATTTACAGTTTTGTTAGTTTTAACAGTGCCTTCAGTACGTAACAAAAGCCTTTCGTTTGAATATTCATCAACAATTAAACGGTTGATTTTATATTCTCTCATTTTAAAATATTTCCATCTCATTTTAGATTTATTCTTATCAGTCATAGGAAATTGCCACCCTACGAACATATTTCTACTATCTTCAGACACAATGCGCGCAAAAACATAGATTTCTTTTGAACCGGCATCATATTCACTCTTTAATGAACTTAATACACCGAAACATTCTTTCCGAATTAATTCAAGCAATTCTTTACTATTAATGCAATAAGGTGGAGATTTTACAGATGAAATTTCTCCTAGATAAAATACTTTAATTTTGTAATATGAATTTCCTGAGTATTGTAAAACATTAGTTTTAAAATTCTTGCTTTCGCTTGTACCTGTAAAAACTAAATAATTGTATCTATCCAAAACAGGTTCTTTTGTATGAAAAGCTTCTAAAATAGAATCAGACTGTGGTTGGCCAATAAAAAGAAAACCGTCTTTCAATTTCGGCTCATCGTTATATTTTCTTCGCCAATATGCTTGAAATTCATTATTAAAGTCAGAATGGTTCTTGCCGGAAATACCATTACGTATTTCTCTTCTAGCCCTATCAAGTGCAATTTGGATTATTCTAATTTCAGAACCAGGAAGGGCTTCAGATTCATTTTCATCAAAAACACAGATGAAAGGCCGTTTCTTGGAATCTATGTCAAGGTGAGGTATCCATCCTATTTTGGCAAAGAAACTATTCGATAAATATACTTTTGGAAATGTATTAGGAAATGAATCTTTGAAGCAAAGTAATAATGATGTGGAATACTCATTATTGTTTTCACAAAATGAGAATTCTACTTCCCATGTTTTGAGAAACCCTTCTAAAGGTAGTACTTCAGAAAGAGTTTCTTCCTTTGAAATGGTACTGTAAAGCTCTGAATAATTAACTGTCATGCGCTTTTTGCAGGTACTCTTATAACTGGTGGAGCTTCATACACATTCGCTTCTTCTAACTCATCATTGGCAAGATGACAGGGATATCTGTTCCCGAAGTGTTTTTGCCATTTTTCACTAGCCGTTTTCTGATTAGGATTTTCAATAGCTTTGTCCCCATCGTCAATCAATTTTGACAACTTATTCATAAAATTGTCTTTTTGCAGTTGGCTATATTTATCAAATAAGTTTTCATTTGTATCTGGAGTAGGTCTATAACAAACAAAACCTAAACTAAGAGTATATTTAATTGCTTTCATAGTTTCTAGTGATGAGCGACAATTAGACTTCCGGTTCAACGACAATTAAAATTCCCGTTTTTACAAGAAATCTATAGACTATTCAGGTAAATGATTTTAACAAAATCAGGAGGATGCCTGGATGGTCACAGACAAGCAAGTGAGGATGCTAATGAAACTGATAAAAACGGAAAAGACACAATATTTAGCAGCGAGTAAAGCAGGTATGGACGAGAAGACCGCACGTAAATATCTTCGTAACCGAAATCTACCAAGCCAGCAGAAGAAAGACCATACATGGAGGACACGTAAAGACCCCTTTGAAGAAGTGTGGAGTGAAATCAGAGATTATCTTGAGGCAAATCCAAGACTTGAAGGTGCTACCATATTTTTCTATCTTCAAAGAGAGTATCCCGGGAAATTCACTGATGGCCAATTGCGAACACTTCAGAGAAAAATAAAGATGTGGAGAGCACTGGAAGGTCCCGGTAAAGAGGTATTTTTTCCACAAGAACACAAACCCGGTCAACTTTCAGAATCAGATTTCACAGATATGTCAAAACTATCAATAACCATAGGAGGTCAACATTTCAAGCACTTGTTGTATCACATGGTACTGACCTATTCTAACTGGGAGCATGGAACAATATGTTTTTCAGAGAGCTATGAGAGTCTGAGTGAAGGGTTGCAGAATGCGTTATGGGAGCTTGGAGGTGTTCCGGCTGAGCACAAGACAGACAGGTTAAGTGCTGCGGTACATAAGGTCAGCCATCCTGAGGAGTTTACACGGGATTACAGTCGATTGTTAAAGCATTATAGTCTTAAAGGCAGGAAGATCCAAGCTGGCAAAGCTAACGAAAATGGAGATATAGAGCAAAGGCATTTTCGTTTCAAGAATGCATTGGATCAGGCATTAATGCTGCGTGGAAGTAGAGATTTTTCCAGTCGCAATGAGTATAGATCATATTTAGACCAACTCTTTAAACAGTTAAATGCAGGACGTCAAAGTAGGTTGGCCGAAGAGATGAAAGTAATTAAACCATTACCTGCAAGACGGCTTAATGATTGTAAGAGACAAAGGGTTAGAGTTGGTCCGAGTAGTACTATTCATGTTCAGCATAATGTATACTCCGTTCCCAGCCGTCTGATAAGAGAGTGGGTTGATGTTAAAATATATGCCGAGTATTTAGAGATTTGGTATGCGCAGAAACAGATAGAAACAATACCGAGACTAAAAGGAGAATATAAGCATGCCATTGAATACCGTCATGTCATTGACTGGCTTGTGAGAAAGCCGGGGGCTTTTGAGAATTATCGTTACCATGCTGACCTGTTTCCTACAAACCGTTTCAGGATGGCGTATGATTATTTGAAGAAGAGGAATCCTGCTAAAGCAAACAAAGAGTATCTGAAGATCCTTTACCTGGCATCGAAGGAGACACAAAGCGGAGTCGATGATGCGTTACGGTTTCTTTTTGATCAGGAGAAAGATGTTTCTTCCGAATTAGTAGAAGAGATAGTCGTATCTGCTCAGGCTATACCGGCTGTAACCGAGGTAGTAATAGATGAAATAAACCTCTCTACGTATGATGAACTGTTGAGTGGAAGAGAGGTTTGTTATGGTTGATATGAAATCTCAAATAACGGATTATCTCAGAGACCTCCATTTACCAACAATTAGGAGGCTTTATGAGGATCATGCAGAAAAAGCGGCCCAAGAATCGTTGGCATATGAAATGTATTTATGCGAGTTGTTGGAAAGGGAGTGTGAAGTACGCCGTCATAAGAAAACAGAGCGGTTATTAAAAGAGTCACGATTGCCTTTAGAGAAGACATTAGATTCTTTTGATATGAAAAGACTGCCTCGAAAACTTGCTCAGGTTGTAAAGAGTCTTTTAGACGGATCGTTTCTTGAGAGGAAAGAAAACATCCTGTCATTTGGTAATCCGGGCAGTGGAAAGACACATCTTTTGTCAGCTATAGGTCAGGAGTTAATCCGGAGGATGGGAAAGAGAGTATACTTTACCCAATGTTCTCTGTTAGTGCAGGAGTTGTTAATCGCAAAGAAAGAATTAAAACTTGCACGGATATTGAAAAGATTTTCAAAATTTGATGCCATTATTATTGATGATATTGGGTATGTGCAGCAGAACAGGGAAGAGATGGAAGTGCTTTTTACTTTGCTTGCTGAGAGATACGAGCGTGGCAGCATAATGCTTACGAGTAATCTTCCGTTTTCAAAATGGGAGAAAATCTTTAAAGACCCTATGGTAACAGCAGCAGCCATTGACCGCCTTGTGCACCATTGTGTTGTGCTTGAGCTAAATGTCTCAAGTTACCGAATGGAAAAAGCGAAAAAAACAAAAAAGTAGAAAGGTGGTTAAAAAAAATTTCACAGAGGGTACCCTCTGTGAAACTCAATACCCAAACACTGGTATTGAACTTAATGGGTAACGGGAAAAATAATTGTCGTTAGACAGGAAAAATAGTTGACGCCAGACAGGAATCTATGATTGCATTAGAAGCTGAATTGTCAAAATATCTCACAAAAACACTTACAGAGACCATTTCTATGGTTAATGAATTGTGTCATCCTGTCCCAGATAAGAGAGGCAATCCAAAGACTTTTATAAGTTCATACGGCCAGTTTGATTTACAAAGATATATAAGTATATTAAATAGACTTGCAAGATATGCTGAAATGGACTGCTTATGAGTATAACAGGCGACATAGTTAATCGTCAAGTTATCCCAAGGTGGCTTCCATTTGGGATGACTCAATCATTAGGTGAAATAAATCCCTTAAACAAGATAATACTTGATAATAGGAATTTTGACGATTCTTATTTAAAAAAAGAATTATATTGGTTAAATAAAAATGACAACTTTTCTGCTATAGATTATGCTGCAACTGCCTACATTTTTGGTGATACAAAAAATATTAATGTCATTAACGCTGCTAAACATATTATAAAAGAGAAAAAGTCGTACTCAAAGTATGCAATAGATTTGGCTAATACAATATTGAATGGAATACAATATGATAACAGTGCTATAAATATACAAAAACTGGAAATTCATCAAAAGATATCTACTCTTAAAAAAAGGATAATACAATATCCATATAACTCTATTAATTGGGTGGATATTGCTTTCTATTACACCATTATTGGCCAAAATATAAAAGCAAAAAGGAGTATTGATATTGCTGTTCACCTTTCACCAAACAATCGTTTTATACTCCGTTCTGCAGTTAGGTTTTATCTTCATGTAAACGAGTTAGATAAAGCACTATATATAATCAAAAAATCTTATCTCGTATCAATAGACCCTTGGATAACCTCTGTAGAAATTGCTCTCACACAAAGGTTTGGGCTAAAATCTAAATACTATAAAAAAGGTATTAAGCTACTTACTGCTGGAGATTTTTCCAATTTCTGCCTTTCGGAATTAAACTGCACGATTGGAACACTACACTATAACGGTGGATCAAATAGAAAAGCAAAGAAATACATTGTTGATTCACTAATTGACCCAAATGAGAATGTTTTAACTCAGGCAGAATGGTTATCGCCTAATATTAATATACAAATGACAAACAGGCCTGATTTGAAGTTTCTGTCAGAAGCAAATACAAGAAAGTATTTTCGAGAGGGTAAGTTTAAAGAATCATTAAATAGTGCTCATGATTGGATTAAATTCCAACCGTTTTGTACAGGAGCAAGCACAATTGGTTCTTATATCGCCTAAGTTTGTTTAGAAAAATATAATGTTGCAATTGATATTTCAAGAAAAGCTTTAATTACTTCCCCAGGAGATCCGGCTCTTATTAATAATCTTGCACATGCACTATGTTTAGATGGCCAGATCAGTGAAGCCCCTGAAGTCATAAAAAAAATTGATATAACGAAGGTTACACTTATAGACAAGTATGTAATTGCCGCGACTAATGGATTAATTTGCTACAAAATTGGCGAAGCAGAAAAAGGGTTTCAATTATATTCAGATTCAGTTGCGTTCTTTAAAAAAACCAATGACCTAAACAGAATTGCAATTGCTTTATATTATTGGGGAAAGGCAGAGATTGAATGTAACAAGACAAGAGGAGAAGAAATGTTAAATAAGTCAAAAGAACTTTCAAGAAAGATTAATCTCGTCGAAATTAAAAATAAGTTCGAATTGTGAAATGTCACGGGGTTACATTTCGCCTTCTTTATTAAGGCAGAAAATAGTTTTAAAAACTATAACTTTTCTATTTTTATCTGATCTCCAATCCTCTTATTATCTGAAGCTTTAATTTTTACTCTCTTAAGA
>JACZYU010000141.1 GCA_022570935.1 Planctomycetota bacterium | reverse complement strand
ACTCTTAAGCTGTAATCTGGATAATCTGGTTGATTATTTGTGTGACTACGGCAGTTGTTCATCTTACGTATAATCACGAAGTAGCCTGCATCCTTTTCATCGGCGAGGCAGAGTTTTTCAAATTCCCTCAACAAGACAGGGATCTCTTCCGGTAAAACATCATAGTCAAGAATTCCTGGTATAACTTTTATATAAGGAAGCATAATTATGCACGAACAAATGAACGTAGAAACAACAAAGGAACAAGTGGCGTCATGGGATAAGGAGTACCTATGGCATCCCTTTACCCAGATGAAAGATTTTGTCAAGGAAGAACCATTAATTATAGTAGATGGTGAAGGGGTTATTTTGAGGGACATTAATGGTAATGAGTATATAGATGGTATTTCTTCCATGTGGTGTAATATACATGGCCATAGAAGAAAAGAGATTGATAATGCTATAAAGGACCAACTTGATAAAGTTGCTCATACAACCCTGCTTGGCATGTCAAATATACCTTCAGCAAGATTGGCAAAACGTCTTGTGGAGATAACACCGGAAGGTCTTAATAAAGTATTTTATTCCGATAATGGTTCCAATGCAATCGAAGTAGCTATAAAGATGGCATTTCAATACTGGCAATACAAAGGTTACCGGGATAAGACTAAATTTGTTACGTTACAGTATGGATATCATGGTGATACTTTAGGGGCAGTTGGTGTGGGGGGGATAGATATTTTTCATACTGTATTCAAGCCTCTTTTACTTAAGACTTTCATCGCTCCATCGCCTTATTGTTACAGGTGTCCATATGATAAAGACAAAGCTGCGTGCTCGTCTGAATGTTTAGGAGAGTTGGAAGAGATATTATCGAAAAACTCCGGTTCTATAGCAGCCATGGTTATGGAACCTCTTGTGCAGGGTGCGGGAGGGATGATCGTCCACCCTGAAGGTTTCTTGTCAGGCGTAAAAGATTTATGTGAAAAATATAATACCCTTCTAATTGCAGACGAGGTAATGGTCGGATTTGGCCGTACAGGAAAGATGTTTGCATGTTCACATGAGAATGTGACTCCCGATATTTTTACTATTTCCAAAGGTTTAAATGGAGGCTACATGCCTTTGGCAGCGACTCTGGCTACAGATGAAATCTATAATGCTTTTCTGGGTAAATATAGTGAGCAGAAGACATTTTTCCATGGCCATACATATACCGGTAATCCTTTAGCATGTGCAGCAGCCCTTGCAAGTATTGATATATTTGGAAGTGAAAAGGTTATAGAAGGTCTTGGGCCAAAGATCAGGGCCCTACAGGAGAGGCTCGAACAATTCCAGGAACTGAAGTCAGTAGGAGATGTGCGGCAATGTGGTCTCATTGCCGGTATAGAACTGGTTAAGAACAGGGAGACGAAGGAGCCTTATCCATGGGAAGAAGAAATTGGGATCAGGGTCAGTTACGAAGCCAGGCAACGTGGTTTGATTACCAGGTCATTAAGCAATGTCATGGTTGTTATGCCACCCTTGAGTATAAAAATTTCAGAATTGAATAATATGATGGAAATTTTATACGAATCAATAAAAGTCTTTCAAAAGAGTTCACGCAACAAGTGAAAAGATACAAAGAAGTCCTTTCTTGGTTTTCGTACCGGAAATAGTAATTGCCGAAGGTCATGACCGCGGTCGGCTCGTTACGGTGAGCTTTATTTAACCTGGTAAGAATAAGTAAAATTTGAGGAAGACAAATGTACGAGTTAAAAATGGAATCCTGGCAGGAAGTAGGACAATGGCAGGAACAGATTAAAAATCAAGTCAATTCATTAGAAAAGCTGAATCAATACATTGATATCACTCCCGATGAAGAGAAGGCGATAAAAACTTTAAATATGAGATGGGGAACAACACCATATTATGCATCTCTTATGGATAAAAACTATCTTGATTGTCCGATAAGAAAAATGGTTATCCCCTCAATGAAAGAAAGTGATCTGGGATATACTCCGTACCGGTATCAACGTTGGAAATCAGGGCGTAGTGTTAAAGGGCATCAATGATGATGTCGATACCTTCCGAAAACTTCACTAACACCTTTTTGATTACCATGCCCCTTTATTTCTGCGACAGACATCCCACCATAACCTTTTTCTATAAAGGCGTCCTTGACGATCTCAAACTTTTCGGGGCGAATTATTGCTTCTATCTTTTTCATAAAGCATTCCTCCTTCTATCAAAACTTTCCATAAAATTATTTTAACAAAACAAAGTATTAATACAATAAATTCTAATATCATTCGTTCTGCATGTAAATGATAATGTTGTTGGTATTAGGAATAAATCGAGCATGACACTTGTCATGTCAATAGGGAATAGTTTGGAGCAGTTTAAAAAAGATGAGATAGATGGTAATACTCATTGATGAAATCGATGATCATGAGCTTCTTGAATTTGCTATAGAGAACTTTAGTGAAATGATTGGGTATATAGCCGATGGCAATCTAAACATCAGGATACTCAGGGGTATTACTGGTGAGATTTGGTTTGGGGTGAGTAAGATTTGATTTTATTTAATTTTCTTGTCCTAATGTGGACGCGGCTCCCATATATTATCACTGTTATTTTAAACGAATCTTTTTTGCTCTTTCTGTCAATCTTCCTGCTTCTTCTTCCTTTCCAATCTCTATATAAAGCTCTGCCATATTCTCCAATACAGCCGCAACGTCAGGATGGTCTGGACCAAGTGCATTTTCTCTTATTTTCAATGCCCGTTCATAAAGAGGCTCAACCTCGGCATATTTGCCCTGGTCAACAAAAAGTATTGCCAAACTGTTCAGGGATGTAGCAACATCAGGATGGTCTGGACCAGAGGCATTTTCTAATATTTCCAAAGAACGTTTGTGGAGAGGTACAGCCTCGGCATATTTACCTTGGATATGATAAAATTCTGCCAGATTATTCAGGGATATCGCAACATCAGGATGGTCTGGACCAAAGGCTTTTTTACCTATTTCCAGTGCCTGCTTATAAAGGGGTTCAGCCTCAGCATATTTGCCTTGTTCATTATAAAGCAATGCCAGATTGTTCATAGCGATCGCCACATTAGCATGGTCAGAACCAAATGTATTCTCTGCAACCTTTAATGCTTCTTTACCTGCGTGTATTGCTTTTGAAAATCGACCTTGTTGATAAAGTGTAGTTGCTTTATCATTTAGTTCCTCCCACTCAGCTTCTTCCAATTTTGTTTCTCCGTTCGCATTTTTTCTTAGATTATAAAATACATTACTTAGTTTCTGTACGGAAATGAAGCTTTAAAGACGCTTCCTAATCCGATTGCAGCCTTTTTATCTTTTCAAATTAGAAATAATTTGAATAAAACTTCAAAATTTGGTTTTCTGTCTGAATTTAGACATACCACTTCTGTAGTATTTTTGTTAATTGTAAATATGCGTCTGTTATATTTACTTCAGTAAAGCATTTGCCATGATATTCAGGTTAAATGCTATTACTCCCAACCAGACGTAACTTTGAAAACTTCTCCACCCCTTCCAGGTGCACCTGCTTAAACCGTACGCTCTCTTTGCCGCGGAGATACATCCCTCTATTCCCGCTCTAAACTTTTTTAATCTCTTGTACGCTCTACTGGTCTTCACCAACTCTACTATCTTAGATGAACATTTCTTAGTAAATAAAACCTTCTTAATCCCTTTACCAACTGCATAATCATAATTATCCTTACTGGCAAACCCACCATCTGTTGCTATCTCCTCTGGATGAACGTCGTATCTTTCCTTAAGCCTGTCTATCGCTTTTCCAAAAATCTCAGCATCACTCCAATTACCTCTCTCTATCATACAATCTAATATCAGGTTACTTTCTCCTCCGCTCAATAGTATCTTATGGCCAAAGACCACTTTCCTTTTACCCTTGGCCAATATATCACTGTGTGTCTCAAATATGGATACCAGTTTATCCTTCGTATCAACCTTCTCGCCTTTTAATACCCTACGTTCCGCCTGATTTATTATGGTCTTCAATGACTCCAAATATCCTGCTAAATCCTCTTTATATACTCTAGCCTCTATATCTCCCTGCCTTACTCTTTCCTCCAATTGCTCTATGCAGGACTCACCATATTCCCCTGTCATCCTTGACACCTTCAGCAAATCTTTATACGCTTCCTCTCGCTTCTCCTTACTACTCGTATTGACTATTCGGTATCTGCGCTTCTTTGCTCTCTTCGTATGATTATGATACTCAATATACATGCCAGGATATTCTCCCATTACTCCTTCTATTATACGATCTACCACTCTTACACAATCCCACAACAACTCTCCATCAGTCGGATAATGTATATTGCTCTCAACCGATGTCGAATCCATACGTACTCTTTTACCTTTTTCCACACCCAACTCTTTTGCCGTTTTTATTATTACCTTATGTATTTCTTCCCATCCATCCGGTGATATCCTTTTAATATTTTCATTCAACGTCGTTTTCCCTGGCACTTCACATTCATGGATCTTCGCAAAGCGCCTGTAGCTTATATTATCGTTCAGTTCATCGTAGAGTTCCTGATAGCCTAACTGACGTAGTTGTTTTAATATTGCGACCCTTACTACCTGCTCTATTGTCATCCCCTTTGCTCCGACAGGAGAGCATTTTGGAGTCTTGAAATTTTCTGCTACCTTTTCTAAAAAACTCATATCTTTTTCCAAAATCTCTGATATCTTCTTTAGTTTCTTTGACATTTTGCTATTACTTTGGTAAAACCCAAGCCTCAATTGTGTGTCGCAAATTACTCGCATTTTTCCTCCTTGCATTTGGGATAATTGATATAATTCATTGTTTTACAACAACTTAAGGAATTGAATTGTATCATTTTACTCCCAATTTGCAAGGGTTTTTACTGCCTCCTCCTATACATAAACCACTGAAATTATTACGCTTAGGAATTTCCGTACAGAAACTATATAGTCAGGAGCAAATTTTAAAACTTTCTTAATGGAGTCTACTGAATTTTCAAGTGAATCCGTCAAATGTCCTCGATGTGCGATTATTTTGGGGAATTCCGGTGTTTTCATGTATACTCGACCTTCCTGTTTTTGATATTTGGGTATTATTTTTTCTCTGAGTAATGAGAAGTTTCGTTCCGAGGAAAGGAGGTATTCTTTGCTCACAGCTTTACTTTTTCGAAGGAATTAAAATATTTTTCTGATTGATCGAAAAGTTTTATTAGATCAGTCAAACAACTAACACTTAATAGCCCTTTTTTCTGGAATTCTATTTTTTCAAAAATTCTGGAAAGTCCTATAAAGTCTACTTTTTTGTCCTTTGCAAAATCATAATCTTTTAAAGAATCTCCAATAAACATCACTTCATCAGGTTGCAATTTATAATGTTGAAGAACGAAATCGATCTGGTCACCTTTCTCAAAATTTGATTTATAACCAAAGAGACCATCTACCAAATCATCAATTTTGTTTAATCTGGCGTATTTTGCTATAATTTCCTGTTTTGTGCTACTGCAAATAAATGTCTTAATCCCCCTATTTCTAAAATACTTAAGAGTGGGTATGACTTCAGAAAAGATAGGATGAGCAAAAACACCTTCTAATTTCCTTGATTCGAATGTAGTTACCACTTCATGGTTTTTTGGATGATTTGGAAAAATCAACTCAATCTGATTTTCAAAAGCTAATCCTGTAGTTTCTAAATATCTTTTTTCAGCTTCGGGTTTAGAAATATCATATGCCTCTGTCATAAGTTTTACAGCCAATTCTGTTAAGAAAGGCATTGTATCAGCTATTGTTCCATCAAAATCAAAAATCACAGCTTTGACTTTATTTTTTATAAGAGAGTCCTTATGTAGAAAATAATACCACGACAAGAAAGTTCTCCATATTACAATTGTATTAGTCTGAATGGCTATAATAAACAAGGCAAGAAATGCAAAAACCGGATGAAAGTATGTTAATATTCCACCAATGAAAAGCAAAAACAGTCTCAAGTCTCTGCCTTTTCCTGCGGCA
>JACZYU010000140.1 GCA_022570935.1 Planctomycetota bacterium | reverse complement strand
CGGTGGATGTCTCAAGTTATTACGGCTGAATGATTCTGGAATTAGAAAAATGAGCGATTACAGTGTAAGGAAAGGAAAATTGGTAAACCGTAAGAAAAAGTATTTTGTACGTATTTTGTACGAAGAGATCAGGTTTTATGTGTTCATTGTCATACTCAGTCTTTCGACTATGGCATTAGTAAATTTCGTGAAAGCAGTATTTAGCTAAAGATTATAATATTCAGTGTGTGTACTGCACGCCGGGATTTCAGATGAGGAGATAAATCATGTTTTATATGAATAATAATACAAACAATGAAGATGAATTATTTGCACCGATGCTTACAGAAGCGGTAGAGACGATTGCGGCATGCAGTAACGACCTGATGGTAGTTGCCGAGGCTATTATACAATCATGCAACCTGATTGAAAACATGGATGAAGCGCATAAGGATGTACTCGTTTGCAGGACTGACGCATTGAAAAGGTTGGCCTTACTATATAAATCAAGATCCGTACGATTTAAGGCAGTGCGCAAAAGCTTGTAGAAGGTGCTGCCAGAGATGAGGCTTTGTCTGCTAATGCTTACTGCTGAGAAAAACAGTTAAATATTTTTAATATAAATTCCGGGCGGAACAATTAAACAGGAGGTTTATTGTAACATAGAAGAGGAGGGATAGTATGTTAACCAGTGTAAGAGTTTCTGAAAGAAGGGCAAATAAACGATTAGATCTGGCATTACAGATAATTTTGCCCGGTCAGAAAGGTGAGACAATAAACATTAGTGCGACTGGAGTTTATTTCGTAGTGATAACAAATGATATAGAGGCATTTTCTCCGGGGACAACAATCCCTATTCAGATAAATGCATATACAACCACACCGGGTTTTGAACCAAGAGAGATCAGGCTCAGGGGAAATGGTTATGTTGTCAGGAATGACATAAAAAATGTCACCAGTCATGGTAGCAGATTGGGAGTAGCCATGAAATTCAAGGAAAAACTTGTTCAGATGGACTTATCTCAGTGATTGTTGTAATACCAGGAGTATAATAATCTGCAGAAGGTAGAGGCGAACCCGCCAAACTGCCGTCGGGCAGGCTGCTGTTCGCCCCTAAAACCTTTTTTATTGTGTTTGGCTTAACTGGCTTCCAATTAATCTAATCATTTTTTTAGATCGAGATGATTCGTTGAATCTTCCCGAGATTGATAAAGAGTTATTGAATTCGTTTAAGGCGTTGTTGAGATCACTGTTTCTATAATGTGCCATTCCTAGATGGTATCTTATTGTTGGCGAGTTTGATCCTAATTTGACTGCAGATTTCAGGTTTTCGAGAGCTTTTTCAAGATTGCCTTTTTTAAAGTATACCCATCCTAACGTATCCAGGATCGATGCATCTTTTGGTGCTAACCTGGCCGCTTTTAGAGCATACTCCAAACCTTCATCAAGATTAGTTTCACTTTCCGCATAGATATAAGCCAGTTCGTTGTATCCAATCGGAGAATCAGGCGCCATGGCAAGGAACTGTTTGTATTCGGCTATGGCTTCATCATTCTTCCCCTGCCGGGAATATATGTTTCCTATAGAGAGGTGGGCTGATGCATCCTTTGGGTCTAACTCTGCTGTTCTCTTGTGTTCTTCAATAGCTTTATCATTGTCACCCATTACAAAGTAAATCCTTGCTAAATCATAATGAGGAGATAAAAAGTCAGGTTGTGTTTCAACGATCTTTTTAAATTGCAAAAGAGCCTGATTAAAATCTTTTTTGTCTATAAATGATTTACCCTTTACATATAAAGTAATGGGGTTGTCCGGATGGATTGCTAATGCGGCATCGCACGTCTTAATTGCCTTGTCATACCATTTGTTAAGGTAGAAAAAGATCGCAAGATTTGTGTGGGCGAATGATTGGCTTGTTTTGCTATCAGATTTTAAATCAAGGTTGTCAGGCCTGAATCCATCTATAAAACCGCCGGACATATTTAAACTCTCTTTTGATGGTGGAAGTTTTTCTTGCGTCAGGTAAAGGTTTGTTAAGAACATGTTGATTCTCTGATTATTGATTTCCAGGGTTAAGCTTAATGCCTTCTTAAGAAAGACTTCCGCCGTGTTATAATTACCTTCGATGTGATTAATTAGAGCGTTTGCGATCATTATGTTGCTTTGCTCAGCATCTATACTCCCGGCCTTTTTTAATGCATCCTTAGCAGATTTATTATCTCCGCTTGCCATCAGGAATACTCCCAGGAGGTAATGCCCCTCATAGGAAGATTCCTGTAAATCTATAAACTTTCTAATGTTTTTAACAGCATCGTCAAAATTATCGGTGTAGGAATGAGATCTGGCCAGGATCAGATATACAGGCGCTATCTTTGGGTCGATATTCAGGATTTCTCCGGCTTGTTCGATTGCATCCTTAAACCTGCCTATTTGAAGATAGAGTGCCGCCAGGTTTTGACGGGCCCTTATAAAAGTGGGCATCTTTTTGATTACAAGGTTATATTGTTCTATAGCGTTTTCGTAGCCTTTTAATCCTATGAATATTGTGGCAAGGCCCATTCGTGCCATGTGTTCGTCCTGATCGATTTCAAGCGCCTTATTATAGTTTTTGAAGGCTTCGCCCATGTTTCTTTGAAGCAGGTAGTTTACGCCCAGGCCGGTGTACGCCGCAGCAAGCTCCGGTTCCTTTTCAACGGCCCTCCTCAAGTGCTCTTCAGCTTTACCAAATTCTTTTTTGTCTATATATATCCTGCCAATGACATAGAATGCGAGGGGGTTGTCCTGGTCTATGGTTACGGATCTTTGACACTCTGCAATTGCTTCATCAAATTTCTGTTGGGAATGTAAGATCATCCCTTTACTTAGATGTAACAGCGATGAATCCTTGGGAACGTATTTTAAAGATTCAATCAGTTCCTGTGCCTTGTCGTATTTTCCGATTCCGGCATATGAAACGCACAGTAGTTCGTAGGCGAGAGTACTCTTGTTGTTGATTGTCAGTAATTCTTCGCATTTCTTAAAAACCTCAAGAAATTTACCTCTCCTTAAATCAAAGTAGGCTTGATTCTGAAGTTCGATTACTGAAGGTTCAACCGTCAATATAGAGATTGCAGAGGAAGGAGTGCTTTTCTGCAATATAAGCAGGCATACTATTGAAATGATAAAAAGTTTTTTGATAAGTAAAAATGAATATTGTCTGGTTTT
Organism: Planctomycetota bacterium; assembly: GCA_022570935.1. GTDB lineage: Bacteria > Planctomycetota > Brocadiia > Brocadiales > Scalinduaceae > Scalindua. The sequence continues at coordinate 2,836 of JACZYU010000140.1, read as the reverse complement.
TGATGTGTTATTGTTTTTCATAATTTAATTATTGGTTTAAAATCCTGACCTTTCTTTCCTCAATTTTTAATCTCCCTTCAGCAAAGAGGTTTATTGCTTCGGGATATGCTATACATTCTTCTTTAAAAACCCTTTGTGCAAGCGTCTCCGGAGAGTCATCTTCATGTACTTGAACAACTCTCTGGATTATAATGGGTCCGCAATCGTACTCGTTGTCAACAAAGTGAACAGTACAGCCTGAGATCTTGACTCCACTTTCAATAACGGCTTCGTGGACGTGATGTCCATAATATCCTTTACCGCAGAAAGAAGGAATTAGTCCCGGGTGGATGTTCATTACCTTGCCGGTATATTTATCAGGTATCTTAAAGAGGTGTAAGAAACCGGCAAGTATTATTAAGTCTACAGAATATTTTTCAATTTCGTTTATTATTGTGTTACTGAAAGTTTCTGAGTCGTTACAGCCTTTACGTTGTACAATGGCTACAGGAATATTATTTTGTTCGGCTCTCTTTGTACCATTAGTGTCCGAAGCGCTGCTAATCACGATTTGAATGTTGGCATTAAGAGTTTTGTCATTTGTTTTATCAATTAGGTTCTGGAGTGTTGTCCCACTGCCGGAGATAAGGATTGCGAGATTAAGCATATTGGATGCAGGCATATTTTGTTTTCTATTATTTCTCTTTGTGTTGGGTTACCTTGATCCAGATTGGTGTATCAGAAAAGGACGATTCTTGAATATGCTTAATGATTTCTGTTACTTGCTGTGTGATCTCTTCTCTTTTGCAATTTGATGGAAAGCAGTGTAGGATTTCTGCTTCGATTTCTCTGCCTTCTTCCGCATGGGCTTTGTCGGGAATTATATGTATGGAGTAGTCCAGGGGAATGATTCCACGATATTTACGGATTGCTTGATCATAGTCGTTGAAAATATTCTGTATTAGAATTCTCAAGTCTTCTGTTTCGTGCTTTCCTTCTTCCAGAATTTCCTTATGTAAATCAATCAAATACTCTCGCTCTTTACCAAAAAGAGTGTATTGGTTTTCGTATGTACATGAACTGGTTTCCTGGTAAGCTTCTTTGATTTTGGTTAGCTTCTCAAATCTGCCCTTAAACCACTCCTCAACCTCATTCTGTAATTGATTAGCATTAACACTAACTCTTTTTGCAATATCTAATAATATTTGTCTCACAACATTGTCCTTACTGTCTGTTATTTTCTGGATTTAGAAGAACCTTCCACTTGCCTTCCTCTTTAACCAAAGTAAAGTTCCCTCTTTCTTCGACCATAGGAACATCAGCTTTTTTTAAGTATTGTTTGAATAAAAACCCTTTAAGAATTTTATCAATACAACTTCGGGCGTTTCCTTGCAAAAGCTAAAACCGGAGAATGGTATAATAATCAGGAAGAGTAAGATTAAAGTTGTGCGTTTCCTCATTGAATTGCTGTCTATTCTCCACCTGTAAAACTGCCAAACTTTCTGTATTTTTTATATCTCTTCTCGACTAATTTGTCTAAAGGTATTACCTGGAGTTCTTCTATATATCGAACGATTATTTCCTTTAATGTCTTAGCCATTTCTTTCGGATTACTGTGCGCTGCTCCTATTGGTTCTGGAATTACTTCATCTACTATTCCCAGTTTGAGCAATTCCTTTGCAGTTAATTTTAGTGCAGTAGCAGCTTCCTCTGCATTATCTTTGCTCTTCCACAGGATAGCCGCACAGCCTTCCGGTGAGATAACGGAACAGTATGCATATTCAAGAATCGAGAATTTATCACCCACACCTATTCCCAGTGCGCCGCCGCTTCCGCCCTCGCCAATGACAATACATATTACGGGGGTTCTGAGCTTGCTCATTTCTGCAATGTTTGTGGCTATTGCATGCGCCTGACCCCGCTCTTCTGCACCTATATCAGGATTTGCTCCTGGCGTGTCGATCAGGGTGATTATGGGTAAATGAAATTTCTCTGCCAGTTTCATTTTCAGTAACGCCTTTCGATATCCCTCAGGATTGGGCATGCCAAAATTGCAGTCAATTCTCTCCTTTGTCGTTTTTCCTTTATGCTGACCGATTAACAAGACTTTTTTGCCGCCAATACTACCAAAACCTGTGGTTATGGCTTTATCGTCTCCGTAGTTACGATCTCCGTGTAGTTCTGTAAAATCATCAAACATCATCTTTATGTAATCAGATACAGGCGGCCTGAGGGGATGGCGTGCGATCTTTACAATTTCGTAGGGTGCAAGATTGGAATACATCTCTTTTTGAAGGGATGTTTTCTGCTCTTCCAGTTCTTTTATTTGAACAGACGAATCATCTTGCGTTGTGCCATTATGTAGCTCGTTAATACGTTTTTCCAATTCAAGAATAGCATTCTCGAAATTTTGTGTGTCATTCGTCATAACAGTCCATCTTTAACAATTATATAGTTTACAATACCTTAAGTTGTTGAATTGAGATTAGTTGCAATTTTAGCAGTTTTTTTATGTAAATCAAGGGAATATAGAGAACTTAGCTCAGTCGCTAACTTCCCTGCCTGTCGGTAGACAGGTTGATTTGCTCCGCAAAATAGATTTTAACTTAAATCTGTATATTAACGATTGTAATAAATACAAATAGTATTATAAGATTAAATATTTCAATAGTTATAGAATTTTAAACAAAAATAAATTTAATTATGGTATTGCTTTTTTATTTAACTTTTGACTCTTTTATTTCTACCTTGAATGGTAAAAAGATTTATTATATCATAAGTCGCCGTTGTCTATTAGTTCACATATAATGGCAAAAATAACATTAACACCTAAGTTGCAGCTACCTTATTTGGATTG